>NZ_QPEQ01000001.1:2540300-2857838 GCF_009455625.1 Paraburkholderia bonniea | reverse complement strand
TAAAACGACTGCGGTGCGGTTGCGCCTGCGCTTTGGGGTGTTTGTGCCGTTGAGCCGAACGCGCCTTCGGGGGCGAACATCACGATCAGCGAGTCTTGGTAAGTCATTTCGACGTGCATCACGACACCGTTATCCTGCACGCTATCGCGCACCTTAAAGCCGAACGCCGCCTCGAAAAAGGCAGTGGCCACGCGTGCATCACGCACAGTCAGATAAGGAGTGAGCCAGGGTACGCCAGTTGGACGGGAAGAGGCCATGGAAGTGTTCCGGATTGATACATCAGGATAGGTGGTGCACAGCCAGACGGCCATCATTCGTGCGGTGACCAGCGTCGGATTGTGCCAAATTGTTACTGCGATAGCTTTAAGAAAATACTTAGTTTGATCAGCCGAATTCAGGAACAAGCTTAAATATCAACGAAAATTGATGCAAATCGGCTCGGATAGGGCCGAATAATGAATCCAGGATAGAGGTGATTTGCATGAACACGTGGTTTTTAGCTTATGGCCTGGATGGTGCGGTACATCTGGCGAAGGGCTTGGGCCACGCCACAAGCTACGACGGCCGATGGGCCTTGAATGTGGCGGTTCATATGCGTTGCATGATCCGGGAGCCGTCAGGAACGAGGCCTTGATCTGCTAGAATGCCCCGCTTTGCAGCCGTTTCCGCTTAGGCTCTGCCCGTTTCGCGTCTACTGGCGCCGCATCGTGCGCCGGGGCGGCTGGTCGCAGTGCTTTTCCGGATGACGCCCGCTTTCTGCTTTTTGGCCCCGCTCTCCGGACTCGACATGACGATCCCGTCTACCTCACACCTTCCCGCTTCTACTTCCCTGATGGCCAATGCAATTCGTGCTTTGGCCATGGATGCTGTCCAGCAAGCTAACTCAGGCCATCCCGGCATGCCGATGGGCATGGCTGAGATTGGCGTTGCGCTCTGGTCACGGCATCTGCGTCATAACCCAGCCAATCCTCACTGGGCCGACCGCGACCGCTTCGTGCTGTCGAATGGTCATGGCTCGATGTTGCTGTACGCGTTGTTGCATCTGACTGGCTACGATTTGCCCATCGAAGAGCTGAAAAATTTCCGTCAATTGCATTCAAAAACGCCAGGCCATCCCGAATATGGCATTACGCCAGGCGTTGAAACCACCACCGGCCCGCTCGGGCAGGGCTTGGCCAATGCGGTGGGTATGGCACTGGCCGAAGCGCTGCTTGCCGCTGAATTCAACAAAGCTGAAGCCAAAATCGTCGATCACCATACCTATGTGTTTCTTGGCGATGGCTGCCTGATGGAAGGCATTTCGCATGAAGCGTGCTCGTTTGCCGGCACGCTGAAGCTGAACAAACTGATCGCGTTTTATGACGACAACGGCATCTCGATTGATGGCGAGGTCGTGAACTGGTTCCACGATGACACGCCAAAGCGTTTTGAAGCGTATGGCTGGAATGTGATTCCTGCGGTTAATGGTCACGACGTCGATGCTGTCGATGCGGCGATTGTGCAGGCCAAGCGCTCGGACCGGCCAACGCTGATCTGCTGCAAGACGGTGATTGGAGAAGGCGCACCCACCAAGGCGGGCAGCCATGATGCGCACGGCGCGCCGCTAGGCGATAAAGAAATCGCGGCGACGCGTGCTGCGCTAGGCTGGACATGGGGTCCGTTTGAGATTCCTGCTGAAGTCTACGCAGCGTGGGACGCCAAGCCGTCCGGCAAGCAAATCGAAGCGCAATGGAACGCCGCATTCGAGCAATACAAGGCGAAATACCCGCAGGAAGCTGCTGAGTTCGTGCGTCGCAGCACCGGCAAGCTGCCTGCTGACTGGGCGCAGCAGGCGCAGGAAATCATTGCTGGGGCGAATCAGCGGGCTGAAACCGTCGCCACCCGCAAAGCCTCGCAGCAAACGATTGAAGGGCTGGCCGCGGTGCTGCCCGAATTGCTGGGCGGCTCGGCCGACCTGACGGGTTCGAACCTTACCAACTGGAAGGCCTCGAAGCCGGTGCGCGCGGCGCATGATGGCGCGAGCGGCATTCAGTGGGGCAACCACATCAATTACGGCGTGCGCGAATTTGGCATGAGCGCGGCGATCAATGGCATTGCGCTGCATGGGGGCTATAAGGCTTTCGGCGGCACGTTCCTGACGTTTTCTGATTACAGCCGCAATGCGCTGCGCGTGGCCGCGCTGATGAAGTCACCGTCAATTTTTGTGTTCACGCATGATTCGATCGGTCTTGGCGAAGATGGTCCGACGCACCAGTCGATCGAGCATGTGTCGAGCTTGCGCCTGATTCCGCATCTGGATGTCTGGCGTCCAGCCGATACCGTCGAAACAGCCGTGGCGTGGACCCAATCGATTGAGCATCATGGTCCTTCGTGTCTGATCTTTAGCCGCCAGAACCTCGCGTTTTCGGCGCGCACCGATGCGCAGATTGCAAATGTCGCCAAGGGCGGCTACGTGCTGCGTGACTGGAACGATGAGATCGTTGCCCGCAAAGTTATCCTGATTGCCACCGGCTCAGAAGTCGAGCTGGCGCTGGGTGCCGTTGAAGCTCTCGCGAGCGAAGGCATTGCGGCCCGCGTGGTGTCGATGCCTTCAACCACGGTGTACGACCGCCAGGACGCTGAATACCGTGAACGTGTCTTGCCTAAAGGCGTGCGCCGGGTTGCGATCGAAGCCGGTGTGACCGATTTCTGGCACAAGTACGTTGGCCTTGAAGGCCGCGTGGTTGGGATCGACACCTTCGGTGAATCTGCTCCTGCTGGCGTGTTGTTCAAACACTTTGGCTTTACGGTTGAGCATGTTGTTGCCGCAGCTAAAGAGGCACTTGGTTAACTTGCGCCGTTTGCTTTGCCGGGTTGATGCCCGGCAAAGCTTGTCCGTCAGAACAGAATCGAACCTATTTTTTTCAGCTATCAGGAGATAGACCATGACGATTCGCGTCGCAATCAACGGCTACGGCCGGATCGGCCGCAACATCCTGCGCGCCCTGTATGAAAACGGCAAGAAACACGATATCGAAATCGTTGCGATCAATGATCTCGGTGATGCGAAGACCAACGCTCATCTGACGCAATACGACACCGCGCACGGCAAGTTTCCGGGTGAAGTGTCCGTGAATGGCGATTACCTCGTGGTCAATGGCGACCAGATCCGCGTACTGGCTGTCCGTAACCCGGCCGAATTGCCGTGGGCCGAACTGCGCGTCGATGTGGTGATGGAATGCACAGGTTTTTTCACCACTAAGGAAAAAGCGGGCGCGCACATCAAAGCCGGGGCGAAGAAGGTCATTATTTCGGCGCCGGGCGGCAAGGATGTCGATGCAACGATTGTTTATGGCGTGAACCATCACACGCTGAAGTCGGCGCACACCGTCATTTCAAACGCTTCATGCACGACGAACTGCCTGGCACCCCTGGTCAAGCCGCTGAACGACAAGATCGGCCTGGAAAATGGTTTGATGACCACAATCCATGCGTACACCAACGATCAGGTGTTGACCGACGTCTATCACGAGGACCTGCGCCGTGCGCGCTCGGCCACGCATAGCCAGATTCCGACCAAAACGGGTGCGGCTTCCGCAGTTGGCCTGGTGCTGCCTGAGCTGAATGGCAAGCTGGATGGCTATGCGATTCGCGTACCGACGATCAACGTGTCGATTGTCGATTTGTCGTTTATCGCCAAACGCGATACGACGGTAGACGAAGTGAACGCGATCATGAAGGAGGCCTCCGAGGGCTCGCTCAAGGGCATCCTGGGTTACAACACCGCACCGCTGGTTTCGATTGACTTCAACCACAATCCCGCTTCGTCGACCTTCGATGCCACGCTGACCAAGGTTTCGGGCCGCCTCGTGAAAGTATCGAGCTGGTACGACAACGAATGGGGTTTCTCGAACCGCATGCTGGATACAGCCATTGCGCTGGCGCATGCAGCTTAAGCTTTGATTGAATGCTGATTGAGCGCTGATTGAGCGTTAACTGAGCACGCCGGAAGTTGAACGGCGTTAAAAAGCCCCGCCTGGGTGTGCATTGCATGACTGCACTCAGGCGGGGCTTTTGTCTGGTTTGAAGCAGGGCGGGGCGGCTGATACTTCGCGCAGCACCAGGACTTACTTACTTGCGATGCGGGCAGTTCTCCTTGGTGCACATGCCATACAGTGCGAGTGCGTGTTCCTGCAGTTTGAAGCCGCGCTCTTTGGCAATTGCCTGCTGGCGGTTCTCGATCTCGATGTCGAAAAATTCTTCGACTCGGCCGCAGTCAAGGCACACCAGGTGATCGTGGTGTGAGCCTTCGTTTAGTTCGAATACGGCTTTGCCGGATTCGAAATTGCTGCGTGATAGCAAGCCTGCTTGTTCGAACTGCGTCAGCACGCGGTAAACCGTGGCCAGACCGATATCGAGTTCTTCGTGCAGCAGGTTGCGGTAGACGTCTTCGGCGGTCAGATGACGCACCGGACTATGCTGAAAAATCTCCAGAATTTTGAGGCGCGGTAGGGTCGCCTTGAGTCCGATATTCTTGAGATCGGCTGGGTTGGTCATGGCAAGGGATCCCTAGAGTACAATTCAGGGTTCTCATAGTAATGGCTTTTGGTTGGTCCAGGTCATCATTGTCAATCGACAAAACTCGCGCGGCTTGTCTGCAAGCCCGCATGGTGAGTGAAATGATTTCAAAATATCTATCGGTTTACTGGGGGCGTAGCGCCCTGTTCGCGGCGGTTGCCGTTGCGCTAGCGGGATGCGGCAGCTACGACAGCATCACGCAGCGTATCGCCCAGCGCATCACGCCTTATCGAATTACGGTGGTTCAGGGTAATTTCGTTTCGAGAGAGGCCGTGGCGCAGATGCGCGCTGGCATGTCTCGGGCACAGGTTCGCCAGGTGCTCGGCACGCCACTTCTGACTGACATGTTCCACGCGGATCGCTGGGACTACGTGTTTTATTTCAAACGTGGTTCGACCTCAATCGTGCAGCAGCGGGACTTCGTCGTGAATTTCTCCGGTGACGTGGTGACGAGCTGGAGCGGTGGCGAAGATCTCCCGTCCAATCTCGAACTGCTCGCTGAAATTGACGGCGACAAGAGCGGCAAAAAATCAGCACTCGCGGGTGGTGCCACTGCGAATCCCGCGCCGGTGCCTGAGCCTACGGTGCCAGATGTGGCCCGTTCGCCTGCAGACGATGCAGCAGGTGTGACTACGCTGCCGGTTACCGATGCCAACGCGCAGGCAGCTCAAGCGGCTAACCGTCTGACCAATGCGGTCCAGGCCCCGGCTCGCAATACCACGCCTTCGGTGCGCTCCAATACGCCAGCTTCCAATGGCGGCGTGCCTCAAGGATCAGCTTCACCAAGTCAGCCACAGTTTCAGTTCCATCGCTCGACGCCTCCGGTTGTCCAGGACAACAGCAGCGCGCCTCCGGTGGGGCCGACGGGCGAGTAACCGGTATCAAGGTGAACTCTTTGGTGTTCTATGCAATGACGGGCCGTATGGCCCGTCGTTTTTTCTAGTGGCTTGTGTCTGACGCTGCTCGGCACCGCCCGTTATTTTTCGAGTCGTTCCCATGAAAATTGCTATTACAGGCGCGTCTGGCCGGATGGGCCGCATGCTCATCGAAACCATTCTCAACGACAGCAGCGTGACACTTTCCGGTGCGCTCGACCGGGCGGGTACGCCCCAGCTCGGGCAGGATGCCGGAGCATTTCTGGGCAAACATACGGGCGTGATGCTGAGCGATGACATCGATCAGGTGTTCGCCGCAGCTGATTGCGTGATTGATTTCACCCGTCCAGAAGCCACGATGGCGCACGTGCAAGCGGCGCTGCGTCATCAGGTGAAGCTGGTGATCGGCACGACCGGGTTCGACGATGCGCAAAAAGCGCAGTTGCGTGAGGCGGCGGAACACACCGGTATCGTCTTCGCGCCGAACATGAGCGTTGGGGTCAACGTCACGTTGAAGTTGCTCGAATTCGCTGCACGCCAGTTCGCTCAGGGCTATGACATCGAAGTGATTGAGGCGCATCACCGGCATAAGGTCGATGCGCCCTCCGGCACCGCGCTAAAAATGGGCGAGGTGCTGGCCGGTGCACTGGGGCGCAATCTGGCTGACTGCGCGGTGTATAGCCGCGAAGGTGTGACCGGCGAGCGCGATCCGTCGACCATTGGCTTTTCGGCGATTCGCGGTGGTGACATCGTGGGCGATCACACAGTGCTGTTTGCTGGCACTGGCGAGCGTATCGAGATCACGCACAAGTCTTCCAGCCGTCTGTCGTATGCACAAGGTGCGCTGCGCGCAGCGCATTTTCTTGAGGGCCGGGCTAGCGGTCTCTTTGATATGCAAGACGTGCTTGGCTTGAACTGACGTTACGCCGGGCGATATTTTTCTTTAGTTTTTCTCGATCTAGATACACGGCGGGCTCAGATGGCAAGCACAGGCGTGATTCATTACCTGCAAACCGGCGATGCGGTTACGCATGGCGTCGCGTATGTGTTGCTGGCTATGTCGGTGGCGAGTTGGTGTTTTCTGCTGGCTAAAGGGTGGATGCTGGGCCGCGCAAAGCGTCAATCAGTGCGCGCCGTCGCTCAATTCTGGCAGACGGCGACGCTGACGGATGGCCTGGCCGTGTTGCGCCGGATAGACCGTGAGCGGGTCTTCGTGCCGCTCGCGCAAGCTGCACTGGATGCTGCTGAATCCGGCGCGCCTGGCATCTTGCTGGCGCGCGTCGAGCGTGGCGAAAGGGTGTTGCGCGCGTTGCGCCAGGCGCTCAGCACCTCACAGCGGCGGCTTGAGTTTGGTCAGGTGCTGCTGGCTTCGGTGGGCAGCACGGCACCGTTTGTTGGTTTGCTCGGCACTGTCTGGGGCATTTATCACGCGCTCGGCAGTATCGCTGCCAGCGGCCAGGCAATGATTGAAAACGTCGCGGGGCCGGTCGGAGAGGCGCTCATCATGACCGCGTTCGGGCTGGTGGTCGCCATCCCCGCCGTGCTGGCATACAACGTACTGGGCCGGCTGGCGCGGCAACTGAGCGAAGAGCTGGATGCGTTCGCTCATGATCTGCACGCTTACATCTGCGCTCAGGCAGATTGAGCCACGCGCGTACCGGAGGGCGAGATGGCATTTGGCGGACTTGAAAAAAAACCAGCAGCAGCACCGATGGCGGAGATCAACATGACGCCGCTAATCGACGTGATGCTGGTGTTGCTGGTGATTTTCATCATCACCGCGCCGCTGTTCACGCATGCCATCCGGCTGGAGTTACCCCGGGTGGCAGCCGCTCCGGCACCGCAGGAGCCGCACACCGTCACGCTTTCGATTGATGCCGCGAACCAGATTTACTGGGATGGCACGGCTATCACACTAGCTCAGATGCGCACCGATTTTGCGACTGCGGCACACAGCGACAGCCCGCCTGAGATCCAGTTACGAGCTGAACGTTCGACCCGGTACGAGGTGATTGCCCAGGTGATGGGTGCCGCGCAGCAAGCCGGGTTGGAGCGGATCGGATTTGTGACCGATCCGCCTGCCGCTACGGCTGATTCACATCAGATTCAATAACGTGGTTTATCGCTTTTGTTGGAAGGCGACGTTTCCTAAAAATCAGCCATATAAAAATCATCCACATTAAGTTCTTCTTTACCGATCATTTCAAAGTCCGCGTCTTCTTCTAGTGGGTTAATGCTGCTGTTTGTCTCAGCGTCATGCGTGGAAGATTCTGGCAGCAGGTCAGGGCACGAGTCGTCCACGGCCGTATTTTGAGGCGCTGATTCCGGGCTGGGAGCCTGGTTTTCCAGCGGAGAAGTAGGTGTGGCCGCGGTGTAGTTGTTGTCGATAGCGGCGTTGTCAGGGGCTTTATCAGCTTGGACTGCCAACTTGAGATCGACGATTGTTCCGATAATGGTTTTTTGTTCCGCTATTGGGTTGTTAACTCGCGGCTCTAATTCTGTCTGCGGAGTGCTAGCGGGTTTTTTCCCAAGCTGGCTTGTAGAGTCAGTTTTTTTATTTCCCTGCTTAGAGTGACTATGGAGACTATTTTTGTAGAGATTGTCGTTGGTGTATTTGGTTTTATTTCCTGGTGTTGCTGGGCGTGTCATAAAGTCTCTCAATATGAGTTTAAGAGTTATCCGTGCAGTCAGAATTCTGCGACGGGTTCGGTTTGCAGGCGCTCTCGCATTCTGTGCGCGTGTCCTGGCATGGTAAGTAACCGTCGCGCTCAAACGGTTCACTTTTTCGAAGCCCTCCTCAAGGCTCGTCGTCAGCCCTGTCAGGCGCATGTTTTGCCTACCTTCCGCGCTGTCGCGCAGCACGTACCAACACGCACTGGTGCGCGCGGCACCATGCGGCACAGGCCTGGCCGACCGGTATAATCTGCGTTTTGTTTTTCTCGCCTTCGGGGCAAACGTCCTCACTCATCAAGCAGCGCATCGGGCCCGCTCATCAGGCCTGGTCTGAGCGCATCACCCTCACCGACCCACCACACCATGCAAGAAAAATACGCTCCCTCCGACGTCGAAGCCGCCGTGCAAGGGCAATGGCGCGCCAGCGACGCTTACAAGGCGACGGAAACCAGCAGCAAGCCCAAATTTTTCTGCGTGTCGATGCTGCCCTACCCATCGGGCAAGCTGCACATGGGGCACGTGCGCAATTACACGATCAACGATGTGATGTACCGCTATCTGCGGATGAATGGTCACAACGTGCTGATGCCGATGGGTTGGGATGCGTTCGGTATGCCTGCCGAAAACGCGGCGATGGCCAACGGCGTGCCACCCGCTAAATGGACCTACGACAACATCGCCTACATGAAGCGCCAGATGCAGTCGATGGGCTTGGCGATCGACTGGTCACGCGAAATCGCTACCTGCGATCCGTCGTATTACAAATGGAATCAATGGCTGTTCCTGAAGATGCTCGAAAAAGGCATCGCATATAAAAAAACCGGCACGGTGAACTGGGATCCGGTTGACCAGACCGTTCTGGCCAACGAGCAGGTAATCGACGGGCGCGGCTGGCGCTCCGGCGCGCTGATCGAGAAGCGCGAAATTCCGATGTACTACATGCGCATCACGCAATACGCCGATGAACTGCTGAATGACCTCGAAGGCCTCGGCTGGCCCGAGCGCGTGAAAATCATGCAGCAAAACTGGATCGGCAAAAGCTTTGGTGTGAACTTCGGCTTTCCTTATGAAATCGATGGTGAGAAGAAGTTGCTGCGTGTTTTCACGACGCGCGCCGACACCATCATGGGCGTCACGTTCTGCGCGATTGCCGCTGAGCATCCGCTGGCCACGCGTCTCGCACAAGATCAGCCCGCGCTGGCAGCGTTCATCGACGAATGCAAGCGCGGCGGTGTCGCGGAAGCCGATGTCGCCACGATGGAAAAGAAGGGCATGGCAACCGGCTTCTACGTCACGCATCCACTGACGCAAGAGCAGGTCGAAGTCTGGATCGGCAACTACGTGCTGATGAGTTATGGCGAAGGTGCGGTGATGGGCGTGCCAGCGCACGACGAGCGCGATTTCGCCTTTGTGAAGAAATACGGTCTGCCGCTCAAGCAGGTGGTGGCGCATCCAGGCATGACCTTCTCGGCGGAGGCGTGGCACGAGTCATACGGCGACAAGACTAACGGCGTGTGCATTAACAGTGGCAAGTACGACGGTTTGGGGTTCGAGGCTGCTGTCGATGCCATTGCCGCTGATCTGAGTGCACTGGGTGTGGGTGAGCGTCAGGTCACCTGGCGCTTGCGCGACTGGGGCATTTCGCGTCAGCGCTACTGGGGCACGCCAATCCCGATCATTCATTGCCCGAGCTGCGGCGATGTGCCGGTGCCAGAAAAAGATCTGCCGGTGGTGCTGCCGGAAGATCTCGTGCCGGATGGCACGGGCAACCCGCTGGCGAAATCGGCGGCGTTCGTCAACTGCACCTGCCCAACCTGCGGTGCACCGGCCAAACGCGAAACCGACACGATGGACACCTTCGTTGATTCCTCGTGGTATTTCTCGCGCTACGCCGCGCCCGATGCCTCCACGATGGTTGATGCCCGCACTGATTACTGGATGCCAATGGACCAGTACATCGGCGGGATCGAACACGCGATTTTGCACCTGCTGTACTCACGTTTCTGGACCAAGGTGATGCGCGACATGGGGCTGATTAACTTCGGCGAACCAGCGAAGAACCTGCTGACGCAAGGCATGGTGCTCAACGAGACGTATTACCGCGAAAACGCGGCGGGCAAGAAAACCTGGTACAACCCGCTCGATGTCACCGTCACGCACGATGAGAAGGGCCGTCCGGTGGGCGCAACGCTCAATGCCGATGGTCAGCCGGTGGTGCTGGGCGGCATCGAGAAAATGTCGAAATCCAAGAACAACGGGGTTGATCCGCAATTGCTGATCGACCAGTACGGCGCTGATACCGCGCGTCTTTTCACGATGTTCGCCGCGCCGCCTGAGCAGCAGCTTGAGTGGTCGGGGGCGGGGGTTGAGGGCGCGAGCCGCTTTTTGCGCCGGGTCTGGGCCTTTGGCCAGGGCCATGAAGCGGCGCTTCGTGCCGCTGGCCGTATCGACCCGGCCCAGCTTGGCGAAGCCGACAAAGCGTTGCGCCGCGAGGTGTATCTGGTGCTGAAGCAGGCGGACTTTGATTACCAGCGTCTGCAATACAACACGGTGGTGTCCGCGACGATGAAGATGCTGAACGCGCTGGAAGCGGCAAAGGGCGCACAGCCCGCCGTGCTGCGCGAGACCTATGGGGTTTTGCTGCGGGTGCTGTATCCCGTGGTGCCGCATGCGACTTGCCAGTTATGGCAGGAGCTTGGGTACGTCGAAGAGTTCGGCCCATTGCTGGATGCGCCATGGCCGCAGGTGGACGCACAGGCGCTTGAGCAAGCCGAGATCGAACTGGTGCTGCAGGTGAATGGCCGTGTGCGCGGTGCGCTGACGCTGGCGAAAGACGCTTCGCGTGAAGTCATCGAGCAGGCCGCGCTAGCGCACGAGATGTGCGTGAAATTCAGCGAAGGCCGCGCGCCGAAAAAAATCATCGTCGTGCCGGGACGCCTTGTGAATGTGGTGGTTTAAGCGCGGATTGCAGTGCGAACCAGGAGCCAATGTGACTCGCAGATTCTTGTTGATGCTGGCCGGCAGTGTGTTGCTGCTGACGGCTTGTGGTTTTCAGTTGCGTGGCCAGCAGGACTACGCGTTCAAGCGGCTGGCGATCACCGGGGCCGGAGCGATGGTAGAGGCGCGCCTGACGCGCATCGTCGAGGGCGGCAGCGACACGGTGGTGGTGCAGCAGAGCGCCAACGCTGACGCCGTGCTGAACCTTTCCGAAACCAACAGCCGCAGCGTATTGACGCTGAATTCGCTGGGCGTGGTGGCGGAATACCAGATGAACTACGCGCTGGGTTACACGCTGGTTGGGGCGGACGGCACCGTGCTGATCCCGCCTAGCGCGATTGCGCTGAACCGGGCGATGACCTACAGCGACCAGTATTCGCAGGCCAAGGATGCGGAAGCCGACATTCTGAACGCCGATATGCAGCGCGACGCGGTGGATCAACTGGTTCGGCGGCTGGCGGTCGTGCGTTCGCTCCATCCGGCTCCGGGCGAGGAGGTGCCGCCGGTGGCACCGCGTGCGCCGTTACCGCCGCCGCCGCTGTGAGCGGGGTCCGGGCTATGTCTGCAGGGGCGGAGCGCTATGCAATTACGACCTGACGCGCTTGAGGCGCACCTGGCGAAGGGGCTCGCAGGGTTCTATGTGGTGTATGGCGATGAGCATCTGCTGGCCCAGGAGGCCTGCGACCGGATTCGTGCTGCGGCGCGCGGCGCGGGGTTTACCGACCGGGCGGTGTTTACAGTTGAACGGGGTTTCGACTGGAGCTCCATGCTGGGCGCGAGCCAGTCGATGTCGCTCTTTGGTGAGCGTCAGCTAGTCGATTTGCGGATTCCGTCGGGCAAGCCAGGCAAGGAAGGCGGCGAGGCGTTGAAGACGCTGGCTGGCGCGGCTAATCCTGATGTGCTGACGCTGGTGAGCTTGCCGCGTCTGGACGCCGCGACGCAAAAATCCGCGTGGTTTACCGCGTTAATCGGGGCGGGTGTCGCGCTGAAAATTGATCCGGTGGAACGGGCGCAATTGCCGAACTGGATTGGCCAGCGCCTGGCGCTGCAAAACCAGCGCACCGCGCCAGGCGAAGACGGGCGGCGTGCGTTGCAGTTTATTGCTGAGCGCGTCGAAGGCAATTTGCTGGCAGCACATCAGGAAATCCAGAAACTCGGTTTGCTTTATCCCGCAGGCGTGCTGACGTTTGAGCAAGTTCATGACGCAGTGCTCAATGTCGCGCGCTACGACGTGTTCAAGCTGAATGAAGCGATGCTGGCAGGTGACGTCGGCCGTTTGACGCGGATGCTCGATGGCCTGCAAGGCGAGGGCGAGGCGGCGGTGCTGGTGCTGTGGGCGGTGGTCGAAGAAGTGCGCACGCTGCTGCGGCTCAAACGCGGTGTGGCGGCGGGCAAACCGCTGGCGGTGCTGTTGCGCGAGAACCGGGTATGGGGGCCGCGTGAGCGGCTGGCTGGTCCAGCGCTGGCGCGTGTGAGCGAGGCTTCGCTGGAGCGGGCGCTGGCTTTCGCGGCGCGGCTTGATCGTCAGGTGAAGGGCTTATCGGGTGCCATGCCTGGTCAGCGGCACAACACGTTGCCGTCAGATGCCTGGCGCGGGCTGTTCGAACTGGCGATGACGGTGGCTTCGCCTGGCAGCGCAGTGAGCCCGGGTGTTGTGGCGTAGTGCGAAATGAGTGCGGAACGGGCGCAGAACAACGAGCACGGAATGAGGGCACTGGTGCTGCAAATTCCGCGCTCATTGCGTTGCAGCAGCAACGCATGGCGCTTCAAGCGTAAGCCGTACTGGCCTTGTTTATTTACGCCACATGACAAAGTTCAGAAGGCGGAGCAGAAAGCTAGTTGTCGCGGCTGACTGCTGAACGGTCTTTGGATTGCTCAATATTTCCCACGTGCCGATGCTTTCTTTGCGCGGCTGGATAAATGGCCGGCCGAGATCGATCGGTAGCGTGTCGCTGGGCGGAATGCCTTCGACGTTCCCGCCGACGTCTCCACTCTTCGCAGCCTGAGGTGCCGTCTCTGGGAGTGGCCGCTCTGGTTTGGTTTGGCCGGCGGTCTTGCCGACGGTTTTGCCGGCATTCGGCAGGCCAGGAAGGGCCCACAGCACCGCGAATCTCAGCAGGCGCGGGGGGGCCAGAATGATCTTTACCGTGTTTGTCACCGTGCTGGCGAGCGCATTGATCAGCGTATTTTTCTGCTGCTTCCATAGTTTGCCCAGCGGCGATTTGTTTTTGTACGCCGGTAAGGCAGCGGTGAGTTTCACCTCAACAGATTTTTCTGCTGGAGTTTGATCCTGCTGCGCTGGTGCTGGGGTTGAGGCAAGAGGCTTTCCTTGTGCCTTCACCTCGGCCTCTTTCAGTGCCGCAGTTTCCTGCCCGATCTGTTTGAGTTGCGCAATTTCAGTGAGTAAAAGCCGCCGTAGGTTAGCCGCGCCTTGCACTTCGTTCGCGTCACCCATTGAAATCAGGCCAAGCATGCGAGGCTTTCCGTACGCTCGGTCAGGCATGGGTATCCATGCTTGAGCGTCATCGGGTGCGTTATCCAGTTCCGGGCCGGGTTCCCGTTCCGGCATGGAGGCGGGCAGGCCGCCTTCGCTTTCGGATGCCTGCAAGGCCTGGCGTTCGATACCAGGGGCATCTTGCACATCGCGCTTGAGATTCAGTTCGCGTAATAAATCGGCAAATAACTGTTTGGCCTGGTTGATTCCGTCTTGATGCGGGCTGTTACTTGCGATCTGTTTCAGGTATTCGTCTGCGCCGAGCGCTCGCAATGACTGAATCTCACTGCCGCCCGAGACGAGCACGGCAAAGGTCAGTGCGTTGATCGTGTTCGCCTGGAAATCGTCGCGGCCGCTCAGGAGCGTTCGCTGTAAAAACCGTTTGACTAGCGCGGCATCAAAGAGTCCGGGCGTGTCGTCGAGGGCTGTCACATAGAAATCGTCACGGTTGGCGCATAGCGCCTCTTCAATCAGCATGAGCCACGCCTGATCTTGCCCGTCGCCCTGTGCGCTGGTGGCCGCAGCCTCCGCCGCTTTTGCGGCTTGAGGTGAGATCCGCTGCAGAGCCAGTTTTGTCAGCATGCCGACCATGCCGTGATCCGGGTCACCGCCAATGTTTTGTTCAATTTGTTGTAGCGATTCAGGATCGTTTTTCAGCGTGTGCAGAAAATTGAAAATCGCCTGATCCGGCTGGTCTGCAAACTCTTTTTCCAGCGTGTCATAGAACGCTTGCGCCAGTCTGTTGTCTGGCTGTTGTCCGAAATGCGCTTGATGATACTGGCCCGCCATAAAGGCTCTCGTGTGGAAAATTTCCAGCGGGGACAGCGATGGGCTCAACGCTGCGACGTGCGCCGAATATGTCGTGGCTTGCTCAATCAGGCTGGTTAGAACATTCGGCTGGTGCTGCTCCGTTGCGGCATTCCGGCGCTGGCCGAAAGTCAGGATCGTTCGCGCAAGGCTTTTCAGAAACACGGCCACTTGTTGTAGCAGGCCTGCTTTTGGTTTGACCGGCGGGGTTGGGGTGGCAGAAGTGGCGGGTGCCGCAGTGTTGCCAGGTACGGATGCGGTGGTGGAGGGGTTCAGCACGGCGGGTGCAACCTGCGTGGGCAGCATCTGTGAGGTTGCCCGTACAACAGGCTCTGCCAGCACCGGGGCGACGGGCTGTTGCACTGGGTCGGTATCTGCGTTCGAGCCAGACACGCGGGGCGTCTCTGGCGGGGTAGCCATTGACGCTGTTCCCAGCTCTTGTGCCGAAGTCTCGAAGGCGTGATCGTATTCAGCGTTTCGCGCCACACGGTGCTGTGTGGTCCCGATTTTTTTCTGCTGCTCTGTTTTTGCCGTGGATTTAGCCGGGGTTGCAGGAACCCAGAGTGGCGGGTTGCCAGCTCCTGCCGTTTTAATTGGTGCGCCCATACTCTTTTCAACTTGTCTTTAGATGTTGCAGCAAACACTGCTCGGTGCGCGGCCGGCTCCGGTCGCGCGTTTCCTCCTGCTCGAAGGCTTGTGGCTTAAGTAACCCGCCAGACTTGATGGTTCCTGGTTACCCGATAATGGCGGCAAAGGTTGGTGGGAATAGGCGCGGACTGGTGCAGGCAAGTTGCACCCGTGCGTCTGTGCTTTTTTTCGCCAGGCCACCGGACCGCCGCGAGTGGCGTGCTCAGGCATGGAGCAAAGCCTTAAGCCGACATACAATCACCGGTCTGCCTTATCACGCTGCGCCGTCCGCCGCATGGCCTATTCCGTTGTTTCGGGCCTGTGCGATCCCTGGCGGCACGAGAATCCCCATGAATATCGACGAATACATAACTGAGCTGGGCCGTCGCGCCCGTCACGCTTCACGTGCGATGGCGCGAGCCTCAAGCGCGGCGAAAAATACCGCGCTCCACGCTATCGCGCACGCGCTTGAGCGCGATAGCGCCATCCTCAAGGCGGCGAATGCCCGCGATGTCGCCAATGCCCGTGACAAAGGTCTCGACGCGGCGTTTATCGACCGCCTCACGTTGTCCGATAAAGCGCTGCAAACCATGATCGAAGGCTTGCGCCAGGTTGCCGCGCTGCCTGATCCGATTGGTGCAATCAGTAATCTGAACTACCGCCCAAGTGGCATTCAGGTTGGACAAATGCGCGTGCCGCTCGGCGTGATCGGCATCATTTACGAATCGCGCCCCAACGTCACGGTGGACGCTGCCGCGTTGTGTCTGAAATCGGGCAACGCGACGATTTTGCGCGGCGGCTCCGAAGCGCTCGAATGCAATACCGCGCTGGCCAGGTTGATTGCCGAGGGGCTCGCCACGGCGGGCTTGCCGCAAGAAGCGGTGCAGGTGGTCGAAACCGCCGACCGCGCGGCCGTGGGCGCGCTGATTACGCTGACCGAATACGTCGATGTGATCGTGCCGCGTGGCGGCAAGAGCCTGATCGAACGGTTGATCGCGGAAGCTCGGGTGCCCATGATCAAGCACCTCGATGGCGTGTGCCATGTATATGTCGATGACCGCGCCGATCTGGCGAAAGCGCTGACGGTTTGCGATAACGCTAAAACGCACCGTTATGGCACTTGCAACACGATGGAAACGCTGCTGGTCGCGCAAGCCATTGCGCCTGAAGTCTTGCCGCTGCTGGGGCGGCGCTACCGCGACAAAGCCGTTGAACTGCGGGTGGATGCCGCAGCGCACGCGGTGTTGCAGGCGGCGGGCATTGGCCCGCTGGTTGCCGCCACCGAAGCCGACTGGCGCACCGAATATCTCGCGCCCGTGCTGGCAATCAAGCTGGTTGAGGGGCTGGATGAAGCCATCGAGCACATCAATACCTATGGCTCGGCGCATACGGATGCGATCGTTACCGAAGATCACGACCGGGCGATGCGTTTTTTGCGCGAAGTCGATTCGGCCAGCGTGATCGTCAATGCGTCCACGCGTTTTGCGGACGGCTTCGAGTACGGTCTTGGCGCGGAGATCGGCATTTCCAACGACAAGCTCCATGCGCGCGGCCCGGTGGGGCTCGAAGGCCTGACCTCGCTGAAATACGTCGTGCTGGGCCACGGTGAAGCCCGTCAATAAACGCTCAACGCTTGCTGCTGATTAATCAGGGGTCGCTCTCATGCTGATGCTTTGGATCAAAACTTTTCATATCGTTCTGATCGCCGGGTGGTTTGCCGGTTTGTTTTATTTGCCGCGTCTTTTCGTCAATCTGGCGCTGGAGACACAGCCCGTCGCCATCGACCGTTTGCTCATCATGGCGCGCAAGCTGTACCGCTTTATGTCGTTTATTGCTGTGCCTGCTTTGTTGTGCGGGCTCTGGTTGTGGCTGGGCGTGGGGATCGGGCGGGGCCAGGGGTGGATTCACGCGAAGCTTGGCGTGGTGCTGTTGTTGATCGGCTATCACCTGATTTGCGGCCGCATGCTGGCGACGTTTGAGCGTCACGAGAACCGGCGCTCGCCGCGGTTTTATCGCTGGTTCAACGAGCTGCCCGTGCTGGGCATGCTGGCGGCGGTGGCGCTGGTAATCATCAAGCCGTTTTAAGTTTTAACGCTTCGCTGCTTTACGCTGCTTTAGCGCGGTGCCAGATCGTCGATCCGGCGCCGCCGCAACACATCTTTTGCCTGCGCTAGCTTGTCGAGCCGCTCTGGCCCGAGGCGCAGCGCCACCCCTACCGCCAGAATGTCGCCAATCGCCAGATGCGAAACGCGTGACGTCATCGGCGAAAAGATATCCGCGTCTTCATCCACATTGGCAAAGAGGCCGACCGTCGCCAGACGTGCGAGCGGTGAGTGGCCATGTGTGATTGCGATGACCTTCGCGCCCGCATTGAGCGCGGCTTGCGCGGCATCGACGATGTCGCGCGTGCGTCCGGTATTCGAAATAGCTACGACAACATCACCCTCTGCCAGCAGCGCGGCGGACATCAAGAACGTGTGAGGGTCGGCGTAAGCCACGCTGGGCATGCCGAGGCGAAAGAACTTGTGCTGCACGTCGAGCGCAGCGATACCCGAGCCACCCGCACCATAAAACTCGATACGCCGTGCCTGGCTGAGCAGCGTTAGCGCAGCTTCGACGCTATCTGCCGACAAATTGTTGCGAACCTGGATCAGCGCGCTAATGGTGCGGTCGAGCACTTTCGCCGCGACCCCGGGCGTGGGCTCATCCGGGCGGACGTCGCGGTATACCGTGGGCACCTCCGCGACAATCGCCTGGGCCAGCCGGATCTTGAATTCACGAAACCCGGAAAACCCCAGAGCGCGGCAAAAACGCGCGATGGTGGGCTGGCTCACGCCAGCGCGCGCGGCGACTTCGGTCATCGACAGATCGAGCACTTCGCGTGGCGTATCGACGATGTAATTGGCCAGTTTGCGCTCCGAAGGACGCAACTCGCTGTGCATGGCTTTGATCTGGGACAGCATCATCAGGGAACTCGCACTATGCTGAAAGATCCATCGACTATAGCCGAAGTTGCGTGGGGTGAGGCTACAAAAACTACATTTCGTAATTGAGAGCGGATTGCGTCACGCCGTGAATGCCAAGTGAAATGTTTATTAAACAAGCGTTTTAAGGCGATTTACGGTTTGCATCTGCAAGATTGATTCGTTGCTATGCGCTGTTGCAGTTATGTAGTTTTTCTACTAACATCGTCCGTCCGTGCCCTGCATAGACCTCACAACACCCGCCTGGCACCCCGCCCCCTGCATTTCAAGCCAGAGACGAAGGAGCTTCGATGGTTTCCCCGCATCCTCAACTCATCAAGGTCACGCAGCGCGTGATTGAGCGCAGCAAGCCCACCCGCCAAGCCTATCTGGCTCGTATCGAGCATGCCCAAGGCAAGTTCCCGGCCCGTGGCGCGCTGTCCTGCGCGAATCTGGCGCATGGCTTTGCTGGCCTCGAAGGCCGCGACAAGCTGGCCATCAAGGCGATCCGCGAACCCAATATCGGCATCGTGTCGTCGTACAACGAGATGCTGTCGGCGCATGCGCCGTATAAAAATTACCCTGACCTGATCAAGCAAGCCGCCCGCGAAAACGGCGGGGTCGCGCAGTTCGCCGGTGGCGTGCCCGCGATGTGCGATGGCGTGACCCAGGGCAATGCCGGGATGGAGCTTTCGCTGTTTTCACGCGAGGTGATCGCCATGAGCACGGCGGTGGCGCTCACCCACAACATGTTCGACGCGGCGCTATGCCTTGGGATCTGCGACAAGATCGTGCCGGGCCTGCTGATCGGCGCGCTGCAGTTTGGGCATCTGCCAACCATCTTCGTGCCGGCTGGCCCGATGTCGAGCGGCTTGTCCAACAGTGAGAAAGCGAAAATCCGGCAGCAGTTCGCCACTGGCCAGGTGGGCCGCGAAGCGCTGCTCGAAGCCGAGTCGGCCGCTTATCACGGCCAGGGCACATGCACGTTTTACGGCACGGCCAACAGTAACCAGATGCTGATGGAAGTGATGGGCCTGCATTTGCCAGGGGCGGCCTTTGTGCATCCGTATACCCCGCTGCGCGACGCGCTGACCGCCCAGGCGGCGCGCCGGGTGCTCGATCTGACAGCTGAGCGCGGTCAGTACACCCCGATTGGCCATGTGGTCGACGAGAAGGCGATCGTCAACGGCATCGTCGCGCTGCTGGCTACGGGCGGCTCCACTAACCACACGCTGCATCTGGTGGCGATTGCGCGGGCGGCGGGCATCGTGATCGACTGGGATGATTTCGACGTGCTGTCGCAAGCCGTGCCGCTGCTGGCCAAGATTTATCCGAACGGCAAGGCTGATGTGAACCACTACCATGCAGCCGGTGGCATGGCGTTCCTGGTTCGCAACTTGCTTGAAGGCGGTTATCTGCATGAGGACGTCAATACGGTTGCGGGCAAGGGGCTGGGGCATTACACCGAAGAACCCAAATTGCTTGATGGCGTGCTGAGCTGGGTGCCGGGCCCGCTTGTCAGCCAGGACACCAGCGTGCTGCGCAGCGTGCACGAGCCGTTCCAGGCCGATGGCGGCTTGCGGCTGATGCAGGGCAAGCTTGGCCGGGGGGTGATCAAGATTTCATCGGTGGCACCGCAGCACCGTGTGGTGAAGGCACCCGCGCTCGTGTTTGATTCGCAGGAAGCGGTGCAGGCTGCGTTCGACAATCAAGAGTTGCAGCGCGATTTTGTCGCTGTGGTGCGGTTTCAGGGCGCACGCGCTAACGGCATGCCTGAGCTGCATCGTCTGACGCCGCTGCTGGGCGCGTTGCAAGACCAGGGCCACCAGGTCGCGCTGGTCACCGATGGCCGCATGTCGGGTGCCTCGGGCAAAGTTCCAGCGGTGATCCACGTCTCGCCCGAAGTGCTGCTGCAAGGGCCGCTGGGCAAGGTGCAAACCGGGGACATGATCGTGATCGACGCCGAAGCTGGGCTGCTCGATATCGACATTGATCCGGCTGTCTGGGCCGCGCGGCCGGTCGCGCAGCCTGAACATCAGGCAGATAACGAAGCCGGTTTTGGCCGTGAATTATTTGGTGTGTTTCGTGCGGCGGCAGCCCCGGCGGAACTGGGCGCTTCGGTGTTCGGCCCGATGGTGGGCGAGCAGACGCCGGCAGGGGGCGGCACGCATTCCATTCAAGCAAGCCAGACGCTACTACAAGGAGTCTGATTATGACGAAGCAGGTAAGCGATATCGTGCGGCTCGGCCCGGTGATTCCGGTCCTCGCGTTTGAATCAGTTGAGCAGGGCGAGAATGTTTCGCGCGCGCTTCATGCGGGCGGGGTGAAGGTGCTTGAAATCACGTTGCGCACCGAGGCTGGCCTGAAGGCGATCGAGCGCGCCAGCCAGCTCGCGGAAGACATCGTGGTGGGCGTTGGCACCATCACCCGGCCCGAACAATGCGCACAGGCGAAAAAAGCGGGCGCGCAGTTCGGCGTGTCGCCGGGTCTGACGAAAGAGCTGCACCAGGCCGCGCAAGATGCGGGCTTGCCTTTGCTGCCAGGAGTGATGACGCCGACCGATATCATCGTGGCGCTGGAACTCGGCTACGAAATCGTCAAATTTTTCCCGGCGCAACCTGCTGGTGGCGTGCCGATGCTGCAGGCGTTTCATGGTCCGTTCCCGGCGCTCAAGTTCTGTCCGACGGGCGGCATCACGGCCGAACTCGCGCCACATTTTCTGTCGCTGCCGAATGTGGTTTGCGTCGGCGGTTCGTGGCTGACCCCGAAGGCCGTGGTCGCCGCGCAAAACTGGGAAGAAATTACCCGTCTGGCGCGTGCCGCCAGCGAACTGGCCGCTCCCGCTCACTAAACCAGCCCAGCGCGCTGGTTAAAAAGCCTCGTTGTGCCAGCCTCTGGCGGCTGTGCAACGGGGCTTTTTTGCGTATGGCGCGTCTGCTTGTTATCTGCTTGTTACCCGTTTTTTACCCGCTTGCTACTCACTCGCTCCCCGCCAGCGGATGAACGAATAAAGAGACAGTAGAATCCAGCGTTCGCGCGGCGGGCCTGTTCAAAGGCCGAGGCGGAGCCGCGAACGACTACCCGCTACGAGAGAACCCCGCACAGCGTTGCCCCCGATTCGCCCGACAAAAGCACTACAACGACTAAACGTCAGGAGGACACAGATGGAGCCCGTTCAAGGCAGCATGCTGCTGATTTACGCAGTGATCGCAGTTGCCGCGCTGATTTTGATGATTACGCGCTACAAGATTTATCCGTTTCTGGTGCTGATTATTGTTTCGCTGCTGTTAGGGCTGGCGGTGGGTATGCCGGTGGGCACTATCGTGAAAGCGTTTGAAACCGGCAATGGCAATACGCTGGGGCATATCGCCATCGTGGTCGGGCTGGGGACGATGCTCGGCAAGATGATGGCGGAATCGGGCGGAGCGGAACGCATTGCGACATCGCTGATCGGCTGGTTTGGTGAGAAGCATATTCACTGGGCGATGATGTGCGTGGCGATTATCGTTGGCCTGCCAGTGTTCTTCGAGGTGGGCTTTGTTTTGCTGATTCCGATCGCGTTCAATGTGGCGCGACGCACGGGCAAATCACTGCTGCTGATCGGGTTGCCGATGGTGGCGGGCTTGTCGGTGGTGCATGGGCTGATTCCGCCGCACCCTGCAGCACTGCTCGCGGTGCAGGCGTATCACGCGGATATCGGCAAAACGATTGCGTATGGCTTGATCGTTGGCGTGCCGACGGCAATTGTTGCGGGCCCATTGTTCGCGCTTCTGATTCATCGCCATATCAAGCTGCCTGAGCACAATCCGCTCGCGGCGCAGTTCATTGCCTCGGCTGAATCGAACGCGCCACGTGAGTTGCCAGGCTTTGGCATCACACTGCTGACGATCTTGCTGCCTGTGTTGCTGATGTTGCTTGGGAGCTGGGCGGATCTTCTATTTACACCCCACACCACGCCGAACGATCTGCTGCATTTTGTCGGCACCTCGGATGTGGCGTTGCTGATTGCGGTGCTGGTGAGTTTCTGGACCTTCGGCGCGCAGCGCGGCTTTAACCGCGAGCAGATTCAGAAATTTTGCGCGGACTGCCTCGCGCCGATCGCGGGCATCACGCTGATCGTCGGCGCGGGGGGCGGTTTCGGGCGCGTGCTGATGGATAGCGGAATCTCACAGCAGATCGTGCAGAGCGCGACTTCCGCGCATATCTCACCGTTGTTGCTGGGCTGGTTTGTCGCGGCGTTGATCCGTCTGGCGACGGGGTCGGCGACGGTGGCGATGACCACTGCATGCGGCATCGTCGCGCCGATTGCGGCGGCCGGTGGCGCGCAGGTTCAGCCGGAGTTGCTGGTGCTGGCCACTGGCGCGGGTTCGCTGATTTTTTCGCACGTGAATGACGGCGGCTTCTGGCTGATTAAAGAGTATTTCGGCATGACGGTAGGGCAGACGTTTAAGACCTGGTCGTTGTGCGAAACCATTATTTCGCTGCTGGGGCTGGGCTTGACCTTTGCGCTAGCGGCCGTGCTTTGAGAGGCCGGTGATGATTCTGATCGTGATGGGGGTTTCAGGCGCAGGCAAGACGCTGATTGGCGAATTGCTGGCACAGCAGTTGCATTGCAGCTTTACCGATGGCGATGCATTTCACAGCGCCGCGAACAAGGCAAAGATGCATCAGGGCATTGCGCTGACCGACGAAGATCGCTGGCCGTGGCTGCAAGCGATTCGTGATGCGATTGAAGCAAAGCAGCGGGCGGGGGAGACGGCGGTGTTCACCTGCTCGTCGTTAAAGCGGGCGTACCGGGATGTGCTACGCGGGGGCGGCGATCACGACGTGTGCTTTATCTATTTGCACGGTACGCCGGCGTTGTTGCAGCAGCGTCTGCAAACCCGCACTGGGCACTTTTTTGATCCGTCGCTGCTGCAAAGCCAGCTCGATACGCTTGAGGTGCCGGGAGCTGATGAAGCCGTGACGGTGAGTATTGAGCCAGCGCCGCAAGAGATCGTGCGGCAGGTGCTGGGGTTGATCGAGATGCGCGGCAGGAGGGCTTGAGGGGCTCCATTTCTGGCCTCATGGTTTGCTTTGGAGGGGGCTGGCTGCGCTTTGTGGTTTTGTGGTTTTGTGGTGAGCGTGGCTGCGATGCTGGCCTGAGTGATGCAGCGAACTAGTTTGAGGCTCGGCGCGCGCCACCTCAGCCCCACATCACTCAGGCACACATCTTCAGGCCTTACTTAATCCGCTGTGCCAGCTCAGCCGCCATCCCGACATACGAACCCGGCGTCATCTCTAGCAGTCGCGCTTTCGCCTCGTCAGGAATCGCCAGGCCGCTTACAAACGTTTGCAGCGCCTCACGGGTAATTCCTTTACCGCGTGTCAGCTCTTTCAGCTGTTCATACGGATTCTCGATGCCGTAGCGCCGCATCACCGTTTGCACGGGTTCGGCCAGCACTTCCCAGCAGCGTTCGAGATCATCGTTGATACGTGGCGCGTTGACTTCCAGCTTGTCGAGCCCGCGAATCAGCGCGTCGTAAGCCAGCAGCGAATAACCGAAGGCCACGCCGATATTGCGCAGTACCGTCGAATCCGTCAGGTCGCGCTGCCAGCGCGAGACTGGCAGCTTGTCTGCCAGATGGCGCAGCGTGGCATTCGCCAGCCCAAGGTTGCCTTCTGAATTTTCGAAATCAATCGGATTGACCTTGTGCGGCATTGTCGATGAACCAATCTCACCAGCTTTGGTTTTCTGCGTGAAATAACCCAGCGAGATGTAGCCCCAGATGTCACGGTCCAGATCGAGCAGGATCGTATTGGCCCGTGAGATCGCATCGAAGAGTTCCGCCATGTAGTCGTGCGGTTCAATCTGGATCGTGTACGGGTTGAAGGTGAGTTTCAGGCGGGTTTCGATGACTTCGCGTGAAAACGCTTCCCAGTCGAATTCCGGATACGCCGACAAATGCGCGTTGAAGTTGCCCACCGCGCCATTCATCTTGCCCAGCAGTTCAACCTTGTCGATGCGGGAGATTGCGCGCTCAAGCCGGGCTGCGACGTTGGCCATTTCTTTGCCCAGCGTGGTTGGGCTGGCGGGCTGGCCGTGGGTGCGCGACAGCAGCGGTTGTTGCGCATGGGTGTGCGCTAGTGCCACGAGACGCTGATGCACTGCGCGCAGCGCAGGCAGGATCACGTGTTCGCGGGCACCGGCCAGCATCATGCCGTGCGAGGTGTTGTTGATGTCTTCCGAGGTGCAGGCAAAGTGGATGAACTCGCTGGCGCGCTCCAGTTCAGCCTGGCCTTTGACCGACTCTTTGAGCCAGTATTCGACGGCTTTCACGTCGTGATTGGTGACGCTTTCGATTTCTTTGATACGGGCGGCGTCGTGCGCGGTGAAGCGTTCGACGAGTTGCAGCAGAAAATGCTCGGCACCATCGGAAAAGCGCGGTATTTCAGCAAAGCCCGCACGCGACAGCGCGATCAGCCAGTGAATTTCAACGCTCACCCGATGCCGCATAAACGCAGCTTCTGAGAGCCAGTCCCGCAAGGCTTCGGTTTTCGTGGCGTAACGGCCATCAAGCGGAGACAGCGCGGTCAGCGCGAACAGGGTATCGGGGCGGGTATCGGACATGGTGGCGATGAGACGCAAGGTGAGGAGGGGCGGAAAACAAATATAAGACAGCGCAGCGGCGCGGATTTTACCATCGCCACAGCGTTGAAATGCATGACGGATATGGCGGTTTGGGGAGGTATCGGGCCTGGAAGAATAGATCGTGGTGAGCCGCCCGCCTGCATTGGGCTTGATGTGGGGGCCAACGGATGCTCGAAGCCCGAAGCCCGAAGCCCGAAGCCCGAAGCCCGAAGCCCGAAGCCCGAAGCCCGAAGCCCGAAGCCCAAACCTCAAACCTCAAACCTCAAACCTCAAACCTCAAACCTCAAACCTCAAACCTCAAACCTCAAACCTCAAACCCCAAACCCCAAACCCCAAACCCCAAACCCCAAACCCCAAACCCCAAACCCTGGCGGCGCGCGCCCCGCTAGAATGCGGACCTGTCCAATGTTTGCCACTGCCGCCGGGGCCGTATGGAACTGAAATGGCTTGAAGACTTCGTTTCGCTTGCGGAAACCCGCAGCTTCAGCCGCTCGGCTGAATTGCGTCACGTGACACAACCCGCGTTTTCGCGCCGGATTCAGGCGCTTGAAGCTTGGCTCGGCACGGAATTGATCGATCGCTCGGTGTATCCCACGCGCCTGACGGCGGCTGGGCGGGTGTTCTATGAACAGGCGCTGGTGATGCTGTCGCAGTTTCATGAGGCGCGTGCGGTGCTGCGCGGTCACACGGCGACGCCTGCGGCAACGATTGAATTCGCCGTGCCTCATACCCTCTCGCTCACATATTTTCCGCGCTGGCTGCAGCGGGTCGAAGCGCAGATGGGGCAGGTGCATACGCGTTTGCGTGCGCTCAATGTGCACGATGCCGTGCTGTCGCTCGTAGAGGGCGGCTGTGACCTGGTGATGGGTTATCACCATCCGAGTCATCCGGTTGGGCTGGACCCTGCACGCTACGAAATGCTGACGCTCGGGCTTGAGCCCATCAGCCCGTTTTCCGCGCCGACCCGGGCTGGCCGCCCGCGGCATACGCTGCCGGGCACGCCGGACGCACCTGCGCCTTACTTGTCCTACACGCCAAACGCTTATCTGGGCCGCATGACCGAGGTCATCATCGCTAACGCGCCGGGGCGGTTGTCGCTGGACCGGGTGTACGAAACCGACATGGCCGAGGGGCTGAAAGCAATGGCGATGGCAGGCCACGGCATCGCTTTCTTACCCTATAGCGCGGTTGAAGAAGCCGTGGCCGAAGGCCGTCTGATTCGCCTCGACCGGGCCGCGCGCGGCACGCCAGAGGGCCAGTACACGCTGACGATGGAAATTCGCCTGTACCGCGACACACTGGCCGATCACGGTGATGATCCGCGTCAAGCGCTGGTGCGGCAGTTATGGGATGTGGTCCGTGCCGAAGTGGCTTCTGGTGCGGGCGTGGCCTAGCTGCAAAAGATAGGCCGCTGAAGATTATGCAAAAAAAGCATGAATGAATAATCAAACGGCATTGGATTTTGCCTTGACCTTTTTCGACAATGTCGCCATTCGTTTAAAGCCAGTTTGCTGGTTGATCCCTCGCGTTTGATATCCCTCGCCGGAGCATTTTCATGTCATCACAACCGTCACAACCCAAGTCCGCGGCCCCGCACCACGCCATTCCGTCGTACCTGAATAGCGAAGCGCTCGGCCCCTGGGGCAACTACCTGCGCCAGGTTGATCGCGTCGCCCCCTATCTTGGTTCGCTGTCACGCTGGCTCGAAACGCTCAAGCGGCCCAAGCGGATTCTGATCGTCGATGTGCCTATCGAGCTGGATAACGGCACGGTGGCCCACTTCGAAGGCTACCGGGTGCAACACAACGTATCGCGTGGCCCAGGCAAGGGCGGCGTGCGTTACCACCAGGACGTGACGCTTTCAGAAGTGATGGCGCTGTCAGCGTGGATGTCAGTCAAGAACGCGGCAGTCAATGTGCCTTACGGCGGTGCGAAGGGCGGGATCCGGGTTGATCCGCGCACGCTGTCGCGGGGTGAACTGGAACGCATCACGCGTCGTTACACCAGCGAGATCGGCATCATCATCGGACCGAACACCGATATCCCCGCGCCGGACGTGAACACCAACGAACAGATCATGGCGTGGATGATGGACACCTACTCGATGAACCAGGGCCAGACGGCCACGGGCGTCGTGACAGGTAAGCCGATTGCGCTGGGTGGCTCGCTGGGCCGTCGTGAAGCAACTGGCCGTGGCGTGTACGTGGTTGGCTGTGAAGCAGCGCGCCGTATTGGCTTCGACATCGAAGGCGCGCGGATTGCGGTGCAAGGCTTTGGCAACGTCGGCGGGATCGCCGCTCGTCTGTATCAGGACGCTGGCGCGAAGGTGGTCGCAGTGCAGGACCACACCGGCACGATTTTCCGCGAGTCCGGCATTGATGCGATTGCGCTGTCCGAACACGTGGCGCAGACCGGTGGCGTAGGCGGTTTTGCTGGTGCTGATGCGATTACCAGCGATGAGTTCTGGACGGTCGAATCCGACATCCTGATTCCAGCCGCGCTGGAAAACCAGATCACCGAAAAGAACGCCTCGAAGATCAAAACGAAGATCGTGGTGGAAGGCGCAAACGGCCCGACTACGACAGCCGCCGATGACATCCTGCACGACAAGGGCATCCTCGTGATCCCTGACGTGGTGGCGAATGCGGGTGGTGTGACGGTGTCGTACTTCGAATGGGTGCAGGACTTCTCCAGCTTCTTCTGGACCGAAGACGAGATCAACCAGCGTTTGGAGCGCGTGATGCGCGAAGCGTTTGCGGCGGTCTGGCAGGTATCGAGCGAGCAGAAGGTGTCGGTGCGCACGGCGGCGTTTATCGTCGCGTGTACGCGGATTCTGCAGGCACGCGAAATGCGCGGCCTGTACCCTTGAGCGCGGCGGTTGCGCATCTGGGTCGATTCATTGCTGTGTGAGGGTGCCTCCAGGCGCATGGCCTGGCCCGGCATCAGGCGGTAACAGCAGGTAGTAAGCAGCAGATAAGCGGTAGATAAGCATCAGGCAGTACCAGGCGGGCGGCATCGTGATGATGCCGCCCGCTTTTGTTTGGTGCGCCGTTTGGTGCGCCCGGGTCAGGCTATTGGCTTCTCATGACCGCTGCGCCTAGCGCAAGCGAGCCGTAATAGATATACAGGCTGACCACACTTTCGTCTGAATTAGTTTGATATAAACTGGCGGCGTTTCTTGCCAAGGAGATCACACATGAAAGTTAAAAAAACCGCATTACTGCTCGCCACACTCGGTCTGTTTACGATTGGCGCGCATGCGCAGGAAACGGGCACGCTCAAGAAAATCAAGGATACGGGCGTGATTTCGCTGGGGCACCGTGAATCGTCAATTCCGTTTTCGTATTACGACGAGAAACAAAAGGTAGTGGGTTATTCGCAGGAATTTGCCTTGAAGGTGGCCGATGCCGTCAAGCAGAAACTGAATATGCCCAATCTGAAAATCAAACTCATCCCGATTACTTCACAAAACCGGATTCCGCTGGTGCAAAACGGCACGGTTGATCTGGAGTGCGGTTCCACCACCAACAATCTTGAACGTCAGCAGCAAGCCGCATTTTCGAACACGATTTTCGTGATCGGCACACGTCTGATGACCAAAAAAGATTCGGGTATCAAGGACTGGGCTGACCTGAAAGGCAAGACGGTGGTGACAACGGCAGGCACCACCTCCGAGCGTCTGCTGCGCAAGATGAACCAGGACAAGAGCATGGGGATGAGCATCATCAGCGCCAAGGATCACGGCGAATCATTCCTCACGCTGTCCACTGGCCGTGCTGTGGCGTTCATGATGGATGACGCGCTGCTGGCAGGCGAGCGGGCCAAGTCGAACAAGCCAGCGGACTTCATCATCGTGGGTGAACCCCAGTCACATGAGGCTTACGGCTGCATGATGCGCAAGGGCGACCCTGAGTTCAAGAAGGTCGTGGACGATGCCATTGCGAAGGTCGAAACCTCAGGCGAAGCCTCGCAGATTTACAAAAAATGGTTTGAATCACCGATTCCTCCAAAGGGCCTCAACCTCGATTTCCCTGAAAGCGATGACATGAAGGCGCTTTACAAGAACCCCAATGACAAGGCGATTGATTAATTGCAGGGCTGGTTAAATGCATCATTAATCAGGCAATGCGCGGGTTAATGCGTTAAATGAAACGGGAGGGGCCAGGCGTCTCTTCCGTTTCTTTTTGCTGGAGTTTTCGTCATGTCATATCACTGGAACTGGGGCATTTTTCTAAGTCCGGTTTCCACCGGCGAACCGACAACCTATCTGGGCTGGCTGATATCTGGCTTTTGGGTAACGATTACCGTTTCGCTTGCGGCATGGGTTATCGCACTGATTGTCGGGTCATTTTTCGGTGTGTTACGCACGCTGCCAAACAAGTGGCTTTCCGGAGCTGGAACGGCTTATGTGGCGGTTTTTCGGAATATCCCATTAATCGTTCAGTTTTTTATCTGGTATCTCGTCATCCCTGAGCTTTTGCCAGCCGCGGCGGGAAACTGGTTCAAGCAGTTACCACCTGGGGCGCAGTTTTATTCCTCATCAATCCTCTGCCTTGGCTTGTTCACCGCTGCGCGGGTGTGTGAACAGGTGCGCTCGGGCATCAACGCGCTGCCTCGTGGCCAACGCGCTGCGGGCCTTGCGATGGGCTTCACACAGTGGCAGACCTATCGCTATGTGCTGTTGCCGGTGTCGTACCGGATCATCGTGCCGCCGCTCACTTCTGAATTTCTGAATGTCTTTAAAAATTCAGCCGTGGCATCGACGATTGGCCTGCTGGATCTATCGGCTGAAGCGCGGCAACTGGTTGATTACACGGCCCAGACCTACGAATCGTTTATCGCGGTAACGGTTGCGTATGTGCTGATTAACCTCGTCGTGATGCAGCTGATGCGCTGGGTCGAACGCAAGAGCCGGCTGCCCGGCTATATCGGAGGCAAGTGATGCACCATTTCGACTGGAGTGGTATTCCGGGCGCACTGCCTACGTTGTGGACCGGCGCGATTGTCACCTTCAAGATCACGCTGCTGGCGATTGTCGTGGGCATTGTCTGGGGCACCGTGCTGGCCATTTTCCGGCTGTCGCCGTTCAAGCCGCTCGCGTGGTTTGCACAAATTTACGTGACGGTGTTTCGTTCAATCCCGCTGGTGATGGTGCTGCTGTGGTTCTTTCTGATCGTGCCGCAGGTGCTGCAAAACGTGCTGGGCCTGTCGCCTGATCTGGACATCCGGCTGGCGTCGGCGATGATCGCGTTCTCGATGTTCGAGGCCGCGTATTACTCGGAAATTATCCGTGCCGGGATTCAGGCCGTGCCTCGCGGCCAGATTCAGGCTGCGTCGGCGCTGGGCATGAATTACGCCCAGGCGATGCGTCTCGTGGTGCTGCCGCAGGCGTTTCGCGCGATGGTGCCGCTGTTGCTGACTCAGGCGATCGTGCTGTTTCAGGACACGTCGCTGGTCTATGTGATTAGCCTGGCTGATTTTTTCCGCACGGCCGCCAACATCGGTGACCGCGATGGCACGCACGTCGAAATGATTCTGTTCGCCGGGGCATGCTATTTCGTGGTGTGTGTGATTGCGTCGAGCCTCGTCAAAGCTCTTCAGAAAAAGGTCGCAAGATGATCTCTCTAAAAAATGTTTCGAAATGGTACGGCCAGTTTCAGGTGCTGACCGATTGCACGACGGAAGTCAAAAAGGGCGAAGTCGTGGTGGTGTGCGGTCCGTCAGGATCGGGCAAATCGACGCTGATCAAAACCGTGAATGGCCTGGAGCCGTTCCAGAAAGGTGAGATCGTGATTAACGGCCAATCGGTGGGCGATAAAAAAACGAATCTGTCGAAGCTGCGCGCCAAGGTCGGCATGGTGTTTCAGCACTTTGAGCTATTCCCGCATTTGTCGATTACCGAGAATTTGACGCTGGCGCAAATCAAGGTGCTGGGCCGCTCAAAAGAAGAGGCCGTGGCCAAGGGTATGAAGCTGCTGGACCGCGTCGGCTTGCGCGCACATGCCGACAAATATCCTGGGCAGTTGTCAGGTGGCCAACAGCAGCGAGTGGCGATTGCCCGGGCGCTGTCGATGGACCCGGTGGCGATGCTGTTCGACGAACCCACTTCGGCGCTCGATCCAGAGATGATCAACGAAGTGCTCGACGTAATGGTGGAGCTGGCGCAGGAAGGTATGACGATGATGTGCGTCACGCACGAAATGGGCTTTGCGAAGAAGGTCGCGCATCGCGTGGTGTTTATGGACCGTGGCCTGATCGTGGAAGACGTGCCGAAGGACGAATTCTTCGCCAATCCGAAGTCAGACCGTGCCAAGGAGTTTTTGGCCAAGATCCTGCACTGAGCTAGCTGAACACCCAGGTCTGGCCGCAGCGCCTGGTTTCGTGAGCCAGGCGAAAAAAACCCGCTAACACGCAAGTTCATGCGTTTAGCGGGTTTTTTGTTTTTGTCTTTTCTCGACCTGGCAGGCTAGCGGCCAGGCGGCTTTTTTTGCCGCTGCTCAAGCGCTATGTCAGGACTCGAACGCAGCGGCGGCCAGCGTTTCACTCAGAACGGCAGCGCTGCTGCGCTTCATCGTCGCGGACGCGGATGGATCAGATGCTGGATTGCGGGCTTTTTCGAGTACCGCAGGCGGCACGGGAATATTCACCTGACCGATCACCTCACCGTGCTGGAACATCAGCAGGTCACCGGGTTCGAACGCGCTCCATACTTCGTCGTCGGTTAGCGGCTGGGTGGCGATCACGGCGACGCGATCTTCAGGCGTGGTGTATTTGGCGAAGTCGATTGAAACATCCGCGTCGACTAGATGCGCGGTGGAAAACGGCCAGCGGCGCACCAGATAGTGCAGGTGCGTTGAGCAATGAGCGAATAGCGCCTGGCCGTTCGACAGCAGGAAATTGAAGACGCCGTACTGGGTGATGTCGCGTGTGAGGCGCTCTAGTGTGGCGAAGAGTGCTTCAAGCGGCGGTTGCTGCGTGCCCGGAAACGCTTCGCGCAAGCCTTGCAGTACCGCGCAAAAAGCACGTTCGCTATCGGTATTGCCCACTGGCTGATACACCCCGTTTAGCACCGGCTGGTAGTTTTGCAGGTCGCCGTTGTGGGCAAAAATCCAGTGACGGCCCCAGAGTTCGCGCATGAACGGGTGGCTGTTTTCCAGCAGGATGTGCCCCTGAGTGGCTTTGCGAATGTGCGCAATGGTGTTCTTCGACTTGATCGGATAACGCTTGACCATCTCGGCGATGGGCGAGGTGGCTGACGGTTGATGGTCGATAAAGAGACGGCAGGCTTTATCTTCGAAGAAGGCAATTCCCCAGCCGTCGGCGTGATGATCGGTGACGCCGCCGCGCGCCGCAAAGCCGGTAAATGAGAACGTGACGTCGGTTGGCGCGGCGCAGTTCATTCCGAGAAGTTGGCACATGATGCTGAGAACTGGATGCTGGGAGGGGGCGGGAGAACGGGGGTGAGCCGTTACAATGCGGGTTTGCCAAGCATACACTGAGCCTCGCGCGGCTAGCTGCAATTTGACGGTGCTTCAGATAGCGCGTTGTGGTTTATCCACGGCGCACGCCCAGAGCGCTCCCCCTGCCGCTTGAGCTTCCCTCATCCGCTTCATGCTTGCTTAAGACCCGCCTCTTCTGCCCACTTCCGCCGTCTTCTGCCCCAATCCTGTGATGACCACTGCCCAATCTTCTTCTGCCGCATTGACGCTCACCCGCCCTGACGACTGGCATCTTCACGTGCGCGACGGCGCGATGCTTGCCGCCGTGCTACCGCATACCGCGCGCCAGTTTGCCCGCGCGATCATCATGCCGAACCTGAAACCACCGGTCACCACCACGGCCCAGGCCGAGGCATACCGCGCACGGATCGTTGCAGCGCTTCCACCAGGCGTGCAGTTCGAACCGCTGATGACGTTATATCTGACCGATAACACGCCCGCCGACGAGATTCGCCGGGCCCGCGCGAGCGGCGTGGTGCATGGCGTCAAGCTGTATCCGGCCGGGGCGACGACCAACTCGGATGCGGGCGTGACCGACGTGATGAAGTGCGCGAAAACCCTCGAAGCGATGCAGGACGCTGGCATGCCACTGCTGGTGCATGGCGAAGTCACGGATAGCGCGATTGATCTGTTCGACCGCGAAAAAGTATTTATTGAACGTGTGATGGAGCCGTTGCGGCGCGCGTTTCCGGCACTCAAGGTGGTGTTCGAGCACATCACCACCAAGGACGCAGCAGATTACGTGCGCGATGCCGATGCGGCTCCTGGCTTGCTGGGCGCGACGATCACCGCGCATCACCTGCTGTACAACCGGAACGCGATGTTTATCGGCGGAATTCGTCCGCATTACTACTGTTTGCCGGTGCTCAAGCGTGAAACGCATCGCCTGGCACTGGTCGAGGCCGCGACCTCGGGTAATCCACGTTTTTTCCTCGGCACCGACAGCGCGCCGCATCCAAAAGGGCTTAAGCAACAGGCGTGCGGGTGTGCGGGCTGTTACACCGCGCTGCATGCCCTTGAGCTGTATGCCGAAGCCTTCGATCAGGCGGGCGCGCTTGAGCGGCTTGAAGGGTTCGCCAGCTTTTTCGGCGCGGATTTTTACGGCTTGCCGCGCAATTCAGAGCAAATCACGCTGGCGCGCGAATCATGGACGCTGCCGGATGAACTGATGGTCGGCGACGCATCCGTGGTGCCGCTGGGCGGCGGCGAAGCGATTGGCTGGCGCTTGCGCTGACCTTGTGTGTCGACGTTGCGGCAGCACCTATGCGACCGGTGACCAGCCTTCATCCTGCGGCCGCTGAGCATCCCGCTCCAGCGGCGTCATTTGCTGCGATTGACTGGCAGAAGCCATGGTTCGCACCGTTTGCACCGCGTGGTGCCCGCTGGCAGCGCGCGGCGCTGGCCGGCGAGCAAAACTGGCTCCAGGTGCTCAATGCCGATGCGCAGCAGTCAGGCCAGAGCACCGGCCGTGGCCTGCCGCTGACGTTTGTCGCACAGCACATGCTGGCACCCGGCAGCGCTTATGAGGCGCATATCGCCGCCACCGGGTGTGTACCGACGCGTCACAATCTCCATGATTTTTTCAATGCGCTGGTCTGGTTCCGGTTTCCGCAGATCAAAGCGGTGCTAAACGCACGTCAGGCACACGCGATCGAGACGCAAGGCATTGGACCCACTCGTGGCAGCAAACGCGATGCGCTGACCCTGTTCGACGAAAACGCACTGCTGTTTGTTTCGAGCGACCCGGCTTTGAGCGCGGCGCTCCGGGAGTTTGACTGGTCGAGGTTATTCACCACGGAACGCACTGCCTGGGGGCAGCGCTGCGAAGCACACAGTTTTGGCCATGCGCTACTGGAAAAGCTAGTGACGCCTTATAAAGCCTGCACCGCCCATACGTGGATCGTGGAGGCACCTGCGGTTTACTTTTCATGGCCGCTTGGCCAACGGGACGCATGGCTGGACAGCACCGTTAGCGCGGGCCTCGCGGCGCTTCCCACATTGACCAGCCGAATGTTTGCGCCACTACCCGTGCTGGGTATTCCGGGCTGGTGGGCGGATAACCAGTGCCCGTCCTTTTATGCCGATGTGGCGGTGTTTCGCCCGGGCCGTCGCAACGGCGGCCGGTAAGCGTTTGTGCAATCTGCCGCCCTGGTACTCAGGCGGCATGGCATGTCAGGCCGAAAAATTGCCACGATGAGACGTTTTGCCTTGAGGTGTTACCTAGTTAACGTCTCCGGGGTCTCTGGGCCTGTTCATGGTGTGATTGGCTCGATCGTTAACTAAAAAACTAAAACTATTTATGAGTAATTTTGTTAATAAAACTTCATCTTTTAATAACCAGGGTAATGTTGTCGATCTTTCGCTGGTTAATGGAACCAGCGGAGTCGAGCAGGTTGAGGCGAAAAATCCTGTTGCTGCAGGGCATCAACAAACAATACAGTCAGGGCAGGGAAGTTATAATTTTCTTGCGCTAAAAAATGAATTGTCGTTAATAGGTGATTTGTCTTCGAGCTTTAGCGGCGAGTTGTCTTATTATAAAAATGAAATAGATGAAAGGCTGGAGGAAGGTCGCAGGGCTTCGGGCATTAAGAAAAAACTTGTTGAACCGATTTACGATAAAAATAATCAGGTAAATAATGGAATTATCCTCAGTAATAATCTGAATCTGGAGACTGTGGCCAGTCTCAGGAAAGAGTTTTGTGACGTTGTAGATGAATTAAACCAATCGCGCTGGGCTGGAATTGAAAAAACAGGTTTTTCTGTTGGTGAATTAAAAAATCCTGAGTTAATCGCGCGGGAAAAACTGGTTTCGATGTTGCAGAATCTCAGATTCGTTGCTTATCAAGACAAGTCACATTATGCAGAAAATGTGCGGGCCAATAATCAAGTTTCGCTTGGAAATTTGCAATCTGGGGAGATGAGGCCACGGGCTAGCGCGGGTGCGCAAAATCCGCTCGCGCTTTGTCTGGGTAATCAGGATAAAGTTTTATTTGCGCCTGAAATCGCCCAGTCATTGGGTGATCTGGTGGCTTTAATTGATGAGATGTTTGGCGTGGAGAAAACCGTCGATGTTGAGATCAAATACGGGAAAATCGGCTGCCTCCCTACTAATATGGTCAATCTGGCCCGCTTCACAAAATGGAATGTAGATAAATTGGCGCTCTGGCTGAAAGATGAGCGCAATCAGGTAGATTTTAAAAATCAGACTAATGAAGAATTCAAGACCTTGCTTAGGACGCTAGGCCAGAATTTTGTGATTCTGGATAACGAGATGGTTGATATTATTGGCGATGACGCGAGAAATATCCTGTTCGTGCTTGATTCCATGCGGAATAATAACGCTTGCCTACCTGCTGTTGAGCCGCAGGGGGACGCCGGGCTGACCCCGGCTGCTTTTAAAAGGCAATTTGAAGTATTGCTCCCTGGGGCTGATAAATCATCAAAATCCTGGTCGATATCCGAAATGAAAAAAGACATTAATTCAATGCTGAGAGCATGTGATGATAAATATAAAATGCTTCACGTGGTTTCGTGGAGGCAATATAATCAATATATCTCAAAAATGGTGCTTGAATATTTAAGATCTTTTATGCTGCCGGGGTATTCTGGTTCGCATGAGGCGAAAATTTCGAAAGAACGGTGCCTTGATATTCTGAATATGCTTGTAGATTCGGACTGGGGGTCGCTGCTGCCAGAATTAACTGGGATTAATAAAGTTGGAGTGTTTGCCCCGCGCGGCCCGGAAAATGCAATTGAAAAACTATTTATGCGCAGATTTGTGTCACCTGAAAATCTGCTTTCGATCAAGCCGGGTTTTGTGCCTGCGGCCCATGAGCTTCCGTTGGCGGCAATCAATCGGGCCTCTCTTGCTGACCAGCAAACAAACTTGCTTACCAATATCCGGACCCTTAGAGCTTATTATTGGGCCAGAAATTCCTTTATTTTGCCTGGTATCAGGACAGTAAAAGATTTAAATTCTGAAAATTTTGCGGGCTTGACCAGCCATTTGTATCGCCTCAGTGAAGCTGGCGATTCGGTGGCCACAGCGGCCTTGCTGATTAGTAAGGCGCGGCATTTTATTCCAGATGGCAAGCTAAATGTTTCATACGAAGAGGTAAAAAAATACGCGGGTAACGCCGCGATGGCGCAAATTATGACCGGCTGGGATTTCTCCGAAATGGTTTACTCTATTGCACATGATTTTATCTCGGTGCTTTCGGAGCTAAAACCAGAGGAAAGAGAGCGCAGCCGTAAAATCATCGCGCTTGGGCAGGAGGCAATTGACTCCCGCATTCTTGATGGGCTTTTTACCCGTAAAGAGCTTTATTTGAAAATTATTGATGAAATCAGTGAGTTTGAAAAAAGCAGAGCGTTGTCTGGCGAGCACAAAGATTTTATTGAAAATATGAAAAAAGCCTTTGTTACGCAACTGAATGGGACGCTCGCGCTCACTGCGGATATTCCGCTGGCTCCAGAGAAAATTAAAAGCAAAATGGAACTTAAAATGGAAATGTACGGCATCGTAATGAATCGTTTTGGCTGGCTTATGACAGAAGATGGACAAGAGATTTCTTCTGAGGATTTTGCCAATTTGCCTAATCTGTAACCATGAGCAACATCTTTTCCTGACAGGACGCTCGCCTCACAACCGGACGCTCGCACCGATTCAATCCATTTGATTGGCTCCTCCGGCACGGTGTTAGAATCGCGCGCAGCAAAGCAAGTCAGGCAGTCGCGGCTGCGTCAGCTCAGGCTGACGTGGGCGAGGAAAGTCCGGACTCCACAGGGCAGGGTGATGGCTAACAGCCATCCGTGGCGACACGCGGAACAGGGCAACAGAAAGCAAACCGCCGATGGCCTGGCGCAAGCCAGGATCAGGTAAGGGTGAAACGGTGCGGTAAGAGCGCACCGCGGCTGCGGCAACGTAGTCCGGCAAGGTAACCTCCACCCGGAGCAATTCCAAGTAGGCAGGCGCGCATCTTCGAGATGCAGGACGGGGCCCCTGTTTCGTCTGCGGGTAGGAAGCTTGAGCGTGTCAGTAATGGCACGCCTAGAGGAATGGCTGCCACGCATGCTGCACGTCAGTGCTGCGTGTGCACAGAATCCGGCTTATCGACTTGCTTTGCCTCCCAACAAAAAATGCTGGCATCCATCAGGACGCCAGCATTTTTTTGCGTGAAGCATTTTGCGTGACCAGCCACAGAACAACTCGGGCTAGCTAGCCAGACATCGCCTCAGACCGGGACGATCTCGAACGAATGAGTTAGCTCGGCGGTTTTAGCCAGCATGATCGACGCGGAACAATATTTGTCCTGCGATAGATTCAGTGCCCGTTCGACGGTTGCGGGGTTTAGATTTTTGCCCGTCACGGTGAAGTGAAAATGAATTTTCGTGAACACCTTGGGATCTTCGCTGGCACGTTCCGCCTTGAGCGTGACCGTGCAGTTGACGATTGCCTGGCGGCTCTTTTTCAGAATCATCACGACGTCATAGGCCGTGCAGCCACCTGTGCCGAGCAGGACCATTTCCATTGGACGCGGTGCCAGATTGCGTCCACCGCCTTCCGGCGCACCATCCATTGCGACCAGATGGCCGCTGCCAGTTTCGGCCGTAAATGCCATCCCGTCTTGCCCCATCCAGCTTACTTTGCATTCCATGCTTGACTCCGACCCGCTTTGCTTAAAATTTGAGACGGCATTGTAGCTTGCCGATGAATTGTCTACCCGGTACCAAACCGGAGGTTCCGTCGCAGGCGCAGGCCCTTTTATTTTGCGCAATGATGCGTTTGCATTATGCGAAAAACATAGAGTGGATTGATTAACGGAATCCTGACGATTTTCTAACGAAAGCCGCAATTGTGAATTAAGTGACTGATTTAGAATAAAAAAATTAATCACTATGGTTGTTAAATATTTTGCCTGACGATATATCGTTTCGTTATGCAACACTTTCTTGCATGATGCGATGCTGGCTCATATAATCAACGACGTTATTTAGTGTTTTATTGCATTGTTGTATGTCTCCTCCACCTCCTCCATCGGTGGATTAAACCCGAACCAGGCGTTCGGGTTTTTTTTCATCTGCGTGCGCTTAGGGCATCGTTGCCCGGTGCGGGATGGGTTAATCGGTTTTAACCGGAATTAACGGCTGCGGCTTGATTGGGACATAGAGGATTGCGCCCGACACCGGCGCGACTTCACGAAACAGCGTGTGATAGTCGAGATCGTTTCCCACATCAAGGCTGTCGAGGCCTAAGCGGTTGATGCGATAGGGCGTTACATAAGAAACCACCGCACGTCCGCGCGCATCGGTGCGAGTTGCTAGCTGGCCGTCTACGCTGATATCCGGAAAGCCCGGCGCGTCGAGGATGGCGATGGTGTCTCCCAGCGATTGCCCTAGTACGACCCCATCTTTGTAGCCAATCACGCTGCCTGCAATGCCCATGTCGATCTTGCGGTAATCCCGGCCTTGGCCATAACTCACATCCACCCGTCCTGCATCGGCCTGATAGGACACGCTAGCGGTACCTTCGGCCCCTGCTGATTTGGACTGCTGCTGGCTTAAGGTGTAATTCAGCCGGTAATCGCGCAGCGCTGAGCCAGAGAGCTTGTTGCCCCACTTCAGGCCGTCGTCGTCGCGTGAAGCCGAGGCTTCGTAGCGTAGGGTCTGTTTGCGTTTTCCCATCGACAGCGGGATCGACACGCTGACCTGAAACGTCGTGCTATTTATTTTGGCCGTCCGGCTGACGCCCGCCTGGGCATCTATGTCGAAGTGGCCGCCGTACCAGGTGCCGCCCACCTGCAGCGAGCCCCGGCCAGCGCGCTTGCCGCCAAAGCGGTTGTTGATGAGCGTCGCGTAGACATTGCCGGTATCGCCAACGTTCTGCTGGATGTCCAGACGAAGCGCGGTGCGCGGCGGCACTTCGGGTGCCATTGATTTGGCGATGGTGCCGTCGTCGTCTCCATCGTCGCCCAGGAGCTCGCGCCAGTAGCTGATATCTGCGCGCCGCTGGAGCATGTCTGACAGCGAGCGGAAATGCCCGCCGAGGTAACGCCGAAAGTCGAGATTGAGCCCGGTGCCCGTTGATGCAAATGATTTGGCGTAGCGCACGCGCACCCGGTTGCCGACCGGGTTGTCGGTGAGCGAGGCGTCCTGCACGTTCGAGCGGGTGACATCGAGCGAGAGCGAGCCCGCTTTCGCCAGATCCCAGCCTACTCCAGCTGCAATGCTGCGATAGTCCCGCGCGTTTAATACGCCGGCGAAAGTGCTGATGCGGTAGGGCAAGCCGATACCCGCCGTGGCCTGAAAAAACTCTGGCTGAGTAAAACCCTGGCTGCCCGAGGCACGGCGATAGCGGCCCACGTTGAGCGCGTATTTCACGACCTTTTTGTGAACCAGTAATGGCATCGAGATGTAGGGGACGATCGACACGTGTTCGGTGCCATCCGCTTCACGGACGGTGACGGTGATGTCGCCGCTGCTAGCTGGTGGCCGCACGTCATACAGCGTGAAGGGCCCAGGAGCCACGACGGCCTGATAGAAACGGATGCCGTGCTGGCGCACGAACACTTCCGCGGTGCTTTTTGCGACCCCTCGAACCACTGGCGTGAAAGCCGCGAGATAGTCGGGCAGCAAGTTGTCTTCGGTCATCAACTGCGCACCGGTGAACGGCATGCTGTCGAACAGCAGGCTATCCGTGACGCCTTCTCCGGCCAGCAGCTTGCTGCGCCACGGCACGATATCGCGCTGGATGTAGGTCGAAACGCGCTCCCATTTAGGCTTGCCAGTGGTTTCGCGCGAATAGTTCTGCTCTGAGCGAAAGCGCCACGGACCGAAGTTCGCTCCGAGATCGAAGCCGCCATAGAACGTGGCGTGATGTTCCGCACTGGCGTAGTTGTTGCCGGTGCTCTGCGAACCGTTGATCTGATAGCCCAGCCGTACTGCGGGCATGCCGTAGGCCAGCCGCCATGGCGGCACGGTGTCCCGGGAGCGGCTCATCATCGACTCGTCGATACGCACGGTTAGCTGCTGGCGCAGCTTGTCGTAGTGCAAGTGGGCTGCTTCCGGGTCGCTATCGTCATCGTCGCTGTCTGCGGGCTCGACTACGTCCTTGCGTGGCGGGCGCTGCGGAATCATGCAGTGTGGATTGTCCGTGTCGTCTTCATGGACGAACTTGACGATAGACGTGACGCCCCATGAGAGCCAGTCAGAAACCTCCGCGCACGGACGGCCATCTTCTTTCAGCGTGAGCCATGAATAGCCGCTCCAGTGCCCATTGGCATAGACCGCAACTTTGATCGTGGCATCGGCTTTGCGGTAATCGCCTTCTTCCTCGCGTGGGCCGGTGAGGATATCGCTGGGTTTGCCAGATAAGGCATTGCGGATCGCCTGCGCGAAGACGTCATCGGGTATGGCGTTGGCTTGCGTTGACGAGTCATCGTCGTCATCGTCATCGTCGTTCTCGGTGCCGGAATCTGAATGAGCGGTATCGGCCCCCGCAGCAAAGCCGTGGGCGAGCGCATATTTTTCATCCCGATTTTGAGGCGCGACAGACTGGACAGTTAATGCGCGCCGAATAGCGGCATTGAATTCGGCGTTGCCATCCTCGGAGGAGGTGGGGGACTCGCCGGCATGACTCACGACAGGAGCGAGCAACAGCACGCCGCATACGGAGGAAATTGAACCTTTGGACACCAGACTTCTACACTCACGACAAATAGGGGCAGGGGGCTTTCGCCCCCCACCCTTGCATCACAAAAATCTCAAACTAAAAACCACTCAGGGTTTTCTTAGCCACGCAGAGCAGCTGCATCACCTTGCGCGTTGCTCAGGTCGTCCATCTTTTCGCGCAGCTTGTCTTGCTTTTCAGCCAGTTTCGACTGAGCTTGCTGGATCCGGCGTGCGTCGCCGCGAGCTTGTGCTTCACGCAGTTTCGATTCAGCTTGACGCACTTCGTCTTGTGCTTTGCGCACGTTACGTTGCTTGTCTTGCACGCGGTTGTTGGCGCGATCTGACTGGCCTGCGTTCGTGCAGTTAGCCTTCACTTGTGCCAGTGCGTTTTGGAGTGCAGCAACGCGGTTTGTGTTGCCGTATTGCTGGGCAGCCTGGATTTGAGCCTGGATCGCGTTAGCACGTGTTGCGCAATCTTGTGTGTTAGCGAATGCGCTTGATGCGCCGAGCATAACGATAGGAGCGATAGCAGCGATGATGATCTTTTTCATGATGAATCCTTTATCTACGTTGGTTGCAAGCGGTGTTGTTTCCCGCTCAGCCATCACTATGACGATTTCGTTTCTGCTACGCCATCGAACATATTCGAGAGTTGAAGCGCATGGGGTGAGGCGGGAGGTGAAAGGGGGCTGGCAAGCGGTGTTGCGGGTGTGGCTGCTGGGGCCGCTTCAGGTGCTACTTCATTTGCGGCCTCATTTGTTATCTCATTTGCTACATAAAGCGCCAGCAAGGCCGTTACGCGGTGCAGTTGCGCGGTGATGGCTGCACGTGCTGGCAAGCTGCGTGACGCCTGCATTTCAAGAACCAGGCAAGCCTGATCAAGATCGGGGTCGGCCAGTGTGCAACTCACGACACCACGAATGCGATGCGACAGATCGGCCACCACTTGCCATTTTTCGGCGCTGACGGCATGGCGCAACGCGAGGCCGTCTTCGCGCAGGCTTTCGGCTAGGCCTGCTGGCATGGCGCTGGTTGAGGGTGAGGGCATGGCCATCGAGGTGAGCGCAAGGCTTTGCGCTTGATGCCTGGTGACTTGCCCCGGAAACCAGTGCGCCAGCACGCGGCTGATTTGTGCCAGATCGAGTGGCTTCACGAGCACGTCGTCCATGCCTGCGGCGAGACAGGCTTCGCGGGCTTCGGGCAGGGCATTGGCGGTGAGGCCGATCACGGGGCAATGGCGCTGCCGGTGAGTGGCTTCAGCCGCGCGAATCTGCTGGGTCAGTTCGATGCCTGAAGTGACGGGCATATTGCAGTCAGTCAGGATCAGATCCACGCCTAGCGCGATCTGCTGGAGTGCTTCGCTGGCATTGACGGCTGCGATGGGGTGATAGCCAAGCCAGTTGAGCTGGTCGGACAAAATGCGCAGGTTGATCGGATGATCGTCCACGGCGAGGATGCGCAGCGGGGTTTGGGCGAACCAGAGCTGCGCCTGGGGTTGCTCCTCGCCTTTGACTGCCAGGCAAGGCAGCGTGACGCTCGCCTCGGTGCCGCAACCGGGCTCGCTGGTAAGTGCGATCAGCCCATTCATCAGGAAAACCAGACGTTTGACAATGACGAGGCCTAACCCGGTGCCCATATGCGCAGCGGGCGAAGATGCCTGATGAAACGGCTCGAAGACCAGCGGAAGTTCGCTGGCGGCAATGCCGTGGCCCGTGTCGCTGACCGTGATGAGCAGCATCGCCGCTTCAGTGGTGGCCGTGTGCTCAAGGCGGGCCGTTAGCGTGATGCTGCCTTTTTCGGTGAACTTGACCGCATTCGAAAGCAGATTGGCGACGATCTGGCGCATCCGTACTGGATCAAGCCAAACCCATTCGGGCACCTCTGCCGCGATGCTGTGCCGCAGATGCAGGCCTTTGGCTTGAGCCGCGTGAGTGAAGAGCGCGCTGATATCGGCTAGCAGTGCGCGCAGATTGACCGCACGTGGTGTGAGTGTCAGCTCGCCCGCTTCGATTTTGCTCAGATCGAGCAGATCACCCACCAGATCGAGCAGGCCGCGCGCGGAGGCTTCCGCCAGCGCGAGCGGCTGTGCATCTGTAACACCTGCACGGGCGCTCCGGTGCGCCATTTCCAGCAGACCGATTACTGCGCTCATGGGGGTGCGGATCTCGTGGCTCATCACGGCCAGAAAATCGGTTTTCTCCCGGTTGGCGCGTTCGGCGACATCGCGCGCGATGCGTAATTCGCTTTCCAGTTGTTTGCGGCGGCGAATCTGGTACTGCAGCAAGCTGTTCCAGCCGATGATCAGCGCCAGCGCGCCGAAGATCCATGGCAGCCAGCGAAACACCGAACGCCGCAAGCTGTCCCACGTGCCGGTGGGGTAGTTGATATTCACCAGCCATTTAGACGCGAGCCCGGCGCGCTCGGACGGTGCTATCGACAGTAATGATTTGTTAAGGATGCCTAGTAGTTCAGGCTGCTGGCTGGATACACCAAAGCGGGCCAGATCCGGGCCATTGAGAGAGGTGGCGGCAATGTGCAGACGGCCGTCGAAGTATCGCTCGATCGCATAGCTGGCACCGGCCATGCTGAGCAGCGTGGCATCGGCACGGCCGCGCGCGACGAGATCTAGCGCATCGGTGGCCGTGCGCATCGAGACGACCTTGATGCCAGGGTAAAGCGTGCGGATCAGATCTGTCATGCCATGCCCCCGGGTGAGCGCTAGCTGTTTGCCGTTGAGGCTGTCGAGCCCGCTGACCGACTGGTCCGCGCGGCGCGTGACGATGGCCCAGGCCATCGGTTCAATGGCGGTGGTGAATGACAGAAAGTGACGGCGTTCGACTGTGGGGATCAGCGTGGTGACAAGGCTGGTGCGGTGGGCTCGCAGGTCGGCTTCGATGGCGGCCACGGTGTCGCGCGGGACGATCTCGAAGCGCAGGCCGGTGCGACGGCTGATGAGCTTGAGCAAGTCGGCATACATCCCGACGAATTCACCTGCCGAATCGATAAAGGTGTAGGGGGCATTGGCCGCATCGACACTCACGCGCACGACTGGATGCGTGTCAATCCAGCGGCGTTCGGCGAGGGTGAGGGAGAGCTTGCCGTTCTCCATGTCTTGCGCGGCGCTGGCGACCCAGCGCCGCAGGATGTTGACCCGCATCCACGGCGGAATGGCATCGAGGCCAGCCTCAAGAACATGCGCGAGCGCCGGACGTCCGGCGCTGAACACCAGCGCAAAGTGTGTGGTGCTGGACTCCGTGCGGGCTACCCGCAGGTTCAGGAACATGCCCTGTTCGATGTAATAGGCAGCGGAGACTAAATCGCCCAGGTAGTAATCGGCATGCCCGAGTGACACCGCTTCGAGCGCCTTGTAGAGCGAGCGCCGGGAGCTTAGCGGCGCGCTGCCTGACTGTAGTGCCAGGTCGCCTTGCTGCACGCCATGGCCTTTTAGTACATCGTTGCTTGGGAGTGCGGGGCCCGCGCGGCGCACCACGGCAAGTGGCGCTCGCAGATAGGTTGCACGGACCGATGCGTCGCGCTCGGATTCAGCGAGCGGCCCAAGCAGGCTGAGCGCATCGACATCTTGTGCGCGAAGCGCGGCGAACGCCTCAGCGCGGCTGGCAAACCAGCGAATCTGCACGGGTGTTTGCAGCGCATTGCCGAGCAGCAGCAGATATTCGGCGGTGATGCCCTCAACGGTTTCGTTACTGGAGCGAAATTGCAGCGGCGCGTAGTCGTCACCCCACATGCCAACGACGATGGCGCCATGGCGTTTTAGCCAGGCGTTGTCGCCGGGCGAGAGGTTGGCGGGGAAGCGAGTGGTGGCACCCTGGCCGACGGGGCGTAACAGGCCTGTGGCGAGGGTAGGGTCGGCGCTGGCGTGAGCGGCACCGGGGGGCAGCAGCAGACAGGTCCAGACAATGCAGGCGAAGGCCCAGCGCCAGCAGTTACACAATGCCGATCTCATACGCGTAGCAGATCAGATCGGCATTGTTCGTGATGCCGAGTTTTTGCATCGCATTTTGTTTGTGGGTGGCGACGGTGCTTTTGGCCCGTTTCAGGTTGCCGGCGATTTCGTCGAGCGTTTCGCCCTGGGCGAACAGGCGCACGACGTCTACTTCGCGTTGGCTGAGTGTGGGCTGGAGGTTGTTCGCAGCATTGCCAGACGGTTGCGCCGCAAGCCAGCCGCGCACACTGGGAGAGCAGTAAGGCGCGGCGTGACCGGCTTCGATGGCACGCAAGGCCGCGAGAATTTCACCGCGCTCGTCGTTTTTGCTGACGATGCCATGCACTCCCAGCTTCGCCAGTTGGCCGCACAGCGCGGGATTGGACAACATCGTGAACACGATTAATTTGACGTGGGGGAATTGCCGCAGCACCCGTTCGATGAGCGCGAGGCCATCGCCGCCGGGTGCGCCTTGGGTCATCGAGTAATCGGTGATAGCGAAATCACAGTGCTGGGTGCGTAGTGCTTCGAGGAGCTGCTCGCCTGTCCGGACCTTGAACGCGACAGCGAAAGCGCGTGTTTCCGTGAGAGTCGATTCAAGCGCGTCCATGATGACGGGATGATCGTCAGCCATGCCGATCCACTTCATCTGCTGTCCTGAAATAAAAGAGAGCGATGAATTTTAGCGGATATGGGTTGAGGAATTTTCCTGAAATTGCGGAGAAAAGAGCCCGAGTTACAAGCTGGTTTGCCGGAGTTGGCGGCAAACTGTTAAGAGAGGGGGCGAAAGCGGAGTGTCAGGGGGTGTGGGCGGCCGATCACGTAAATTTTGGCAATCGGCGGCATTTTCCTTTATAATCCAAGGCTTTTCTCCGCATATGCCCGTGGGGAAAGGAACAGGAAGAGCCTGCACAGCGCCTTGAAGTGCTAAAAACTAAGCAGGAAAAACACTGGGCAAAGCAATTTTATTGGATCGATCATGAAGACGTTTTCCGCAAAAGCCCATGAGGTGACGCGCGAATGGTACGTGATTGACGCGACGGATAAGGTTCTCGGCCGTGTCGCCAGCGAAGTGGCACGCCGTCTTCGCGGCAAACACAAGCCTGAGTTCACCCCGCACGTCGACACCGGTGATTTCATCATCGTTATCAACGCCGGCAAGCTGAAGGTCACAGGTAAAAAGGCCACAGACAAGAAGTACTACCGTCACTCGGGTTACCCGGGCGGCATTTACGAAACAACATTTGGCAAGATGCAGGAACGCTTCCCGGGCCGTGCGCTCGAGAAAGCGGTCAAGGGCATGCTGCCGAAGGGCCCGCTGGGCTACGCGATGATCAAGAAGCTGAAGGTCTACGCCGAAGCAACGCATCCGCATTCGGCGCAACAGCCGAAAGCGCTTGAGATCGAGATCTAAGGAGCCCACATGATCGGTAACTGGAACTATGGCACGGGCCGCCGCAAGAGCGCCGTCGCCCGTGTTTTTATCAAGGCTGGCAAGGGCGACATCATCGTCAATGGCAAGCCTATCTCTGACTACTTCTCACGCGAAACTTCGCTGATGATCGTGCGTCAGCCCCTGGAACTCACGAACCACGCGGCTACGTTTGACATCAAGGTGAACGTGACAGGTGGCGGTGAAACGGGTCAAGCCGGTGCGGTTCGCCACGGCATCACTCGCGCGCTGATGGACTACGACGCAACGCTGAAGCCTGCTCTGTCGAGCGCCGGTTTCGTGACGCGTGATGCACGTGAAGTGGAACGTAAGAAAGTGGGTTTCCACAAGGCACGTCGCCGGAAGCAGTTCTCGAAGCGTTAATCGTTTCGGCAGCGTTTCGCTTTTTGTTTCAACGCGAAACTGCGCAAAAAAGCCGTCAGTGTTTTTACTGGCGGCTTTTTTGTTTGTGCGAACGAGCCCGGGAACAGGCAGTCAGATATTTCCGGTTCGTGGCGCAAACATGATGATGGCCATGCCGCTCAGAGCGACGGCAGCGCCTAGAAGGTCCCAGCTAGATGGCCTGATGCCGTCAACGCCCCAGAGCCACAGAAGGGCCGCGACGATATAAACACCGCCATAAGCTGCGTAGACCCGCCCAGCGGCAGCCGGATGCAAGGTCAACAGCCATGCGAAGAGCGCCAGACTGACGGCGGCGGGAAGCAGCAGCCAGATGGTTTTATCTTGCCGTAGCCACAGATAGGGCAAATAGCATCCGACGATTTCGGCAATGGCAGTCAAAATGAACAGCAGTAGGGTTTTGAGTTCTGGCATGGTGTTTTTCCCAAATCCTTGATTCAGGATCTCGATTTTTGATGCTGGCGAGCCGGGTGAAGACGGCCAAACTAGCCCATTGTGTTGCAGTCGTTACGGGCGCTGCCTGCTTACACAAGTGTTATTTACAAGCGACATCTGGCACTCAAAAGTCATTGATTTCATTGACTTCAGCACGATCTCAGGATCAGTCCTACAATGGCGCACAAAAGCTTTTTTGGAGATTTCGAATGAACGCTGTCGTGAATTCCCCCGTGGCTGAAATGCCTGGTCCCTTCGTGTTTACTGACGCGGCTGCCGATAAAGTTAAACAATTGATCGAAGAAGAAGGCAATTCTGAGCTAAAGCTGCGCGTATTTGTGCAAGGCGGTGGCTGCTCGGGTTTCCAGTACGGTTTCACTTTCGATGAAGAAGTGAACGAAGACGATACCGTGATGGACAAAAACGGCGTCCAGTTGCTGATTGATTCGATGAGTTATCAGTATCTGGTGGGTGCCGAGATCGACTACAAAGACGATCTGAATGGCGCACAGTTTGTGATTAAAAATCCGAACGCGACGAGTAGCTGCAGCTGCGGTTCATCGTTTTCGGCGTAGTTACAGGACAAGCAGCAAGCGGTGTAGTACGGCCGTTGGTATTGCAGAACGGGGCACAGTTCAAATTGAGCGGGCCCCGTTTTTTATTGCTTAATGGCTTTATAGGGTTTCACAGCCGGGGTTTCGCAACCGGTTTCACAGGGTTTTACCGCCCGCGGGTTTTACAGCCTGCGGTTTCACGCCGCAGGTTTGCCAGACTCGATTCGCGCTTCATGATTTTCCGTGCTACTCCCGGATGCCGGGTGCAGCTAGCGCGGGTATATCGCCCCCAGCACGCGTTCGCCTGCGGCACCAGTGACGGCCGGAAGATTGCCTGATTCGCGTGCCAGGCAGCGCATCGCCAGCCATGCGAAGGCCATCGGTTCCACTTGCTGTGGCGGCACACCTAACGCAGCAGTGGTCAAAACCGGCATGCCGCTCGCTCCGCTTTGTTCCAGTGCGGTTTGCAGTGCCTGCATCAGCGCCGGGTTGCGTGCGCCACCACCACAGACATAAACCGCCTTGCTTTCAGGTGCATGCCGTTCGATCTCGCGTGCCACCGTGATCGCTGTGAGTGCGACTAGTGTGGCCTGCACGTCTTCCGGGCTGACACCGGCATGCTGTTGCAGCCGGGTGTCCAGCCAGGCCGTGCTGAACAGGTCGCGGCCGGTGCTCTTGGGCGGCTGCTGCTCAAAGAATGGTTCTTCCAGCAGCGTATGCAGCAGTGGCCGGTGAACTTGTCCGCTCGCGGCTAACTGGCCGTTGTCGTCAAAGGGTTTGCCAAGATGGCGTTGCGCCCAGGTGTCGAGAAAGACATTGGCTGGGCCGCAGTCAAAGCCGCGTACATGGCCCGCCGCGCCCAGGATGGTGAGGTTGCTGATGCCGCCGAGATTGCAGACCACGCGGGTTTCGCTGGGCGTGCCGAAGATCGTTGCGTGAAATGCTGGCACCAATGGTGCACCCTGGCCACCGGCTGCGATATCGCGGCTGCGAAAGTCGGCCACCACGTCGATCTGGGTCATTTCGGCTAGCAGCGCGGGGTTATTGATCTGCCGCGTATAGCCTTGTTCCGGGCGATGCCGCACGGTCTGCCCATGAACGCCGATTGCCCGCACTTCAGCCGCAGATAAGCTGCTGCCGCGCAGTAGTTCGTGGCAGCAAACCATGTAGCAGGTGGCTAGCGCGTTGGCTGCCAGCGCTTCACGCTCGATTTCGTTGTCCCCCGGCTGCTGCAGCGCGAATAGCGCCTGGCGCAGCCCGTCGGAAAAATTCACGAAAGCCTCGCCGAGCACCACTGGCGGCTTGTCTGGCGTGAGGGCGACCGCGATGCCGTCCACGCCGTCCATGCTGGTGCCCGACATCAAACCAAAATACACGTTGCCTGCGGTGTTGCGCGTCACGGTTATGCCCCTGTCAGCGGTTGATGCGCGATTATCAATCGAACCACGTATGAGCGTAAGGGTTTTAGGGGGCAGGTCCGTGAAGTTTGAGCGTTTTGAGGGGCGTGCGGTGCATAGAGGGAACGGGGTAAGGTGCTTGATCTATGGGACAATCTTTCCTTTTTTCTATCTCGCCCAGCATGAGCAACGAGCCTCTCTCCCAATCTGGTCCCACCCTTCCGCTCACCGATGAGGTTCGTCACGCGCTTGCCGTTACCCGGCGCGGTGCCGACGAATTGCTGGTAGAGAGCGAGTTTGCCCAGAAACTCGCCAAAAGCGAGGCCACCGGCACACCACTGCGCATCAAGCTGGGTCTAGATCCGACTGCGCCAGATATCCATATTGGCCACACCGTGGTGCTGAACAAGATGCGCCAGTTGCAAGACTTGGGGCATACGGTGATTTTCCTGATTGGCGATTTCACTTCGCTGATCGGGGACCCTTCCGGCCGTAACGCCACCCGCCCGCCGCTTACGCGTGAGCAAATCGAATCGAATGCAAAAACCTACTTCGATCAGGCCGCGCTGGTGCTGGAGCGCGACAAAACAGAGATTCGCTACAACAGTGAGTGGTCGTTGCCGCTAGGTGCCGACGGCATGATCAAGCTCGCGTCGCGCTATACCGTGGCGCGTATTCTGGAGCGCGAAGATTTCACTAAACGCTTTCAGGGCGGCGTGCCGATCTCGATTCACGAGTTTCTCTACCCGCTGATGCAAGGCTACGATTCGGTCGCATTGAATGCCGATCTCGAGCTGGGTGGTACCGACCAGAAATTCAACCTGCTGGTGGGCCGCGAGCTGCAGAAGCAGTACGGCCAGGCGCAGCAATGCATCTTGACGATGCCGCTGCTCGAAGGGCTGGATGGTGTCGAGAAAATGTCGAAGTCGAAGAATAACTACATCGGCATTAGCGAAAAACCCTCTGACATGTTCGGCAAGCTGATGAGCATCTCGGATGTGCTGATGTGGCGTTACTTCGAGCTGTTGTCGTTTCGCCCGCTTGAGCAAATCGCCGGGTTCCGCGAGGAAGCCGAGAACGGACGCAATCCGCGTGACTTCAAGGTGATGCTGGCGCAAGAAATCATCACGCGGTTTCATTCGGCAGCGGATGCGGAGCGGGCGCTGGAAGATTTCAATCACCGCGCCAAAGGCGGGGTGCCTGACGATATCGCGGCGGTGACGCTGGCTGGCGCGCCGCTGGGAATTGGCCAGTTGCTCAAACAGGCGGGGCTGGCCGCATCGACTAGCGAAGCGCTGCGCAGTATCGAGCAGAACGGCGTGAAGATCGATGGCACGGTGATTACCGACAAGGCGCTGAAAGTCACTCCGGGCGAATACGTGGTGCAGATCGGCAAGCGCCGCTTTGCCCGTGTGACGGTGACGCTTTGATGGCATTGGCATTGGCATTGGCATTGGCGTCTGACGGCTGGAGGCGTTGCACATGATTGCGTTGTTGCAACGGGTATTGCGTGCGGACGTGAGGGTGGGCGAGCGGAGCACCGGGGCGATTGGCCCGGGTTTGCTGGTGTTGCTGTGTGCCGAGCGCGGCGACACCGATGCCGCCGCCGAGCGCTTGCTGACCAGGTTGCTGGCCTATCGGGTGTTTAGCGATGCGGCCGGCAAGATGAACTTGTCCGTGCAGAACATGAATGGTGCAGGCCAGGCCGGGGGCTTGCTGCTGGTGCCGCAGTTCACGCTGGCCGCCGACACCCGTAGCGGCTCGCGTCCGAGCTTCACGCCTGCTGCGCCACCGGACGAAGGCCGCCGTTTGTTCGATTACTTTGTCGCGGCGGCACAAACGCGGCATCCGCTGGTTGAAACCGGCGAATTCGGCGCGGATATGCAGGTGTCGCTGGTCAACGATGGCCCGGTGACGTTCTGGCTTCAAACGCACGCCTGAGCTGATGTAGCACGCTGGCGTGGTCTTTTTCAGTTGCTCCTCCCCTCGGTTCTCTTATGGCTACCCAGATTCTTTTTATTCGTCACGGCGAAACCGCGTGGAATCGCATCAAGCGTATCCAGGGCCATATTGATATTGCGCTGGCCGAAACGGGCCTTGCGCAGGCGCAGCAGCTCGCCGCGCGGCTGATAGCGGAAGTGCGGGAAGGGGCGCGTCTGGATGCGGTGTATTCGAGCGATTTGCAGCGGGCGCAGCAAACCGCTCAGCCGTTTGCCAGTGCACTGGGTTTGCCGCTGCATTTGCGGGAGGGCTTGCGTGAACGTTCCTATGGCGCGTTTCAGGGCTATGACCGGGAGCAGATCGCCGCGCGCTTTCCGGATGAATACGCGCACTGGCAAACCCGTGACGCGGGTTTTGCACCGCCGGGCGGGGAGTCACAGCGAGGGTTTTATCACCGGGTGCTGCATGCGCTTGAGCCGCTGGTCGCGGCTCATCCGGGTGGGCGTATTGCCTGTGTCACGCACGGTGGCGTGCTGGATTGCGTGTACCGGCTGGCCGGACATTTGTCGCTTGATGCGCCGCGCGACTATGCGTTGCTGAATACCAGCATCAACGTGGTGGATTTTGCGGGCGGCGTGGCAACGGTGGTTTCGTGGGCAGATGTCGAGCATCTGACAGCGTGCAGCCAGGACGACACGTTCAAACAGGTGCCGGAGCCAGGCCGTTAGCCGTATGTGGTGCTTTGTTGTGCTTTTTGTGTGCCTTGTTGTGCTTGGTATGGCTGGTGCTGGTGCTGCTGCTGGATCAGGAGCTTGGGGCTTTTTGCCCACGCTTGGGCGGTATGGCCTGAACTGAACTGAGCTGAGCTGAGCCGGTACCGGTGGCTGTCACTGCCTTCAGGGCGTGCCTGCATTCCATAGGTCGGGCACCGGGCTTGATGCGTCAGGGGCGGCGAGACCGAAGTGGCGATAGGTGAGCAGCGTAGCCACCCGTCCGCGCGGGGTGCGCTGCAAAAAGCCTTGCTGGATCAGATAGGGCTCCAGCACGTCTTCGATGGTGTCGCGTTCTTCACCGATGGCGGCGGCCAGATTGTCTACTCCGACGGGCCCGCCGTCGAACTTGTGCAAGATCGCTTCGAGCAGTTTGCGATCCATCAGGTCAAACCCCACGCTATCGACGTCGAGCATTTTGAGTGCCGCATCGGCTACTTGCGCAGTAATGTTGCCGTCGGCTTTGACTTCCGCGAAATCGCGCACGCGGCGCAAAAGCCGGTTGGCAATCCGTGGCGTGCCACGTGAGCGTTTGGCGATTTCGAATGCGCCGTCCGGGTGGATCTGCGCGTTGAGGAGTGAGGCCGAGCGGCTGACGATGCGCGCCAGTTCTTCAGCGGTGTAAAACTCCAGGCGCGCGACGATGCCAAAGCGGTCGCGCAGCGGGTTGGTCAGCATCCCGGCGCGGGTGGTGGCACCGACCAGCGTGAACGGTTGAAGGTCGAGCTTGACGCTGCGTGCGGCAGGCCCTTCGCCGATCATGATGTCGATCTGGTAGTCCTCAAGCGCGGGGTACAGGATTTCTTCGACCACGGGCGAAAGCCGGTGAATTTCGTCGATGAACAGGACGTCGTTGGCTTCGAGGTTGGTGAGTATCGCGGCGAGGTCGCCCGCGCGCTCAAGCACCGGCCCGGAGGTTTGCCGCAGGTTGACGCCCATTTCGCGCGCGATGATGTGTGCCAGCGTGGTTTTGCCAAGCCCTGGCGGGCCAAATAGCAGCACGTGATCGAGCGATTCTTCACGGCGCCGGGCAGCTTCGATAAATATCTCCAACTGGCCTCGTACTTTTTCCTGCCCAACATATTCGTCAAGCTGACGCGGGCGCAGCGCGCGTTCGAAAGCTTCTTCGTTTGGCGATACGGGAGTGGCCGCGATGATGCGCTCGGCGGAGAGTTTGTCGGTTTCGATCATGGGCGCATTGTAACGTTTGGGGTTCGCGGGCAAAACTGGCCAAATGGCCAGGGTGCGCACGCCGCAGCCGGCATGCGAGGATGTCGCGTCGGCTGCTTCAAACAGACCGTTGCATCTGCCTGGCGGGGGGGCGTCAGGCTTTGGATAACGCCTTCAGCGCCAGCTTGATGCCGTCTGACACGCCGGTGCCGGCGGGGACGTTTTTCACGGCGGCAACGGCTTCTTTTTCGGAGTAGCCCAAAGCTAGCAACGCATTCAGGATGTCGGCGGAGTGCGTCGGTGCGGCGACGCTGCCTGCAGCCGTGCCCAGATCTGCACCCAGCTTGCCTTTGAGTTCGAGCAGCAGCCGTTCAGCGGTTTTCTTGCCGATGCCCGGCACGCGCGTGAGGCGGGCTGCGTCTTGCAGGGTTACCGTTTGCGCCAGTTCTTGCACGCTCATGCCGGAGAGCACCGCGAGTGCCATGCGTGCGCCAATTCCGCTAATTTTCAGCAGCTCGCGGAAGGTTGCGCGTTCGGCTGCTGTGCCAAAGCCGTATAGCAGATGGGCGTCTTCGCGCACGATCATTTGCGTGAGCAGCGTGACCTTTTCGCCGCTGGCGGGCAGGTTGTAGAAGGTGCTCATGGGCACGTCGATTTCATAACCGACGCCGTTGCAGTCGACGAGCAGATGGGGCGGGTTTTTTTCCAGCAGGATTCCGACAATACGACCAATCATGGCGCTTTAACCGTGGTGGGAGGTGAGAACAAGGTGGGCGCAACGCGTGAATAGCGCAGAGCAACGCATGAGCGCCGTGCCGTTTTGCAGCCTGTGCGGCACTGGTTTGACAGGTTAGCCGATCAGCCGTCCGCGACGCACTCGCAGGCCTTTTTTGGCGAGCGAGGGGGCAATGGCCCCCAGTGTGCCGAGCGTGCCGCCGCCGTGGGCATGACAGATTGCCATGCCTAGCGCGTCGGCGGCATCCGTACCGGGCACGCCTGAAAGGCACAGCAGGCGCGCCACCATTTGCTGCATTTGCTCTTTGGTGGCGCGGCCATAGCCCACTACGGCTTGCTTGAGCTGCAACGCGGTGTATTCGGCAACGGGCACGCCATTGGCCACCAGCGCGCAAATCGCGGCACCACGTGCCTGGCCCAGCAGCAGGGTTGATTGTGGATTGACGTTGACGAACACTTTTTCGATTGCAGACTGGTCTGGGGCGTACTGGCGTGTCAGCGTCGAAATTCCTTCGAAAATGGTGCCCAGCCGGGATGGCAGATCGGCATCGGCAGTCTTGATGACGCCGCTGGTAACGTAGGTCAGGTGCTGGCCAGTCTGGTCGATGACGCCAAAACCAGTGACACGCAAGCCTGGATCAATGCCGAGAATTCTCATGGGGTGCCGGGCGAACAAGGTGGCTGCGATGCTACAACGGATGCTTGGCCGGCGCGCGGTAGAAGCGCGTGTTTGTGCCTGGCAGTGAGCTGGGTGAGCTGGGTGAGCTGGCTGTGCTGAGGGGTAAGGCAGCAGGTCAAATGCAGCAGATCAAATGAAGCAGCTCGCCCCGCCTTCCCATGTAAAACACCCCAAAGGCTGGATCAGCGTCCAACCTTCGGGGTGTATTTCACAGCCACAGGCTGAGCCAGAAACCGCTTGAATTCAGCGTGCAGAGTGTATTGGGGCGGACCACCTGGCATGTGTTACTGGCCTTCAGCCTCTCGCGCCAAAACTTCCAGCCCAGCCCCCAGCTGAATCCCGCCCTAGTGACGGAAGTGACGCGTGCCGGTTAGCACCATCGCTATGTTGTGTTCGTCGGCGGCGGCGATGACTTCGTCATCGCGCATTGAGCCGCCTGGCTGGATCACACAGCTTGCGCCGGCGTTGACCACCACATCCAGGCCATCACGAAACGGGAAGAACGCATCTGAAGCCACTGCCGAGCCCGTTAGCGACAAGTCCGCGTTTTGCGCCTTGATGCTGGCGATACGCGCTGAATCGACCCGGCTCATCTGGCCTGCGCCAACGCCCAGGGTCATGCCGTTGCTGCAAAACACAATCGCATTCGATTTCACGAATTTGGCGACGCGCCAGGCAAACAGCAGGTTGTCCATTTCAGATGGGGTGGGGTGGCGTTTGGTCACCACGCGCAGCTCATGCGGCTGGACATTTTTTGCGTCCGGCGATTGCACCAGCAGACCGCCGCCCACGCGCTTCAGGTCGAGCGCATTTTGCTGGGTGCCGAGCGGAATTTCGAGCACGCGCACGTTTTGTTTGGCGCTGAATACTTGCAGTGCGGCGGCGCTGAACGATGGCGCGATCAGTACTTCGACAAACTGCTTGACCACCGCTTGCGCTGTGGTTTCGTCTACTTCGCGGTTAAACGCGATGATGCCGCCAAACGCTGAGGTCGGATCGGTCTGGAGCGCTTTCGCATACGCTTGCGCCGGGTCGAGGCCTAGCGCTACGCCACACGGATTGGCGTGCTTGATGATGACGCAGGCGGGCGCGCTGAAGGTCTTCACGCATTCCCATGCCGCATCGGAGTCGGCGATGTTGTTGTACGACAGCTCTTTGCCCTGCAACTGGCGATAGTTGGCCAACGCGCCTTCCGGCGTGGCCAGGTCGCGGTAGAACGCCGCGCTTTGATGCGGATTTTCGCCGTAGCGCAGGTCCTGCACCTTGTTGAAGGCGAGGTTCAGCGTGGCGGGATAGGGGTTGCGTGAGGTGTGCTGCAACTCGTCAGTCAGGCTGGTGAGGTAGTTCGTGATCGCGCCGTCGTATTGCGCTGTGTGCGCGAACACTTTGGTGGCAAGGCGGAAGTTGCTCGCGTAGCTCACGGTGTTCTGGTTCGCGCGCATTTCGTCTAGCACCGCTGTGTAGTCGAGCGGATCGACCACGACGGTTACATCACGATGGTTTTTGGCGGCCGAGCGCAGCATGGTTGGGCCGCCAATGTCGATGTTTTCGATGGCGTCTTCGAGCGAGCAGGTGGATTGCGCCACGGTTTGCACGAAGGGGTACAGGTTCACGACCAGCAAGTCGATAGTGGGAATGCCGTGCTGTTCCAGCGCGCTCATGTGCGCGGGCAGGTCGCGCCGCGCCAGAATGCCGCCATGCACTTTCGGATGCAGGGTCTTGACGCGGCCATCGAGCATTTCCGGAAAGCCAGTGTAGTCAGCCACTTCAGTGACAGGCAATCCGGCTTCGGCGAGCAGCTTTGCCGTTCCGCCCGTGGAGAGCAGCTTGACGCCGAGCGCTGAAAGCGCGCGGGCAAAATCGACGATGCCGGATTTATCGGAAACGGAGATGAGCGCTTGCTGGATCATGATCTGATGAAAAACCGGTGGAGGAGAAAAGGGCGGAAAAGGCCGAAAGAATCGAGCGCGCTGCAAGGCGCGGCGAAACGTACAACGAAAAAACGAACAACGAAACGAGCTGCGAAACTACAGCAGCCCGTGCTGTTGCAGCTTTTTGCGCAACGTGTTGCGGTTGATGCCGAGATATTCAGCCGCGAGCGACTGGTTGCCGCCAGCCTGTTCGAGGACGACTTCGAGCATGGGTTTTTCGACGCAGGCCATGACCATGTCGTAGACATCGTGCGGATTGGAGCCGTCGAGATCCTGGAAATAAACGTCCAGGCTGTCGCGGACAGATTGTTCGATGATGTGCTTGCTCATGCTGCCAGGTGGTCGGTGTGGTCTGGCTCGCGGTCGGGTTGCGCGGTTTCGTCGAGATAGACAAGGCGTTCGGAGACGGCCTTTTGTGCTTCGAAGAATGCGTTGACGGCGAGCAGCTGTGCGTGTGTCGTGTCGAGCGTGTTCATGTGATGGCGGAACACGCTGGCACCAGAAAGGCCGCGAGTGTACCAGCCGATGTGCTTGCGTGCGGTACGAACGCCGGTAAATTCGCCATAGAACGCGTAGTGATCTTCCAGGTGCTCGTTCATCACTTGCTGGATTTCGTCGATGCGTGGCGCTGGCAGCAGCTCGCCGGTTTGCAGGAAATGAGCGATTTCACGAAAAATCCAGGGGCGTCCTTGAGCGGCGCGGCCAATCATGATGGCGTCGGCACCGGTGGCGGCGAGCACGGCCTGGGCTTTGTGCGGTGTGGTGATGTCGCCGTTGGCGACCACTGGGATGCGCACGGAGCGTTTAACGGCGGCAATCGTTTCGTATTCGGCTTCGCCGTGATACAGGTCGGCCCGTGTGCGGCCGTGCACCGTCAGCATGGCGATCCCGGCTTCTTCGGCGATGCGCGCGATGGCTAGTGCATTGCGATGGTCACGGTCCCAGCCGGTGCGGATTTTCAGCGTGACCGGCACGGCGTCGGGGCCACGGCCTACGGCGTCCACCACCGCGCTGACGATGCTTTGCACCAGCGGCTCGTTTTGCAGCAGCGCGGAGCCCGCCGCGACGTTACAGACCTTTTTGGCTGGGCAGCCCATGTTGATGTCGATGATTTGCGCGCCGTTGGCCACGTTGTAGCGGGCGGCTTCGGCCATCATCTGCGGGTCCGCGCCAGCGATCTGCACGGCGATGGGTTCGACTTCTCCCTCATGGTTGGCGCGGCGCATGGTTTTTTCGCTTTTCCATAGTTGCGCATTCGACGCGACCATTTCCGAGACTGCGTAGCCCGCGCCCAACTGCTTGCACAACTGGCGAAACGGCCTGTCGGTGACGCCCGCCATGGGGGCTGCGAACAGGTTATTGCACAGAGTGTGGGAGCCGAGAGTGAACATGGAAGACGCGAGCAACTGCAAATGGGCGGCCGCGATGGGCGATCACGGCCGCCCATCTCAGAAAAAGGAAAGCGCGCATTTTACCGTTAACCCCTCAGGTGGCCGAATGCATATCTGCAGCAGCGCACTGGATGGAATCTTCGCTGAATACCTGTTTTGCGTTGTGTGTTGGTGTTTGCTGGTGTTGCTACTGCCAGTTACGCTGGCCATTGCCATTGCCATTGCCATTGCTGCTACTACCGCCACCGCCACCGCCACCCCCCCCACCACCCCCACCACCCCCACACAGGCCGAGTACTCAACGGCGCTGGCCGAACATCATGTGCCGTGCCAGCGCGGTTTTAACCGGTGGAGCGCATTCGAGCGCGGTTAGCGCGAGGCCGCGCAGCGCGCCTAGCGCGGGGTAATTCAGCGTAAAAAGACGCGCCAGCGAATCGGTGGCGTGGATAGTCAGACGGCGGTCCAGCGTGCGGCGCTGGGCAAACGATGTCAGCGCCAGCGGCGTCGCGCCGTGTTGCGCTAGCGCTTCAGCCAGCGCGTAAGCGTCGCGCAAACCGAGGTTGAGCCCTTGCCCAGCCACCGGATGAAGTGTCTGCGCTGCGTTGCCGATGGCCGCAATGCGTCCTTGAACCGGGGTGTCGAGCGCATTCAGGCCGAGCGGGAACGAGGCCCGTGAATGGATCTGTGTGAAGCGTCCCATCCGCTCACCGAATGCCTGACCGAGTTCTGCCAGCAATTCGGCATCGGCCAGCGCGGCGCGGCGGGCGGCTTCGGCAGGGGCACAGCACCAGACCAGCGCGAACTCGGTCTGGCCCGCGCCACCCAGCGGCAGCAGCGCTAGCGGGCCGGTCGCGGTGAAGCGCTCCCATGCCACATGCGGTTGGGGCCGCGACACGCTGACTACGCCTACCAGCGCGGTTTGCGCGTAATCGCGGTGCGTGTCCGGGCTGGCCGTTTGCTCGCTGAACAGGCCGCCTTCGGCATGTACCAGAATCCGCGTGCGCAACATGCGCTCGCCCGTGCCCGCGCGGATGATGGGCAAGCTCACGGCGTCGGGCGTTTGCGCTGGCGTGTGGGCCGAGGTTGACGGGAACCATTGCGTCGGGGTGGGGCTAACCGCTTCGGCCAGCGCGGTGACGATCGAGCCATAGCGCGCGACGTAACCCAGTGCAGATAAACCGTGCTCTGCGCGGTCGATCAGCGCGCGGCCAAACTGGCCGTGCTGCGAGATATGGATGCGGTGAATCGCGCAGGCGTCGGCGGGCCAGCGCTGTGGTTCCAGCAATGACTCAAGCAGCACCCGGCTGCCGTGCGATACCGCGATGGCGCGCGGATCGGCCTGGGCGCGGGTGGGGTCGCGGGCGTCGAGCAGCGCCACCGAAAGCGTGCGGGTTGCGCTGCGGCGGGCTAGCCAGCCTGCGAGGGCAAGGCCGACCGGGCCTGCACCGACAATCGTGACGTCGAAATCGAACGGGGGAGCTGCTGCTGCGGGGCTGGGCTGTGGCGCGGCGGCGGCATCAGCGGCCGTGTTAGAAGCCACGTCAGAAGCCGTGGCGGACAGGGGTGAAGAGGTCATGGCGCGGGGTGGTTCTGGGGCGCAGCGGGAGAGATAGCGGCAGAGGTAGCCGTAGCAGCAAGCTCAGCCTGGGCGGCCTGCATCAGCGTTTCGATGGCGTCGGCGCTAACCGGGACGTCGCGTGTCATCAACTCGCAACCGGTGGCGGTGACGATCACGTCGTCTTCAATCCGGATGCCGGTGTTCCAGTACTGCGCTGGCACGTCGTCGGCGGCGGGGATGTAGAGGCCGGGCTCGATGGTTAGGGTCATGCCTTCAACCAGTGTGCGGGCGGGGCGGGTGTTGCCTGTGTGGCTTAGAGCGCTGGCACCGCCACCGGCATTGGCACCGGTGGTCACGCCCGGCGCTGGATGGGGTTCGAAATAGTCACCGCAATCGTGCACGTCCATGCCGATCCAGTGGCTGGTGCGGTGCATATAAAAGCGCAGATAGGCGCGCTCGCTGATGACCTCCTCCACGCTGGCAAAACGCTCGCGGCTGAGGATGCCGGTTTCCAGCAGCCCTTGCGCCAGCACGCGCACGGCAGCCTGGTGCGGCGCGTCGAAACTCACGCCTGCGCGAGTGGCTGCGATAGCGGCTTGCTGTGCGGCCAGCACGATGTCGTACAGCGTGCGCTGGGCGGGCGTAAAGCGGCCATTGGCGGGGAATGTGCGGGTGATGTCGGAGGCGTAGCCGTCAAGCTCGCAAGCTGCGTCGATCAGGATCAGGTCGCCATCCTGAATCACGGTGTTGCCCGCTGGATAGTGCAACACGCACGCGTTGGCCCCGGCGGCGACGATGGAGCCATAGGCGGGCGCTTGTGCGCCGTGCTGGCGGAAGGTGTGTAGCAATTCCGCTTCGAGCGCGTATTCGTGCAGGCCTGGACGGCAGACGGCCATCGCTCGGCGGTGCGCGAGCGCCGAGATCTGGCCAGCGCGCCGCATGATCGCGCATTCGTGGGCATCTTTGATGACGCGCATTTCGTCGAGCAGCGGTATCAGGTCATAGGCGGCTGTGGGCGTGCTGATGCCACTGCGATTGCGTGCGCGCACCGCGTCGAGCCAGCCGCGCACGGTGTCATCCAGTTGCGTCGAAGTGCCCAGCGCGTAATGCAGCGCGGGTTGGTCCGCGAGCAGTTGCGGCATGCGGGTGTCGCGTTCATCAAAGGCGAATGCGGCATCGACGCCATACACAGCGGGCGCACGTTCGGGGCCGCAACGTAAGCCTTCCCATGTTTCCCGCTCAACGTTGCGGGCGCGGCAAAAGAGGATCGTTGAGGGCTCGCCGGGTGCCGCGCTGGCATCGAGCACCAGCAGCGCTTCCGGTTCAGTGAAACCGGTCAGGTAATAGAAATAGCTGTCGTGCCGGTATGGGTAATCGACGTCGCGGTTACGCCGGACTTCCGCTGCGGTGGGGACGATGGCGACACCGCCGCCGCGCGCGCGCAATGCCGCCAGCACGCGTTCACGGCGCTGGCGGTAATGGTCGAGGGCGGCAACGGGGGGCAGGGCGGAGGCGGGGAGGGGTGTTTGAGTCATCGTGCGATTGTAGCGTTCTCCGCTGCCAAATCGCCCGGTGTAGCCCGTTTGGCGGGGGTTTTGCCTGCGCTGGGGGCGCTTCTGCGTTGAGTTTGAATGGAGACTGCGTGGTGCCTGAGTGGTGCCGGAATGGCGATTGAATGGCGACTGAGCGCCTGGCCAACAGGCTGCTGGACGCGCTCGGGTGGCACCGGAGATACTGCGGAGATCGTTGCGCGCGTGAATGCCGCGTGGGCTATCCAACGTATACTTTCGCCCGAATTCCAGACCATCCATGAAAAGGCAGATGTAATGAAACTCATCGGTTCGCTAGGGAGCCCGTTTGTGCGCAAGGTACGGATCGTGCTCGCGGAAAAAAAGATCGACTACAAGCTGGTGCTCGAAAACGTCTGGTCTGCCGGCAGCGTGATCCAGACCTTCAACCCGCTAGGCAAAGTACCGTGCCTTGTGATGGAAGACGGCGAGGCGGTGTTCGATTCGCGGGTGATTTGCGAGTACGCGGATATGCTGTCGCCGGTGGCGCGGTTGATTCCGGCGTCGGGGCGGGAGCGGGTGGAAGTGCGTTGCTGGGAGGCGCTGGCTGACGGGATGATGGAGGCGGCGGCGCTGATCCGGCTGGAGAGCACGCAGCGTCCAGCGGAGCACCGCAGCGAGGCGTGGGTGGCGCGTCAGCAGCAGAAAATTGATGGCGGTCTGGCGGCGCTGGCGCAAGGCCTGGGCAACAAGCCATGGTGCTCGGGCAACCGTTACACGCTGGCGGATATCGCGCTGGGCTGTGCGCTGGGATATCTGGATTTCCGTCAGCCCGAGTTGAACTGGCGCGCGGCGTGGCCGGTGCTGGAGCAGCATTTCCAGAAGCTGTCGCAACGGCAGTCGTTCATGGATACGGTGCCGGTGGCTTGAGTAGCTTGAGTGGATGGTTGAGGCTGGATGGCCGTGGGGCCGTTGCAGCAAAAAGCGCGAACGCTGTTTGAGCGTTCGCGCTTTTTTATGGTTATTCAGCCTGCCTTTGATCGCGTGGAAATCTAGCCGGAAAAATCACGCATCACGCCTCAGGCCTTCCCACCCACCGCTTGTCACCGTGCAGGCACCGCCTCATCCACCCCCAGCGCCGCAAACGAATCACTCCGGGCCAGCGGCCACCATTTCTCGTACAGCGTGTAGTGGTATTTCCCCGCCAGCAGGTCGCCTGGCTCCAGATACTTCAGCAGCTCCGACATCAGCCGCACCTCGTGTGATGACACCCGCCGCACGATGTGATGCGCGCGTAAATCCCCCGGGTGTCTGAGCCCCGCTGCCTGGACGATCTCCTGCAGCGCTCGCAGCGTGTTGTGATGGAAGCTGAACACCCGGTCTGATTTGTCTGGCACATTCAGCGCCCGCTGCCGTACTTCGTCCTGGGTAGCGACTCCGGTTGGGCAGCGTCCGGTGTGGCAGGTCTGTGCCTGAATACAACCGACGGCAAACATGAACCCGCGCGCGGCGTTCACCCAGTCCGCGCCAATCGCCAGCGTTTTGGCGATATCGAATGCGGTAATCATCTTGCCGCTTGCGCCGATGCGGATCTTGCTGCGCAAGCCGATCCCCACCAGCGTGTTGTGCACCAGCAGCAGGCCTTCCTGCAACGGCACGCCCACGTGATCGGTGAATTCGAGCGGTGCCGCGCCGGTGCCACCTTCGGCACCATCCACCACGATGAAGTCCGGCAGGATGCCGGTCTCCAGCATCGCCTTGGCAATGCCGAAAAATTCCCACGGATGGCCGATACACAGCTTGAAGCCGGTGGGCTTGCCACCGGATAGCTGGCGTAGCCGTTCGACGAATTCGAGCAGGCCGCGCGGCGTCGAAAACTCCGAATGGGTCGCGGGCGAAATGCAGTCGCGGCCCATCGGCACGCCACGGGTTTCGGCAATTTCGGCGGTGATTTTCGCCGCCGGCAGCACCCCGCCATGACCCGGCTTCGCCCCTTGCGAGAGCTTGATCTCGATCATCTTGACTTGCGGCTCAAGCGCCTGTTTGGCGAACTTGTCAGGATTAAACGTGCCATCGTCGTTGCGGCAACCGAAGTAGCCCGAAGCAATTTCCCAGATGATGTCGCCGCCATGCTTGCGGTGGTATTTCGACATCGAGCCTTCGCCGGTGTCGTGGGCGAAGTTGCCTTTTTTCGCGCCGAGGTTCAGCGCCATGATCGCGTTGGCCGAAAGCGAGCCAAAGCTCATCGCGGAGACATTGAAGATCGACAGCGAATACGGCTGGGGGCGATCGGGGCCGACGATGATGCGGAAATCATGGCCGTTGAGCCGGGTCGGGGCGAGCGAATGGCTGATCCATTCGTGCGCGACGGCTTTGACGTCGAGTTCGGTGCCGTAAGGGCGGCTGTCGACTTCGTTTTTCGAGCGTTGGTAGACGATGCTGCGTTGCACGCGGGAGAACGGTTTTTCATCGGTGTCGTCTTCGACGAAATACTGGCGAATCTCGGGCCGGATGAATTCGAACAGAAAGCGCAAATGCCCCCACAGCGGGTAATTACGCAAGATCGCGTGGCGCTTTTGCAGCAGGTCGAACAGGCCGAGCGCGACGAGCGCTAGCGGCACGATGGCCCATAACCACGACAGGTGCCGTGTAGCAGCCAGCGTCAGGCTGGCCGCGAGCAGTACGCAGGCACACCACAGGGCGAGATAGCGGCGAGAGAACATGAGGGGGCTCCAGAGACGGTGGGTTCAGCGTGGCGGCAGCGGTAATGGCAGCGGTAATGGCAGGAAGCGAGGTTGCGGGCCACGGTGAGAAGGGAAAGGGGATGGAAGGAGCGTTTCGATTTTGGTTTCAGCTTCAGCTTCAGTTTCAGCTTGCTAGACGACGGTGATGGGTCGTTGCTTAAGCGGGCTTGCCTGCGATGGGCGCTAGTTCTTGCCAGTCGCAGGCGGTGCATGGGGTGGGCGGTGCGAGTGCTGCTAGCGGTGTTAGCCACCCTCAGCCACCCTCAGCCACCCTCGGCGGCATGAGCCACATCAGCGGCGCGGCGTCAGCAGGGCCGCTTGCTGCGGTGCGCGGAGAGCGGGTGCTGCCTCGGCGGCGGTTTCGATGATGCCGCCGCCGAGGCAAACCTCACCGTCATACAGCACCGCCGATTGCCCGGGCGTCACGGCCCATTGCGCGTCGCTGAAGCGCAGCCCGAAATGTGCGCCGCCGTTGGTTACGGCGCTGACGGTGCATGCGGCATCGGCCTGGCGGTAACGGGTTTTGGCACTGCAACTGAGCCCTTCGGCGGGCGGCTCTCCGGCAATCCAGCTTGGGTTGCCCGCGCTGAGCGTATGGCTCAGCAGCCAGGGGTGGTCATGACCTTGCACGACGTACAACGTGTTTGAGGGGATGTCTTTAGCCGCAGCGAACCAGGGCTCGCCGCTGCCCTCTTTGCTGCCGCCCAAGCCAATGCCTTTGCGCTGGCCGAAGGTATAGAACGCGAGGCCCATATGCTCGCCGACGAGCTTGCCGTCGGGGGTTTTCATCGGGCCGGGCTGGGTTGGCAAATAGCGGTTGAGGAATTCGCGGAAAGGCCGCTCGCCAATGAAGCAAATCCCGGTGGAATCTTTTTTCTTCGCGTTCGGCAGGCCGATTTGCGCGGCGATCTCGCGCACCTGGGTTTTGGGCATTTCGCCTAGCGGGAACAGTGTTTTGGATAACTGGGCCTGGTTCAGGCGATGCAGGAAATACGATTGATCCTTGGTGTGATCGAGCGCTTTGAGCAGCTCGAAACGGCCTGCCGGGGTTTCGCGCACGCGGGCGTAATGGCCCGTGGCGATGGTTTGTGCGCCAAGTGCGAGCGCGTGATCGAGGAAGGCCTTGAACTTGATTTCAGCGTTGCACAGCACGTCTGGGTTGGGCGTGCGGCCAGCGGAATACTCGCGCAGAAATTCGGCGAACACCCGGTCTTTGTATTCGGCGGCGAAATTCACCGCTTCGAGGTCGATGCCGATCAGGTCGGCGACCGACACTACGTCGATCCAGTCCTGACGCGTCGAGCAATACTCGCCATCGTCGTCGTCTTCCCAGTTCTTCATGAAGAGGCCGATCACTTCGTAGCCTTGCTCCTTGAGCAGCCACGCGGTGACCGACGAATCGACCCCGCCTGACATGCCCACTACGACTTTTTGCTTGCTCATGCTGGTCAGTTGCCTGTTGTGCCGGGCCCGATGGGGCTGACGGAATGGGTGTGGAGCAGATCGAGGGGGAAGCGCCGTCCAGCGAGGTAATCGTCGAGACAGCGCAGCACCAGCGGGTTGCGGTGCCGTTGCGGACAAGCGCGCAGTTCGTCGGCGCTCAGCCATAACGTGCGCACGATGCCGCTGTCGAGAGTGTGGCCCGGCAGTGGGGCGTCGCAACTGCCGCAGTAGGTAAAGCGCAGATAGGTCGCGCCATCGCGCCCGCGTCGTTCGACATGCGTCATATACACGCCCACTAGGGCTTGCGGGGTAAACGGCTGGGCGGTTTCTTCGAGGGTTTCGCGGACAACGGCGTCGAGCAGGGTCTCGCCAGGCTCCAGATGTCCGGCGGGCTGGTTCAGGCGCAGCCCATCGGCGGTGTGTTCTTCGACGAAGAGAAAGCGTCCGTCGCGTTCGATGATGGCCGCAACCGTGACGTGCGGAGCCCAAGGGTCTGGTTTCATGGGGGCGCATTTTACCGTCTCCGCCGCGCGCCTGTGCGGCGGTGCTGGGGCGGGATTGCCCGTGCTATCGGCCGCACGGGGGCTTCGGTTACAGTGGCGCGGTTGCCGTGGCACGGGTTGGCCAGCGTGCCACGCTGGCAGAAGGGTCGTCACAGGTCGTTCCAGGTTGTTACAACCAGCAGGCCGAGGAGGATTCAACGATGCATATTGGAGTGCCAGCCGAGACGCGTGCCCACGAAACCCGGGTTGCCGCGACGCCCGAGACGGTGCGCAAATACGTGGCGCAAGGCCACCAGGTCACCCTTGAGCGCGGCGCGGGTGCCGCCGCGAGCTATCCCGACGAGGCCTATGCCGCCGCTGGCGCGCAGCTTGCCGATGCCGCTACAGCATTGGGCGCAGATCTGCTTCTCAAAGTCCAGGCTCCAACCGCAACCGAACGTGCGCTACTCAAGCCGGGTGCGGTGCTGGTGGGGCTGCTCGATCCTTTCGACACCGCTCAGGCGGCCGCGCTGGCAGCGACCGGGGTTAGCGCGTTCGCGCTCGAAGCCGCGCCACGCACGACGCGGGCGCAAAGCCTCGATGTGTTGTCGTCGCAGGCCAATATCGCGGGTTACAAGGCGGTGCTGGTCGCGGCTGATCTGTATGGCCGCTTCATGCCGATGCTGATGACCGCGGCGGGCACGGTCAAGGCCGCGCGGGTGCTGGTGCTGGGCGCGGGGGTCGCGGGCTTGCAGGCGATTGCGACGGCCAAGCGTCTGGGCGCGGTGATCGAAGCCTCCGATGTGCGGCCCGCCGTGAAAGAGCAGATTGAATCTCTCGGGGCGAAGTTCCTGGAGGTGCCCTATGAAACCGACGAAGAGCGCGACGCCGCGCAAGGCACTGGCGGTTACGCGCGGCCGATGCCGCCAGGCTGGCTGCAACGCCAGGCAGCGCTGGTGCACAAACGGGCGCTGGAGGCCGACATCGTGATTACGACTGCGCTGATTCCCGGGCGAGCAGCGCCGACGCTGATTTCGGCCGAGACCGTGCAAGCCATGAAACCAGGCTCGGTGATCGTTGATCTGGCAGCGGGGCGGGGCGCGATAGTCGACGGCCGCGCGGGTGGCAACTGCCCGCTGACCGAAGCCGACCAGATCGTGACGAAGCACGGCGTGCAACTGGTGGGCTATACCAATCTGGCCTCACGCGTGGCAGCGGACGCCTCCGCGCTCTATGCCCGCAACCTGTTCGACTTCATCAAGCTGATCGTGACCGCGCAAGGCGAATTCAAGCTGGATCTGGCCGATGACATCGTCGCGGCCACGCTGCTAACCCATGCTGGCGAGCTGGCTCGCAAGTCCTGAGACGGGTGTTGTTTCGAGGAGGAGGTTGCAAGATGGAACTGATAGATCACACCGTGATTAACCTGATTATTTTTGTGCTGGCGATTTATGTCGGCTTCCACGTGGTCTGGAATGTCACGCCTGCATTGCACACGCCATTGATGGCGGTTACCAACGCCATCTCGGCGATTGTGATCGTGGGCGCGATGCTCGCGGCGAGCCTGACCGTAGGCGGCACCGGCAAGGTTTTTGGCACGCTGGCGGTGGCATTGGCAGCGGTGAATGTGTTCGGCGGCTTTCTCGTCACGCGCCGGATGCTGGCGATGTTTCGCAAGAAACCCCCCAGCACCCGCGCCCCGGAGCAGAGCACGGCCAGTACTGCCAACCCCACGGTCACGGAGAACACGCCATGAGCATGAATATCGTCACGCTGCTGTATCTGATTGCGTCGGTGTGCTTTATTCAGGCGCTCAAAGGGCTATCGAATCCCAAAAGCGCCCGCACCGGCAACCTGTTCGGCATGGCGGGGATGGCGCTGGCGATTTTCACCACGCTGGCGCTGATCGTGAAGCAGGCCACATCACCAGGCGTGGATCTGACGCTTGGACTGGGCCTGGTGCTGGCGGCGCTGGTGGTGGGCGGTGCGGTGGGCGCGGTGGTGGCGGCGCGCGTCGAAATGACGAAGATGCCCGAGCTGGTTGCCGCGATGCATTCGCTGATTGGCCTCGCGGCGGTGTGCATTGCCTATGCCGTGGTGTCGGAGCCAGCCGCGTTTGGCCTCGGCTCAGCCAGCGACGCGACGCCGGGCTTCTTGCCCTACGGCAACCGGGTCGAATTGTTTATTGGCACGTTTGTCGGGGCGATTACGTTTTCGGGCTCGGTGATCGCGTTTGGCAAGCTGTCGGGCAAGTACCGCTTCCGTTTGTTTCAGGGCGCGCCGGTGGTGTATCCAGGCCAGCATCTGCTGAACCTGATGCTGGCGCTCGCGTTGCTGGGGTTTGGCGTGATTTTCGTGCTGACCCAGGCGTGGCTGCCGTTCATCGTGATGACCCTGCTGGCGTTCGTGCTCGGGGTGCTGATGATTATTCCGATTGGCGGCGCGGACATGCCAGTGGTGGTGTCGATGCTGAATTCGTACTCCGGCTGGGCCGCAGCAGGCATTGGCTTTTCGCTGAACAACCCGATGCTGATCATTGCGGGATCGCTGGTGGGCTCGTCGGGCGCGATTCTGTCTTACATCATGTGCCGCGCGATGAACCGGTCGTTTTTCAACGTGCTTTTAGGCGGTTTTGGCGCACAGCCAGGAGCCGCCGCTGCGGATGCCCGCGAGCAGCGGCCCGTGAAATCGGGCTCTGCCGATGACGCCGCGTTCATGCTGAGCAATGCAGAAACGGTGGTGATCGTGCCGGGCTATGGCCTGGCGGTGGCGCGGGCGCAGCACGCGTTGAAGGAGCTGACAACCAAGCTGGTGGCCAAGGGCATCGACGTGCGCTATGCGATTCATCCGGTGGCGGGACGCATGCCAGGGCACATGAACGTGCTGCTGGCGGAAGCGGAAGTGCCGTATGAGCAGGTGTACGAAATGGACGACATCAACAGCGAGTTTGGCCAGACGGACGTGGTGCTGGTGCTCGGAGCCAACGACGTGGTGAACCCCGCAGCGAAAAACGACCCAGGCTCACCGATTGCGGGAATGCCGATCATCGAGGCCTACAAGGCGCGCACGGTGATTGTGAACAAGCGCTCGATGGCGGCGGGCTATGCCGGCCTGGATAACGATTTGTTCTATATGGACAAGACGATGATGGTGTTTGGCGATGCAAAGAAAGTGATTGAGGAGATGGTTAAAGCGGTGGAGTAGGGGGAGGGGGGCCGTGTGTGCGTTCACCCTGAAACAACCATGCACAAAACGACATATCTTAAAAAATAAGAGTTACCCCATATCTGGGTGAACGTCCCCGTTGTTAGCCTGTGCCCGGCTCATATGTGAGCGGGCCATGACCTGATATCACACTGACAGGAGGGGGCGCATGTTTTCTGCACTGACAAGGATGGGGGATTCAACCACGACGGGTGGCGCGGTGATAAACGCGTCGTCCACGATGTTCGATGGCGGGCACTACATAGCAGACGATGCCATCTAGCGGACGGCGAGCCTAAAAATATTTATATTTGCGCTGTCCCTATCAAGGGAGTTTTAGAACCAAACGGTTGCACGAGTGTGTTAAATGAGGCAATTAAATAGCGTCAAACCGTCGTTGAGCTATCTATTGACAGCATTTCTTTTGCCAGCCGGGATGGTGTTGAAATTAACTCTCCATTTAGCTGTGTTGATGTCTATATCAACGCAAAGGCGAAAATTGAAAAAACCGTGAAAGAAATGGATTTTTACGCGCTTCCGCGCAGCACCATAAGCAAAGTAAAGACCCACGCCACCATTTCGCCATTTACCGCCTGACGGAAAAAGCACGCTCGCTTATTTGTGCGTTCGTACCTGCGAATTTCGCTGATGACGTTGGTCTCAATTAACTACATGCAACCACATACGCCCTGCAATTTGCAGCCTACTTCCTGAGTGCGTTTGCGATTGAATTAAACATTAATGAGGCTTCAAGCGGCTCAGCATCAAAGGCGGGCTCAGCTTCGTCCCATGTCGACCATTGCACCATTACCAGGTTTTCTTTCTGGTTCACGGCGATCATCTGGCCAAAAATGCCTATTGCCCATAACGTGGCATTGGTATTGGCATCGCCTTTTGGTGCGACATTCTTCGCATTGAGCGGGACGCTATTGTTCCACCACTGATAGCCGTAAATACCTTCTGGATGGGCCGCTGATACCGAATTTTTAGCCTTGTTCCACTGCGAGGCCTGTTGCACCCATCCGTCCGGCAAAGTGGCTGCGCCATTAGCGGATTCCCCATTACGCAAAACAAACAGGCCAAAACGGCCCCAGTCTTCCAGGGTTGCATTAAAGCCGTGCCCGCCAATATCGTGTTTGCCTGGCTGATACGAATGCCAGACACCATCGTTTGCCATGCCGGATGGCATCCAGATTTTCTGTTGCAGATACTGGGCAATTGGCATGCCGGTGGCGCGTTCGAGAATATCGCCCAGCAGCCATGCTCCGCCGGTGGTATAGGACCAGACTTCGCCGGGTTTTACCTTGGCATCGCGGCTCACGCCATACACCAGTTTGGCTACGCATTGGTAAGTGTCTTTGCTCGCTTCGCATTGCGTCAGCCGGGAAAAATCAGAATTGGGATTTTTATAGTCCTCGTTCCAGTTCACGCCGGAGGTGTGCTGAATCAATTGCTTCAGCGTCACGTTTTCCCATGCGGTTCCTTTCAGGTCGGGCTTGTAGACGGTTAATTTATCGTCCAGCGATTTGATTTTGCCGTCCTTGATGGCTGCGCCGACCAGGGTGGAAACGATGGATTTCCCTACTGAGCGGGAGGTCCATAGTGTGTCTTTGGTATTGCCGTCGCCATAATATTCATAAGCAATAGCGCCATTTTTAATAACCAGAAAACCTTTAACATTTTCTCGCTTGAGATAATCGGCCAGATTATAGCTCTTGCCATTTACGCTGTAACTGACGTTGGTTAATGGTTTTTCAGTGTGTGGCAATGCAGTGGCTTTGTCATGTTTAAATACATCGCCGGGATAAGCCCGGTAATCGTTTCTGAAACCGATTAAGCGTTCTGACTTGTTCCATGTCAGCATGTTTTTGACATCAGGCAGATTTTTGTCAAGCGGTGTCGGGCATGTGGCCAGATCAGGCACGCCGCAGGTGTTTTCAGTATTTTTGGCGTTAACGTTCGTCGCTATCAATAGCGCGAACGACAGGATTAATAGTTTTGTCTTGCAATTGCTCATGTTGCAGCCGCTCCAGTGAAAAATAAACCCGCAAAGTTTTTGCGGGTACTTTTTGAGATTGTTTCGGCTGCGATAATTTGTCAGGCCGATGCGGCATGATAATCGTGTTCGGCGCTTAAATTCGACGGTGATGGCATTTTGATTTATCAGAAAAATGATTATTTAAATTGAAAGCGGATAATCACGAAACTGAATGCCGATCAGGTGCGAGGGTGTGTGGGAATTTGCTTGGTGCGCATGTAGGAATGCGCTTTATGACCGGGCGCGAAGAGCCCGATGCCCGATGCGGTGGATGGCGGGGGAGATGGGCTCGATGACGCGGAACGAGACCCGGCAGGATGGAACGTGCCCAAGCTTATGCTCCAGGGCCATGCCGGAGCCAGGGTGAGCGCCAGGCTCCAAGGCCCGGCATTCATCCTTCAGCTTGCTTGCCGCTTCAGGCGGGCCGTTGCCGCACGCTGCCTGCGATCAGGTCGAAACGGAACAGGCGGCATTCGAGCGCGCCATTAAAGAGCGGTGTTTTGGTGGATTCGCGCAGGCGTAACTGGCCTGGCAGTTTCCGGTCCGACGTCAGGATAAAGGCGTGCCAGCCGGTAAAGCGCTGTTTGAGCGAGTCGCCGAGCAGCTGAAAAAACTCGCTATCGGGCGCTTCTTCATGAACCCGCTGAAAACCTTCAGCACTGCGTCTTTCGCGTCCTTCACGTCCTTCACGCTCGCCCGCCTGGCTTTCCCGCAATTCGCCGCGCGCGTTGCGGCCGCGTACTTCAATTCGTTCGCCATACGGCGGGTTGGCGACCAGAATGCCCGGCGTGGTGCAGGGCGGGGCCATCCCACGGGCATCGACTTGCTTGAGTGGAATGCCTGGCAAACCAGCTCGTTCGAAGTTGGCGCGGGCCTTATCGAGCATGTCGCCGGAAATATCACTGCCGAAAATTTGTAAATCAGCGCGCGAGCTGCGGGCGGCGCGTCTGGTTTCAAGCGCTGCGCCTTTGAGGCTTTTCCAGGCCGGGGCGTCGTATTGCTTGAGCCGCTCAAAGCCGAAGCTGCGTTCGGTGCCGGGTGCGATACCTAGCGCCACTTGCGCGGCCTCCGCGAGAAATGTGCCGCTGCCGCACATCGGGTCGTATAGCGGCGTGCCGGTAGTCCAGCCAGTCAAACGCAAAATGCCAGCGGCGAGGTTCTCGCGCAAGGGCGCGGCCCCTTTGTCGAGACGCCAGCCGCGCTTGAACAGCGGGTCGCCGGAGGTGTCGAGATAGAGCGTGCAATCGGTGGCGGTGAGAAAGGCGAAGACGCGCACGTCGGGCGCGCTGGTGTCGATGCTGGGGCGATCGCCGCTGACGTCGCGCAGGCGGTCGCAGATCGCGTCCTTGACCCGCAGCGTGGTGAATTCGAGGCTGCGTAACGGTGACTTGATCGCGGTGACGTCGACCCGCAGGGTGTCGCGGGCGGAAAACCATTGTTCCCAGCGCTGCTCAAGAGCCAGTGCGTAGATGTCCTGTTCGCTGCGATAGGGGCGCTGGGCGATCTTCAGCAGGACCCGGCTAGCGAGGCGTGAATGCAGGTTGACCGCCATGCCTGCGGTCCAGCCGCCGCGAAAATGCACCCCGCCTGGCACTTGCGCGCCTGGGGTGAACGGTGCGCCATTGAGATGCTGCGCGGCGATCTCGCTGAGTTCGGCGGCTAGCGTCGCTTCAAGGCCGCGTGGGCAGGGAGTGAAAAAATCGAAGGACATGAGCGGTGCCGGAGCGTTGAATGAGGGCGCCATTGTACGCGGTTGGCGGCCCCATCAACGCGGCCCGAGGCTGAGCGGCTAATGCCGCCTGGCCCCGTCAGCCGGGCGTTTTAGCGAGGTTGCTGCTGACGCTTCGCGGGCCAGACGAGATCCAGTGGCCGTTTGAAGATCTGACGCCAAACCGCCCCGCGCAACGAGCGCACATGCGAGTGACGCAGGTCGCGTGAGCGTACCGCCATATAAAACGCCAGCGCGAAGCTCACGGCTACGTTGAGGATGGCCATGCTGCCTACGCCAGCCACGGCCCACCAGAGCTCGGGCTGATGCAGTGCGTTACGGCCTAGCACGCCCAGCGCGATGCCAATCGAGCCAGAGCTGAGCGTGACGTGGCGCACTTCGAAGGTGAAGGCGAAGGCCGTGAGAATCGCGGGCACGAGGCCAAGCATCATGCCGAGCGTGATATTGCCCGCGACTCCGGCGATATTCGAGCGGCAAAACTGCGCCAGACGCGCCGCGCCTGCGGCTCCCAGGGTCATGCGCAAGCGGCGGTTGTAGCACAGCGCATCCGCGACCCGATGCAGTACGAACCAGTTGTCGGCCCAGCCCGCCAGCAGGCTGGATGACCACAGCAGCACGCCAGTTAGCGCGGCATAAAACGGGGTGGGGCCAAGCAGCGAGAACGAGTGCAGCGTGGCGTGCGCTTTTTCGGGCGAAATCAGATTGCTATGGAACAGCGTTTGCCACAGCAACTGCACCCCGAGACAGACTGGAAACACCAGCAGCACATTGCCGAGAATCGCTGCCGCCTGAGTGCGGATCAAGGCGATCACCGACGCCACGAAACTTTGCACGCCTTCTGGCGTACCCGCGCCGTCGAGTTCGCGGGCGATGGTGGGGGCCGTCATCGCGGGCTGCTTGGTGGCCAGCGAAAAATGCAGGAAGTGCATTAGCAGGAAGCTGGCCGAATAGTTGATCCCGGCCAGCAGTCCTTCGAGCATCGACTGCAAATGCGCGCCGGTAATCGAAAACTTCACGCACACCGTCACCACGGTGACTAGCCCACCGCCTGCGGCCATGCGCAGCATCTTCAGATACTCCGCGCGATCACGGGCGATGTAGTGTTCGCCGGTATCGGCGCTGTACTCCACCACCTTGCGCGCGAGCAGCGAAAAATTGCTGCGCAGCAGGTGCGAGGCGCTTTGGCTGGCGTAGTTCGCGTGGATCAACTCGGCGGTCAGACGGGCATGTGCGTGCAAGTCGTCAGCGGCGGCCATCCAGGTGTCGAGCAGGTGTTCAGCGCGCTGAATCCGCATGCGCATGCGCTCCACCTGAAACACGATGTCGACGCTCACGCCGTTTTTGTACAGATGCGAGAAGACGTTGTCGATCGCCACCCGGCACTGGTCCAGCAGCACGCGTAGATAGTTCACCTCATGGAGCAGCCGCTCGGGCTCGGCACCTTCGGCGCTGGCTTGATGGGCGGCTTCGACCGCGAGCATGGCCCGCGTGAGGAGATAGAACGGTTGTTTCTCGGGCGCGAGACGGGCTTCGGCTTCGCTCAGGCGGCTGCGCACGGTGGGCGACAAACCGGTTGAACTGATCTGGCACGTGAGGTTATGCAGCGCGGTGAGCAAGTCGAGCGAAAACGGGCTGGCAGGGCGTGGCGGGTTGCTGTCGTCGCCGTTATCCGGCGGGCAATAGTTGAAGAGTTCGCGGATACGCACCAGCAAATCCGCTGGCAGCGCAGCGATCCATTCGGCGTCGTGTTCTGAGGTGAACATCAGCGTGAAGATCGCGGTGAGGTCGCGGCGGTTAGGTGCGGGAGGAATCAGCGATGACTGGAAGCGCTCGGCGAGCGCGCCGAAAAAGCCCGAATGAACTGGCATGCCGGAGTCGCACAGTAGCGAGATGCTGTCGCTCTCGCGTAGCAGCTTGCGCAGGATGCTGGCGACGTTGGCTTTTGCGGCGGGGTTGCGCTCCAGCACATTCAGCAGATAGCGCACCCGGGTGTGGGCGGGGATAGAGCGGGGCGTGTCGTCAGCGGGGTCAACCGGGTCGGGCTGGACCGTTCCACCACGGTGCAGCCAGTGCGCTAGTTCGATCAGCCATTCGTTGCGCTCGGCGTAGGGAGCGTTTTTGTCTGCCATCGCCAGCAACGCATCGAGTTGATGACCTGTATTGCGTGACGCACGCCATTTTTTGATGAAAGTAGCGAAGGGACGAAACATGAATGTTCAGAGTAGTTGAGGGGAGAGGCGGCGGGTAGTACTCAGGATCGCTAAAACAGGGTGATGGCACAAGCTGGCCAGTTGGCCTGCTCTTTGTCCCTGGTTTGTTCTGGCAGGCGCGCCTGGGCCACGTGCCGTGCCGTGCCGTGCCGTGCCGTGCCGTGCCGTGCCGTGCCGTGCCGTGCCGTGCCGTGCTTAGGACTATTGCCACGGTATCCGGTTCCCTCGTCAGGGGCGTGATGGGAGGTGGGGCAGGCGGGAAGCCTGGCCCCGGCTGAGCTCTGCGATGCGGCAGTGTTCAATCAGAGGCCCGGCCCGGGGCTGATGGGCTGATGAGCGCTTAGCGGTTGCCGCTCAGCGTATTGACGCCGCTTGCGCCATCGGGTGTGGCGGGCAAGGCGGCCGGCGATGCCGGGCACGCAAAGCGGGGAGCGAGGGCGGTGGTTTTTTTCTGAGTGCCTGTGCCGCTGCCACTAGCTGCCGGCGCTTCAGGCGGCGCGCTGGCAAGCGTCTGAATACCCGCGGCGATCTCAGTAGCAAGCTGCTGCACTGCACGCCGATGGCCGCCCGCGAGCGCTTCGTAGCCCTCCTTGACGGGCATGTTCTCGATACTGCGGCAGGTCAGCACCCTCTGGCTGCCCACGGCCCGCACGCTCCAGACCGCATCGAGCAGCGCGTGAGAACCCGGCCAGGATTCGAAGCGCTGCACGGCGAGGTTCACCCGGTAAAGCGGTACGCCCTCTGGGCGCGGCGTGCCGGTGACGTCGATGGTGTTCAGTTGCTGCATCAGGCTGGTGGACAGCGCGCGGCGGATTTCATCGCCTGGCAGCGAGGCCCAGCGTTCCTGCTCAAGCACTTTCACCTTGAGCGGATCGGACTGGACCACGAACTGGTTGCGCGCCACTTGCAGTGGCACATCGACAGGCGGCACTTCGATTAACAACGTGGGGCTGGCAACGGGGCGCGGTGCCGTTGCCGCTTCGCTCGCGTTCAGCGTATAGAAGCGGCTGGACGGTGAGGCGCAAGCGCCCAGCAGCGCGAGACCAGCCAGCAGGCTGGCGCTGGCCGCACCGCGCGCGAACGGGCGCAGCCGTAGCCGCACATGAGAGAGCTGGGCAGGCGTCATGGTTTATCTCCTGGTTTGCCGCGCAAGAGCGACTCCGGGTGGCGTTCCAGATAGTCCGACAGCGCATTTAGCGATTGCAGCGTGCGGGTGAGCTCCTGGAGCGCCTGGTGAACATCGGACTGCAGTGGCGAGCCTTGCTGCAGCGTCGCTTCGGCAGAGCTAAAGGTCTGTTTGGCCGAGGTCAGCATGTCGCGGATCTGCGGCACGACTTCGCCATCAAGCCGGTTAAACAGCTGGTTGGCGTTTTTCAGCGAACTGTTCAGGTTGTCGCCGATTTGCTCGAACGGCACTTTGTTGAGCTTTCTGGCGATATCTGCGACTTGCAGTTGCAGCTCGTCAAGGGTGTTCGCAATGGTCGGCAGCTCCAGCGGATCAAGGTTGACGTCGATGGTGGCAGGCGGGGCTTTCGGGAAGATATCGAGCGCCACGTACAGCTGGCTGGTGATCAGATTGCCTGTGCGCAACTGGCCACGTAACCCGTGCTTGACCAGACGCTCAAGCAAGTCCTTGCCAATGACATTGCCTGGGCCCGGCACCGCATCGCGGAAGCGTTTGCCGAGGCGGTTCGGGTAGACATTCATCGTGACCGGCATCATGAAACTGCGGGTTTTCGGGTTGTACTCGATGCCAATGCTGGTGACCTGGCCGAGCACGATGCCGCGGAAATCAACTGGTGCGCCAATCGCCAGCCCGCGCAGCGACTGGTTGAAGTTCATCACGACCTGCAACGGCGGGCCGTCCGGTTCGCGCATGGCATCGGTTTCGTCCGAGCTCAGGTGGAACGTCATATTGTTCGGCGCGAGCTTGCCCGCAGTCTGATTGGGCGGCGACTGGAACGACAGCCCGCCCACGATCACCGTGGCGAGCGATTGGGTATTGAGCGTGAAGCCGCTCGAATCAAGCCGCAGATCAACCCCGCTGGCATGCCACCAGCGCGTGTTGGTGCCGACGTACTGGTCGTAAGGCGCGGCGACGAACACTTGCATCGTCACGCCAGTGCCGTCCTTGTCGAGCGAAAAGCCGACTACCTGGCCCACTTGCAGGCGGCGATAGAAGATCGGTGAGCCGATATCAATCGAACCCAGCGAATCACCGCGCAATGTGTATTGCCGGCCTTTCTGGTCGCCGGTGACTGGAGGTGGCGTTTCGAGTCCGACGAAGGCTTTTTGCGTATCGTGCGATTGGCCTGCATCGACGCCGATATATGCCCCGGACAGCAGCGTGCCTAGCCCCGAGACACCGCTTGCGCCAATGCGCGGCCGCACAACCCAGAAGCGCGAGCCTTTGACGGCGAAACGCGAGGCTTCTTTGGTTAGCTGAACTTCGACTTGAACTTGCGAAAGATCTTTCGACAGCGTGATGGTTTTCACCGATCCGACGTTCACATCTTTGTATTTCACCTGGGTCTTGCCAGGTTCGAGCCCTTCGGCGCTGGTGAAACTGATGGTGATGGTCGGGCCTTTGTCGACCACCGACTTGACCACCAGTGCGATGCCGATTAGCGCGGCAATCAGCGGAATCACCCAGACCAGCGAGGGCAGCCAGCTACGCCGTGGCGCAACGATTTCAGGCTCGGGCAGATCGGCTATCGGTGGGGGCGTGGGCCCTTGTGGATTAGTCATGTTTGGCATCCTGAGCGTTTTGGGTGGTGCTCTGCGTGGGGTGGCTGGGATCGTTTTTCGCGTTGTTTTTCACGCTGTTTTTCACGTTATCCCAGATAAGGCGTGGATCGAATTGCATAGAGGCCAGCATGGTCAGAATGACGACCGAGCCGAACGCGATGGCACCCGGCCCGGCGGTAATCACGGCGAGTGACTTAAAGCGCACTAGCGCGACGGTCAGGGTGACGACAAAGATATCGAGCATCGACCAGCGGCCAACGCGCTCGACGATGCGGTACAGCCTGGTGCGTTCCAGTTGACGCCAGCGCGAGCGGCGCTGGGCAGTGAACGCCAGCAGCACCAGCACCGAGAGCTTGAGCATCGGCACCAGAATGCTGGCAACAAACACGATGATCGAAAGTGGCCAGTCGCCGGAGGTCCAGAAGTAAACGACGCCGCTCATGATGGTGTCGTCTTCATCGCCGACCAGCGACGCGGTATGCATGATCGGCAGCAGGTTCGCCGGAATGTAGAGCAGCGCTGCGGCGATCAGCAGCGCCCAGGTGCGCGTCAGGCTATTCGGATTGCGGGAGTGCAGTGCGCTGCCGCAGCGCAGGCAGTGCTGGGCGCTGGCGTCGCGCTGGCGCGGTGCGAGCTGGCCGCAGGCATGACAGGCCAGCAGGCCGGCCCGTCTGGCTGTGAGGTAGTTCATCGGGGCGTCATCCTTGGCGCGGCGGCAGGGCGGTGACGGGAGCGGCTGCGGTTCTGGCCGTGGCCGCCTCTGTGGTTACCGCGGGGGCGTCGTCGGGAAGCGGCGGGCGGTGTGCGGCGAGATCGTCTGCGAGGTCCCAGAGCGTGCGTGGATCGAACGTGACGACCACCGCGAACATCAGCGTCAGCGCGCCAAAAGCAAATAACGCGGCTTCCGGGATCACCCGCGCGAGGCTGACCATTTTGACCATCGTGACCAGCACGCCAAGCATGAAGACTTCGATCATGCCCCACGGCCGCACGAATTGAATCGCGCGCAGCACCTCGTTAAAACCCGGTGGAATGTATCCGGCGCGCAGCGGAATCAGCACATAAAGCAGCGCCACCAGTTCGGTAAGCGGGAATAGCACGGTGGAGCAAAACACCATCACCGCGACGATCTGCATCTCTTCGTCCCAGAGCGCGACCAGCGCACCGAACAGGCTGGCCTGGGAACGGATGCCATTGGTTTCGAGTTCGACAATCGGAAACGCCTGCGCGATCAAAAACGTGATGAGCGCGGCGAGCGTCATGGCGCAGATGTTGTCGAGCCGGGTTGAGGCGCTGCGATAGAGCGTTGCGCCACAGCGTGAGCAGCGTGCCATTTGGCGGCCGGTCAGCCGTGGCTTGCGAAAGAGTGCATCGCATTCGTGGCACGCAATCAGGTTGTCATGTTCCATGCGGGCTCAAAGGCAAAGCTAGGGGAGGCGGGCGGCAATATCGGCACCGGCGGGACAGACTGTGGCAAAAATCTGCGCAATAGTATCAAAAGCCTTGGTGGCCACATTTGCAATTGCTCTAGCGTGTGAGCCTGGCTGAAGCCGCTCGCGCCTGCCTGGCTTGCCCGGCACTGTCTGACGCTGGTTTGAGGTGCCGCTCACGGGGTTGGGGAGCAGCTAGCCCCGGTCGCTGCGGATAGCGCAGCGGCGCTTGTTTTGCGCTTGGCGGGAAAAGAAGGCTTTGGGTTAGCATGGCGTCCTTGATGCCGGGCTCAAGCCATCTTGTTTCATGTGTTGTGCATAGGATCAAGCGTGGCAACACAGTCAAGCATCCTGACTGTGTCCGGTTTCTCCCTGCTTACGATCACCTTCATTCTGGTTACTTCATTTGGTTACTTATGACAGGTCAAATCTTGTTTCCCCCGCGTCTTGAGCGCGCCTCCTACACCGGGCCTGCGATTGCACTGCACTGGCTGATTGCGTTGCTGATCGTGTGTGGTTTCGCGCTAGGCTGGGTGATGACCGACATTCCTGGTTTCACCCCTACCAAGCTGCGTTATTTCTCCTGGCACAAATGGATTGGTGTAACGGTCTTCGCGCTGGCAGTGCTGCGCGTGCTGTGGCGCGCAACCCATGCCGCGCCGCCTTTGCCCCAGACCACGCCAGCGTGGCAGCGGGCCGCCTCACACCTGGTTCATTTCGCGCTGTACCTGCTGATGCTGGTGATTCCCCTCTCGGGCTATCTGTACAGCTCAGCGGCCAATGTGCCGGTGGTGTACCTCGGGCTGGTGCCTCTGCCGCGCCTGATTGCACCGGATGCCGAGCTCAAGGTGCTGCTCAAAACCGTGCATGTGGTGCTGAATTACAGCTTGCTGGTGCTGGTGGTGATGCATGTCGCCGCGGTGATCAAGCATCAGTTTCTGGACCGCGACGGCTTGCTGTCGCGCATGCTTCCTTCTCGCAAGTAGTCAGTCATCCGTTATCTAGTCAACCACCTAACCACCGGGGATCTCCATGAAAGTCTTGTTTTATCGCTACATGCTGGCGGCCTTCACGACTGCCTCACTGGCATTCAGCGGCAGTGCGCTGGCCCAGGTTGATCTGGCCAAAAGCAGCGTGACGGCTACGTCGAAACAGATGAACGTGCCGGTCGAAGGCAAGTTCAAAAAATTCAGCGCGCAAATCAGCTTTGATCCGGCCAAACCGGCAACGGGCAGCGCGCAACTGAATGTGGATGTCGGCAGCTACGACCTGGGCGACGAAAGCTACAACGAACAGGTGCGCGGCAGTGACTGGTTCGATGCGAAGCGCTTTCCGTCAGCCACTTTTGTGTCGAGCGCGATTGCACCCGTGGGCGGCAATCAGTACAAGGTCACCGGCAAGCTGACGCTCAAGGGCAAAACGCAAACCGTGGTAGTGCCGGTTACGGTGACGCAGCAAGGCGCGACGCAAACCTTCGATGGCGCGTTGCCCGTCAAGCGTTCCCAGTTCGATATCGGCACGGGCGAGTGGAAAGACACCGCCGTGGTGGCCGATGAAGTTGTCATCAAGTTTCATATCGTTGCGGCACACAAGTAATCAAGCAGGCTCAGTTGGGGGTGGTGCCATGGTGGCACCGTGAGCCATTTTTGAACCAGGGAGAATGAGATGAAGAAATTTCTGCTAATCGCTGCAGGCACACTGGCCGGATCGCTATCGTTTGGCGCACTGGCGGCCGATACCTATCAGCTTGATCCCACTCACACGTATCCGAGCTTCGAGGGCGATCACTTCGGCGGGCTATCGGTGTGGCGGGGCAAGTTCACGAAAAGCAGCGGCACGGTGACGCTGGATCGCGCAGCGAAAACCGGCACTGTCGATGTCACGGTCGAACCTGGCTCAATTCAGACGGGTAGCGCCAAGCTTGACGAGCATCTGGCTGGGAAGGAATTTTTCGATGTGGCCAAGTTTCCGAAAGCCACTTATAAAGGCACGCAAATCCGCTTTGATGGCGACAAGCCGGTTGAAGTGATTGGCAATTTCACTCTGCATGGCGTGACCAAGCCGCTCAACCTGAAAATCGAATCGTTCAAGTGCATGCAGCATCCGATGTACAAGCGCGAAGTGTGCGGCGTCGAAGCCAGCGCACAATTCGACCGGGCTGACTACGGTCTGGATTACGGCCACAAGTATGGTTTCAACATGGAAACCCGGCTGCATATCCAGGCCGAAGGGATCAAGCAGTAATGGCTTGGCTCTGAACCCGATGCGGGCTTGATCCCGCTAGCTAGCCGGAGGAGGCCTTGGGCTTGAGTGAGGTTTCTCCGGTGGTGTTTACGAGTTATGAACCGCTTCCTCGCCGCGTGCGACGAAGCGGTTTTTTGTTGGCCGGCGCGTGAGGGCTGGCTGGATTCGTATGGCGTGCGCGGGTTGCATATACGGCGTGTTATTGGCGACTCGCGTATAGCGGGGTTTTCAGGTAAACCTGACGCGCTGGCTGGCTGGGCGTTTTGCTCCGCCAGTTTCCCCGTCTGGTTTTCCTGTTGGTGTCCTGTCTGGCTTCCGAGGAGATTTCTGCATGAATGTTCCATCAACCGCGCGTTCAGCGGCCGCTGCGCATCCCGCCAGCCACAGTGAGAACGAGAGCCGTCGCCGCGCCCAGTCATGGCGTGTGGTGGTAGCTGCGTCGATTGGCAATGCGCTGGAGTGGTTTGACCTGGTGGTCTACGGCTTCTTTGCGCTAGTGATTTCGCAGCTGTTTTTCCCTGCGGGCAACGAAACCATTTCGCTGCTGCTGACGCTGGGCACCTTCGGCGTGTCGTTTTTCATGCGGCCGCTGGGCGCGGTGGTGCTGGGCGCGTATGCCGACCGGGCCGGGCGGCGCGCGGCGCTGACGTTGTCGATCCTGCTGATGATGGTGGGCACGCTGATTATTGCGGTGCTGCCGACATACCAGACCATCGGAGTGGCCGCACCAGTGATCCTGGTGCTGGCGCGGCTGATGCAGGGCTTTTCGGCAGGCGGTGAATTTGGCAGTGCCACGGCCTTTCTCGCGGAGCATGTCCCGGAGCGGCGGGGCTTTTTTGCCAGTTGGCAGGTCGCCAGCCAGGGGTTGACCACCTTGCTTGCGGCAGGGTTTGGCATGGTGCTGAGCAGCCAGCTCAGCGTCACGCAGATGGCCTCATGGGGCTGGCGTGTGCCGTTCTTTTTCGGGCTGCTGATTGGCCCCGTGGCCTGGTATATCCGCACGCAGCTAGACGAAACACCGGAGTTTCTTGCCGCCGAAACCACGCTGACGCCATTGCGCGACACGCTGACCGGCCAGAAACTGCGTTTGCTGATTGCCGTTGGCGTGGTGGTGCTGGGTACGGTGTCGACCTATCTGGTGCTGTTCATGCCGACCTACGGCGTGAAACAGCTTGGGCTAGCCCCTTCGGTGTCGTTTGCGGCGATTGCGCTGACCGGCGTGATCCAGATGATGTTTGCGCCGCTGGTCGGCCACTGGTCCGACCGTTATGGCCCGACGCGGATCATGCTGGTGCCCGCCGTGCTGCTGCTGGTGCTGATTTACCCGGCATTTTTGTATCTGGTGGCGCACCCGACATTTGGCACGTTGCTTGTCGTGCAGATTCTGTTCGGTTTTCTGATGACGGGTTACTTCGCGGCGCTGCCGGGTTTGCTGTCGCAGATCTTCCCGGTGCAGATTCGCACGACTGGGATGTCGCTGGCTTATAACCTCGCGGTGACTATTTTTGGCGGCTTTGGCCCATTCATCATTGCGTGGCTGATTCGCGTGACGCAGACGCCGGTGGCCCCTAGTTTTTATCTGATCTTCGCGGCGCTGATTAGTCTGGTGGCGCTGGTGGCGGTGCGCTGCAAGCTGGGGTTGCGCTAGCGCAGCGGGGTGCTTCATCAAACGCAGCCCAGTAAAAAGCCGGTTCATTCAACAGAATGAACCGGCTTTTGTATTTCAGACGCGCCAGTCTTCACGCGCGTTGATGAACCCGTGAACCCAGCGCTTAAACTTGGGCACCTGCATGCGGGTCGTTGGGATCGTGGCGTTCTTTTTTGTCCTTGATGAGGTCTTCGCGCTTCACGCCGAACCACATGGCCAGCGCAGCGGCGACGAACACCGACGAATACACCCCGAACAGAATCCCCACCGTCAGCGCTAGCGCGAAGTAATGCAGCGTTGGACCGCCGAACAGGAACATCGACAGCACCATCATCTCGGTACAGCCGTGAGTGATGATCGTGCGCGACATCGTGCTGGTGATCGCGTGGTTGATGACCTCGACGACGGTCATCTTGCGTTCGCGGCGGAAGGTCTCGCGGATACGGTCGAAAATCACGACCGATTCATTCACCGAGTAACCCAGCACGGCCAGCACCGCTGCCAGCACCGAGAGCGAGAACTCCCACTGAAAGTAAGCGAAAAAGCCAAGAATAATCACGACGTCGTGCAAGTTGGCGATGATGCCCGCCACCGCATATTTCCATTCGAAACGAAACGACAGGTAGATCACGATGCCGATCACCACGCAGGCTAGCGCCAGCAGCCCATCGGTGGCCAGCTCCTTACCCACCTGAGGCCCGACAAACTCGACGCGTTGCAGCTGTGCGGCCGGGTTTTGCGCTTTCAGCGCGCCCATCACCTGATCGCTTTGCTGCGCCGAGGTAAAGCCCGATTTCAGCGGCAGGCGAATCAGCACGTCGCGCGAAGTGCCGAAGTTTTGCACCTGAGCATCGCTGTAACCCAGCTTGCCGAGCTCCTGGCGCAACGGCTCAAGCGGAACGGCTTGCGGATACTGCACTTCAACGACCGTGCCGCCAGTGAATTCGACCGACAGATGCAGGCCGCGATGCAGCAGGAAAAATACCGCGGTGAGGAACGTCAGCAGCGAAATGATGTTGAAAATCAGCGCGCGCTGCATCAACGGCAGGTCTTTACGGATGCGGAAAAATTCCATGATTCAGTTCTCCGGGGTTCAGCGGGGCGAACCCGGTTTGCCGGGCGTATTGCCCGTGTCGCTACTGCGGCGGCGCACCACGGGCTTGCCTGAGCGTGCTGGGGTGGAGCGGTTCGGGGCGGCCTGAGCCTGGGTGCCGGGCTCGTTGCGCTCTAGCAGGCCAGTTGGCGCGTCACTTGCCTCAGTGGGTTTCCAGACCTGGCCAATCGCCAGAGACTTGAGTTTTTTCTTGCCGCCGTACCAGAGGTTCACCAGGCCGCGCGAGAAGAACACCGCGGAGAACATCGAGGTCAGAATGCCGATGCAATGCACCACGGCGAAGCCGCGTACCGGCCCTGAACCAAACGCGAGCAGCGCGATACCCGCGATCAGCGTGGTGACGTTCGAATCGAGAATCGTGGCCCATGCATGCGAATAGCCGTTCTGGATGGCCAGTTGCGGCGACGCTCCGTTGCGCAGTTCTTCGCGGACACGTTCGTTGATGAGCACGTTGGCGTCGATGGCCATACCCAGTGCCAGCGCGATAGCCGCGATACCTGGCAGCGTCAGCGTGGCCTGCAGCATGGACAGCACTGCCACCAGCAGCAACAGGTTGACCGAGAGGCCGATCATCGAGATCAGGCCAAACAGCATGTAGTACGCGATCATGAAAACAGCGATCGCAAGAAAGCCGTAGACCACCGAATCAAAACCCTTGCGGATGTTGTCGGCACCCAGGCTTGGGCCAATGGTGCGTTCTTCGATGATGTCCATTGGCGCTGCGAGTGATCCGGCGCGCAGCAGCAGCGCGAGATCAGCGGCTGATTGCGGCGTGGCCTGCCCGGTGATCTGGAAGCGGTCGCCCAGTTCTGACTGGATCGTGGCCACGGTCAGGACTTCGCCCTTGCCTTTTTCGAACAGCACCATCGCCATTGGTTTGCCGATGTTGTCGCGCGAGACGCTGCGAATCGAGCGGCCACCCGCCGAATCAAGCCGGATATTGACCGAGGGCCGCTGATGCTCATCAAAGCCTGCTGAGGCGTCGATGATGCGGTCGCCGGTGAAGATCACCTGCTTGCGCAGCAGCACCGGTGCCTGGTTGCCCTGAGTAAACAGCTCGTCGCCTGGCGGTACTGGATCGTTCGGATTCGGATGGGTATTGACCGGGTCGGCGAGACGCGCTTCGAGCGTGGCTGTGCGGCCGATGATGTCCTTGGCTTTCGCGGTGTCCTGCACCCCTGGCAGTTCGACCACGATGCGGTCAGCGCCTTGCTGCTGAATCACCGGCTCGGCTACGCCAAGCTCATTCACGCGGTTATGCAGCGTGGTGATGTTTTGCTTGAGTGCGGCGTCCTGGACGGTTTTCTGCACCGCAGGTGTGAACTTGCCGACTACCTGGAATCCACCGCTGGTGGCGGGCTGGACGCTCCAGAGCAGTTCAGCGACGCCGATAGACAACTGCTTGCGGGCGGCCTCGGCTACGTCGGCGTCGATGAAGTTGATGACGACGCTATGACCGACACGGTTCACGCCGCCGTCACGGATGTTTTTGTCGCGCAACAGCGAACGGGCGTCCGCTGCATCGGAGTCGAGCTTTTTGTTGAGCGCGCCTGCCATGTCGACTTGCAGCAGGAAGTGCACGCCGCCGCGCAAGTCGAGCCCGAGGTACATCGGCAGCGCATGCAGTGCCGTCAGCCACGCAGGCGAGGCGCTTTGCAGGTTCAGCGCAACGATGTACTGAGGATCGGTGGGGTCAGTGTTGAGTGCCTTTTGCAGCACGTCTTTGGCATGCAGTTGCGTGTCAGGGTCGGCCAGGCGCACGCGGATCGTGGCGTTGTTCGACGCGTTGTCGAACGCAACGGCATCAGGCTTGATCTGGCTGGCGGACAGCGCGGCTTCGACCTGTGTCAGCGTGGCCGAATCGAGCTTGACCGTGGCTTTGCCGCTTGACACCTGCACCGCCGGCGCTTCACCGAAAAAATTGGGCAGCGTATACACGAGGCCGATGACGAGCGCCACCAGCATCACGGCATATTTCCAGAGGGGGTAACGATTCATGAAGATGGTCCAACGGGAAGGTTGGCTAGGGACAGCGATGCGTCCGGTGTTGCGGGCGAAGAGCGGGGCGAGAAGCCCCGCCGCATGGGCCGGGCCGCACCGGACGTGAAGAAGGGTGTGTTACAGCGACTTGAGCGTGCCTTTCGGAAGAATGGTGGTGACCGCGCCTTTTTGCACTGTGATTTCAGTGCCTTCGGTGATCTCGATGCTGACATAGGCTTCGCCAACCTTGGTCACCTTGCCCAGCATGCCGCCATTCGTGACGACTTCATCACCCTTGGCCATCGCGGCGAGCATGTTGCGATGCTCTTTCTGACGCTTCATTTGTGGGCGGATCATGATGAAGTACAGAATGGCGAACATGGCGATGAACGGCAGAAAGCTCATCAGATTTGATTCGATACCGCCAGCAGCTGCGCCTTGCGCGTAGGCATTTGAAATGAACGACACGTTGGTCTCTCCGTTTATAGACGATCAAAAAATTCAGCCGGCCATTCTACCACCGGCCTTTTCTGCGACGGCGGCCAAAAGAAGCTTTGCGATCAAGCGTTTAAAAAGCCCGATGCGCTTTGCTGGTTTTGGGTTAACACCGGCGAAAGCAAATCGTAATGCTTTGTGCCGTGCCTGGCTATCCTGATATGTCGTTCAAGGCCTGCAGCGTGCTGATGCACTAGTCGATTCCACGCGCCCGGTCATCGTGAAAGCGCTTGCGGAACGGCTCGAACTCATGGGCTGAGATGGCATCGCGGATCTGGCTCATCAGTTCGAGGTAGTAGTGCAGGTTGTGGATCGTGTTGAGCTGCGCGCCGAGAATTTCGCCGACCCGGTTCAGATGGTGCAGGTAACTGCGGCTGAAATTGCGGCAGGTATAGCAGCCGCATTGCTCATCCAGCGGGCGCAGCGAATGCTTGTGTATCGCGTTGCGGATCTTGATGTCGCCAAAGCGCGTGAAGAGCCAGCCATTGCGTGCATTGCGGGTGGGCATCACGCAGTCGAACATGTCGATCCCGGCCGCTACGCCGGCCACCAGGTCTTCAGGGGTGCCGACGCCCATCAGGTAATGCGGCTTGTTCGCGGGCAGCTTCGGGCCGATGTGGTTGAGCACCCGCATCATGTGTTCCTTGGGTTCACCAACCGACAGCCCGCCAATCGCCAGCCCATGAAAATCCATTTCCGCCAGGCCCGCGAGGGATTCGTCGCGCAAATCTTCGAACATGCCGCCCTGAACGATCCCAAACAGCGCATTGGGGTTGCCGAGCTGCCTGAATTCGTTGATGGAGCGGGTGGCCCAGCGCATTGACATGCGCATCGAGGCGGCGGCTTCGTCGTGTGAGGTGGGAATGTTGTTCGTCGCGTAAGGCGTGCATTCATCGAACTGCATCACGATGTCCGAATTCAGCACCTTCTGGATTTGCATCGAGATTTCTGGCGATAAAAACAGTTTGTCGCCGTTGATCGGGGACGCAAAGGTCACGCCGTCCTCGGTGATTTTGCGCAACTCGCCCAGCGAAAACACCTGAAAGCCGCCTGAGTCGGTCAGGATCGGCCGCTTCCAGCCCATGAAGCCGTGTAGCCCGCCGTGTGCGGCGATGGCTTCAAGACCGGGCCGCAACCATAAATGGAAGGTGTTGCCGAGGATGATCTGCGCCTGAATTTCTTCGAGCTCACGCGGCTGGATTGCTTTCACCGTGCCGTAGGTGCCAACCGGCATGAAGATGGGCGTCTCGACCACACCATGGTTCAGCGTAAGCCGCCCGCGCCGGGCAGCGCCGTCGGTGGTCAGCAGGTCGAACTGCAGGCCGTTTTGGGGCGGCGTGTGAGGTTGAACGGAGGGCGTCTCACCGGTCGTAGAAAGGGTCATCGAAAAAAACTCCTGTGCCACCGGAAAACAGTCCGGCGCGAACTATGAAAGCTGTGGCCAGGCCACGGCTGGGAGGGGGTGGGTTCACACGTAACGAATCAGCCAGCTGAAGCGTGTATGCGCTAGCTATCCTGGCGGGTCAGCAGCATTGCATCGCCATAGCTGAAAAAACGATAGCGCTCAGCAATCGCGTGCTGGTACGCCGCGCGGATGGGGGCAACGCCAGCAAAGGCCGAAACCAGCATGAGCAAGGTCGATTTCGGCAGATGGAAATTGGTGATGAGCCGGTCTACTACGCGAAAGCGATAGCCCGGGGTGATGAAAATATCGGTTTCGGCGGCCGTGGCAGCGAGCGGCTGGCCGGCCGCTTCGGCATCACGCGCGGCGGCTTCGAGGGCGCGCATCGCGGTTGTTCCGACCGCGATCACACGCTTGCCGCGAGCCCGGGTGGCAGCGATTTGCCCGACCAGGGCCGCTGGCAACTGGTACCACTCGCTGTGCATTTTGTGATCGGCCAGATTTTCGTGCCGGACCGGCTGAAATGTGCCCGCGCCGACATGTAGCGTCAGCGTGGCGCGCTCCACGCCGCGTGCCTCCATCTGGTTGAGCAAGGCGCTGTCGAAATGCAGGCCCGCCGTGGGTGCAGCAACCGCACCGGGGTTTTGCGCGAACACAGTTTGATAGCGGGTTTCGTCAGTCGCGTCTGGATCGTGTGCGATATAGGGCGGCAGCGGCAGGCGGCCGTACTGTTCGATCAGATCGAGGCACGGAGCGGGGAAATGCAGTGTGTAAAACGGCTCGACCCGCTCGCCTACAGTGACCTCGAACGCATCCGCGAGACGCAGCGTGCTGCCGGATGGCGGGCTTTTGCTGGCGCGAATCTGCACGATGGCACTGCGCTCGCCAGTGAGCCGCTCGACCAGCACCTCAATCTTGCCGCCGCTAGCCTTCTGGCCGAGGAGGCGCGCCTTGAGTACCTTGGTATCGTTGAACACCAGCAGATCGCCAGGCTCGATACAGTGCGGCAAATCAGTAAAACGCCGGTCAAGCAGCAGGGTTTGGCTGCCTTGCTGCTTGACTTCCAGCAGACGGCTGGCGCTGCGCTCAGCCAGCGCGGTTTGCGCGATTAATTCGGGTGGCAGCGTGAAATCAAAATCGGAAAGCGTGAACATGCGCAAAGGCTGCCTGGTGCAGCGAACTGAATTGAACCGGTGCCGGACGGCGAGCGGCTATGATTGCGGGGTGCCGCCAGCGGCCGATAGCTAGCCATAGCGAGTAGCCAGCAGCCTTGTACGTGGTTGCACCCTGGTGGCCGTGGCGCTGATACAGGTTATGCGTATGTCGTAATAACCACGTTGACCACGCTAACCACGCTGCATGGCCGCGACCCCCTTGAAACAAGCCGACATTGTACTTGCGAAGCAACCCATGCCTCAGCCCGAACGCGCCCGCCCGACAGCCGCAGCGATATCTGACGGGATAGCCGCCGAGCCCGCTGAAACCCCCGGCCGGCTACCCGCTGACGCTGATACCGGCACAGGCCGCAAACCAGCGGCGCAGGCTTCGCCCAAAAATTCGCCTAAAAAGCCCCGTGCCACGCCGCTCAAGACGGCAGACAAGCTCGCCCGGCTGGGCTTGGTCCGCGACATTGATCTGGTGCTGCATTTGCCAATGCGCTACGAAGACGAAACCACCCTGACGCCGATGGGCGAGTTATTGCCAGGCGGCATCGCGCAAACAGAAGGCGTGGTTTTCGATAATGAAATTACTTATCGCCCACGTCGTCAGTTGCTGGTCAAGCTGCGTGACGATGCCGGTGATGAACTGGTACTGCGCTTTCTTAATTTTTACGGCTCGCAGGTCAAGCAGATGGAAGTGGGTCTTCGCCTGCGGGTGCGTGGCGATGTACGAGGCGGTTTCTTCGGCCTGGAGATGGTGCATCCGGCTGTGCGGGTGGTCGAAGCAGGCGAGTCGCTGCCCCAGGTGCTCACGCCGGTGTATCCGGCGACTGCCGGGGTGTCGCAGGCGTATTTGCGTAAAGCGATCGACAACGCGCTCGCCCGCACGGCGCTGCCTGAACTGCTGCCGCAGCCCGTGGCGCAGGCCTGGCTGGTGCCACTGGGTTTGCCATCGCTGCTGGACGCCGTACGCACGTTGCATCACCCAAGTGCCGATCAGGACGACACCGCACTGATGGACGGCACCCATCCCGCATGGCTGCGGATCAAGTTCGAAGAATTGCTGGCCCAGCAGATGTCGCTCAAACGGGCGCATGACGAGCGCCGCACGCGCGCGGCCCCCGCGATGCCGCGCCGGGCCACGGACGATCTGGCCGCGCTGAGCGGGCGTCTGGCGCACGCGTTGCCGTTTGCGCTCACTGCGGCGCAAAGCCGTGTCTGCGATGAAATCGCCCATGACCTGACACTGCCTCATCCGATGCAGCGTTTGCTACAGGGTGACGTCGGCAGCGGGAAAACCGTCGTGGCCGCGCTCGCGGCGGCCCAGGCGATTGATGCGGGGTATCAGGCCGCGCTGATGGCACCCACTGAAATTCTCGCTGAGCAGCACGCGCGCAAGCTGCGCGCCTGGCTGGAGCCGCTAGGGGTCAGCGTGGCCTGGTTGTCGGGCAGCCTGAAAGCGCGCGACAAGCGCGCGGCGCTGGAAGCGGCTGCACTGGGCACCGCCCAACTGGTGATTGGCACGCACGCAATGATTCAGGATGCGGTTGAATTTGCCCGGCTCGGGCTGGTGATCGTTGATGAGCAGCATCGCTTTGGCGTCGAACAGCGGCTCGCGTTACGGGCAAAAGCGCATCACGCTGCCGATGGCGCACAGGATTTTCAGCCACACCAACTGATGATGACGGCGACGCCGATTCCCCGCACGCTGGCGATGACGTATTACGCCGATCTCGACGTCTCGACGATTGATGAATTGCCGCCCGGCCGCACGCCGGTGGTCACCCGGCTGGTGGCCGAAACCCGCCGCGACGAAGTGACGAGCCGGGTGCGGGAGGCCGCGCTCACAGGCCGTCAGGTGTACTGGGTGTGTCCGCTGATCGAAGAAAGTGAAACCTTGCAACTGCAAACCGCCGTCGAAACCTGCGAAACCTTGCGCGCAGCGCTGCCTGAGCTGAACGTCGGTCTGGTGCATGGCCGTCTCGCGCCAGCTGAAAAAGCGGCGGTGATGGAAGCCTTCACGCGCAACGAACTTCAACTGCTGGTGGCGACCACCGTGATCGAAGTCGGGGTGGACGTGCCGAATGCGTCATTGATGGTGATCGAGCATGCCGAGCGTTTCGGGCTAGCGCAGCTGCACCAGTTGCGCGGCCGTGTTGGCCGCGGCAGTGCGGCTTCGGCGTGTGTGTTGCTGTATAGCGGGCCGTTGTCACAAACCGCCCGGGCGCGCCTGAAAACCATGCGCGAAACAACCGATGGCTTTGAGATTGCCCGCCGCGATCTTGAGATCCGCGGCCCGGGAGAGTTTCTCGGAGCCCGCCAGTCGGGCGAAGCAATGCTGCGTTTCGCCGATCTTGAACAAGACGGCTGGCTGATTGAGCCCGCCCGCGCAGCAGCGGCGCAACTGCTGGAAGCCTATCCCGAGGTCGTCACGCAGCATCTGGCGCGCTGGCTGGGTGCGCGGGAGCAGTACCTGAAAGCCTGAGCATAGGTCTTCATTGCTTAGGGCCATTCTGGACGGGGTGGTTGGCGAAGCAGCCGCATCGGTGTATAACAGAAATCTATCGGTCTCATAACATTGATTGGTTATCTATGACGCTAACTGAACTGAAATACATTGTCGCCGTGGCCCGTGAGCGGCATTTTGGCCGGGCTGCCGAAGCCTGTTTTGTCAGCCAGCCGACGCTATCGGTGGCCATCAAGAAACTGGAAGACGAACTGAACGTGCAGATTTTCGAGCGCGGCACGAGCGAAGTGAGCGTGACGCCGATTGGCGAGCAGATCGTCACCCAGGCGCAGCGTGTGCTGGAGCAGACGCTGGCCATCAAGGAAATCGCCAAACAGGGTAAAGACCCGCTGGTCGGGCCGCTGCGGCTAGGCGTGATCTATACGATCGGGCCGTATTTGCTGCCGACGCTGGTCAAGCAAATGATCAAGCATGTGCCGCAAATGCCGTTGATGCTTCAGGAAAACTACACGCTGAAGCTGATCGAGCTCCTTAAACAGGGCGAGATCGACGTGGCCATCATGGCCTTGCCATTCCCTGAAACCGGCTTGATGCAGCGTCCGCTTTACGACGAACCATTCGTGGTGGCGCTGCCTGCCGGCCACGCCTGGGAAGCGCGCGAGAAAATCGACGCTGAGGAGCTGAAGCAGGAAACGATGCTGCTGCTGGGCAGCGGTCATTGCTTTCGTGACCACGTGCTGGGCGTGTGCCCCGAGTTGATGCGTTTTTCGCAAAATTCCGACGGCATCCAGAAAACCTTTGAGGGCTCATCGCTCGAAACGATCCGGCACATGGTGGCGAGCGGCGTGGGCATCACGGTGCTGCCACGGATGTCGGTACAGGAAGTGAAGCCGCAGGCCGCAGGTATGGATGCGGGTTTGCTGAGCTATGTGCCGTTCGAGCAGCCGGTGCCTGATCGCCGCGTGGTGCTGGCATGGCGCAAGAGCTTCACGCGGATGCCCGCCATCGAAGCCATTTGCGAGGCGATTGCTGCTTGCGATCTGCAAGGCGTGCAAAAGCTCGATATCCCGGCCGCGCTGAGCTAGAGGCTTCCGGCACGGGTTGGCTTATGGGCCTATGGCCTATGCCCAGATACCACCCGTGCCGCTCTTTCATCTGCCCCCACTCTATCGAATAGATTAAATTAATCAAAATCACTACATCGATAGCTTTGATATAGTGACCTCCTTGAATCGCCCGATTCACCGCACCTGGAGGTCACCTCATGCCGCAGCACCCATCGCAAGTTCTTTCTCCTGCTTCGTTGTTGAGCGAGCTTGAGGCTACGCCTCGCGCTTCGTTGACTGGCCGTATGGCCGATCTGGCAAGTGGTGCGCGCACGGTTGCGTTTTCTCTGCTGGTGGATCGCGCGCTGGCGGGCTAACGCCTGCCCAGCCCCCGACCCCAGCCACCGGTCTCGACATTTCACGCTTGCCCCCAAGTCATTGATGACGAACACATGGAGTTTTTATGTCTGAACGTATTCTCACGGCCGCTTCCGGCGCACCCGTTGCTGACAACCAGAATTCGCTGACCGCAGGCCCGCGCGGCCCGGTCGCATTGCAAGACGTCTGGCTGATGGAAAAGATGGCGCATTTCAACCGCGAAGTGATCCCCGAGCGCCGGGTGCATGCGAAGGGTTCGGGTGCTTTTGGCACATTGCGCGTCACGCACGATATTTCGCGTTATACGAAAGCGAAGGTATTTGCTAAAACCGGCATGGAAACCCCGCTTTTCATGCGCTTTTCGACGGTTGCCGGTGAACGTGGCTCGGCCGATGCGGAACGTGACCTGCGCGGTTTTTCGGTCAAGTTTTATACCGAAGACGGAAACTGGGACGTGGTTGGTAACAACACCCCGATATTTTTTATCCGCGACCCGTTGAAGTTCCCCGATTTCATTCACTCGCAAAAGCGTGACCCGGCGACCAATCTGCGTAGCGAAGTAGCGGCGTGGGATTTCTGGTCACGTCATCCGGAGTCGCTGCATCAGGTGACGATCTTGATGAGCGACCGGGGTATTCCGCAGAACTATCGCCAGATGCACGGCTTTGGCTCGAATACGTATTCGTTTATCAATGCCGCAAACGAACGCTTTTGGGTCAAGTTTCATTTCAAGTCGATGCAGGGAGTCGAGAACTACAGCGAGGAGCAAGCCGCCGAAGTGGTGGCGCGCGACCGCGAAAGCGCCCAGCGCGACCTGTTTGGCAATATCGCGGCGGGTAATTTTCCGCAATGGCGCTTTTGCATTCAGGTAATGCCTGAGGCGGATGCCGCCACGTATCGCTATAACCCGTTCGATGTCACCAAAGTCTGGCCGCACAACGACTATCCGTTAATCGACGTAGGCACGATTGAGCTGAACCGCAACGCTGAAAATTATTTCGCCGACGTTGAACAGGCGGCATTTACGCCCGCGAATGTCGTGCCGGGCATTGGCTTTTCGCCGGACCGGTTGTTGCAGGGGCGTCTTTTTGCCTATGGCGATACGCAGCGCTACCGGCTTGGCATCAATCATCACCAGATTCCGGTCAATGCACCTCGCTGCCCGTTCCAGCATTCGTACCATCGTGACGGAGCGATGCGTACCGATGGCAACCTCGGCGGTACGGTCAACTATGAGCCGAACCGCTACGGTGATTTTTCCCAGGACAGCCGGGCGTCGGAGCCACCGCTTGAGGCGGGCGCGGTTGACCACTATGACCATCGTGACGATAGCGATTACTACAGCCAGCCAGGGGCGTTGTTCCGTTTGTTCGATGATGCGCAACGGGAGCGCCTGTGCAACACGATCGCGCGGCATATACACGGCGTGCCGCGCGAGATCATCGCGCGTCAGGTGGAACATTTCCGCCGTGCTGATCCGGCGTATGCGGAGGGCGTGATTGCTGCGCTGGTCAAGCTGGATGAGGCTATGCAAGGGTAGGTGCGCGGCCAGGCGGAGGGTTGGCCGGCCTATAGCACGCTAGCGTGCTAGCGCTATAGCGGTCAGCCATGCCTGGTACGTGTGAAAGGAATGGCATCAGCGTGCATGAAGCATGCGTGCATGAAAAGGAGGGCGGAGCATGATTTCGCTAAAACTCAATGCGGCGGGCATGGTGCTCGCGCAAGGGCCAGCCGTGCGGCTTGACGGCAAACTGATACGCAAAGTGGCGGGGCTGGCGCTGGTTGCGGGTGGCTATGGCGTGCTCGCCGCGCAGCTCTGGCAGTACGTGTCTGGCGCTTAGCCGCTCGCGCTGCTTGAGCCGCAGAGAGCCGCGCTGAGCGGCCCGGGCGGTGTCAGGTTGCGCGAGGGGTGCTGTCTTTCTACGGTAAACTGGCGCGCGTTCGACCGGGCTGCACGGGTTAGGGGTACTGGCATGTAAGCGCATGCAACCCGGGGGCATGCCAGCTAGTCCGCATCACTCTTTAATGGAGTCGTCATGGCAAAAAATAACGAAGCTGTACTGCACGTCAACATCGGTATTAGCGACGCAGACCGCAAGAAGATCGCAGAAGGCCTGTCACATCTTCTCGCTGACACCTACACGCTGTATCTGAAAACCCATAATTTTCACTGGAACGTAACGGGCCCGATGTTCAACACGCTGCATCTGATGTTCGAGACGCAGTATGTGGAGCTCTCGGATGCGGTTGACCAGATTGCGGAGCGTATTCGTGCGCTGGGCGTGGCTGCACCAGGTAGCTACAAGGAATTTGCCCGGTTGTCGTCGATTCCGGAGGCTGAAGGTGTGCCGGCTGCAGAAGACATGATCCGGCAACTGGTGGAAGGGCAGGAATCGGTTGTGCGCACCGCACGCCAGATTTTCCCGGTGGTTGACGCGGCCCACGACGAACCCACCGCCGATTTGCTGACGCAGCGTATGCAAACGCATGAAAAAACCGCGTGGATGCTGCGCTCGATGCTGGCCTGACCGGTTGCGCGGGTTTCTGCCGGAATGCGTCGCGTCAGGCACATCGGCAGAGGCCTGCGCTGATTGCCGCAAGCCGGTACTGAAGCGCAGGTCAAAGTCAAAGCAACGTCAAAGCCGCTGCTAAGCTACTCAAGCACAAGTGACAGAAAAGCTGCCCACCACAAATGTGGTGGGGTTTTTTTGTGCCGTGGCGGCTTATGCAATAAGACAGATAGCAGGCGGAGCGCATTGACGCGCTCGTAATCTCTTAAAATAGCCGCACTGTTTTTTCTTCAGCCCTCCTCCGCCGACCTATCCCGCTCCCCCGTTATGTTCGCCCGACTCCCGCTGTATTTGCGTCTTGTGCGTATGGACAAGCCAATTGGCAGCCTGCTGCTTTTATGGCCGACGCTCAATGCGCTATGGATTGCTTCGCATGGCCGCCCGCCGCTTTCGCTGCTGGTGATTTTCGCGTTGGGCACCGTGCTGATGCGCTCGGCTGGGTGCGCGATCAATGATTACGCGGACCGCGATTTTGACCGTCACGTCAAACGCACGGCCGACCGGCCGCTGACCTCGGGCAAGATTCACGCATGGGAAGCCGTTGCGCTGGCACTCGGGCTCGCGTTGCTTTCGTTCCTGCTGATCCTGCCGCTGAATGAGCTGACCAAAATGTTGTCGGTTGCCGCGCTTTTCGTCGCGGGTTCGTACCCATTCACCAAACGGTTTCTGGCCATTCCTCAAGCCTGGCTTGGGGTCGCATTTGGTTTTGGCATTCCAATGGCCTTTGCCGCGGTGCAAAACCAGGTGCCGCTGCTCGCGTGGGTGATGCTGCTGGCCAATGTATTTTGGGCAGTGGCCTATGACACCGAGTACGCGATGGTGGATCGTGACGACGACATCAAGCTTGGTATCCGGACGTCGGCACTGACGTTCGGCCGCTTTGATGTGCTGGCCGTGATGCTGTGTTATGCCGCGACGTTAGGGATCTATGCGGGCATTGGCGTGTATCTGGCGTTTGGCGCGCTTTACTGGCTGGGCTGGGCGGCGGCGCTGGGATGCGCTGCCTGGCACTACAAGCTGATTTACCGGCGCGAGCGCATGGCCTGTTTTGCCGCGTTTCGCCATAACAACTGGCTGGGCGGTGTGCTTTTTGCCGGTATCGCCGCGCATTACGCGGCGAGTTTCTGAACGATTGCCCGGGGGCGGCCGGCGGGCTTACTGCTGGCCGAATTCTTCTCCCATTTCTTTGGCCCGGGCATCGGCGGCCAGCGCGCCGCGCACGATAGCGTCTTTGACCCCTTGCGCGTCGAATGCATTGAGCGCCGCCGCCGTGGTGCCGCCCTTTGAGGTGACACGCTCGCGCAGCACGCTGGCTGGCTCGTCGGATTGCGCCGCGAGTTGCGCGGCACCCGTGAAGGTGGCAACGGCCAGTGCACGCCCTTGTGCGTCATCCAGGCCTAGTTGCCGCGCCGCTTCCTGCAACGCCTCGATGAAATAGAACACATAGGCTGGGCCGCTGCCGGAAATTGCCGTCACGGCGTCGATCTGCGCTTCGTCTTTGACCCACACGGTTTGGCCGACTGCGCCCAGCACCTGGGAGGCGAGCTCGCGCCCTGCCTCTTCGACCCCAGCCGTAGCGGCCAGCCCGGTGATGCCCATGCCGATTAGCGCCGGGGTGTTCGGCATTGTGCGAACCACACGGGCATGGCCGTTGAGCCAGCGTGACAGATCGTCAGCGCGAATGCCTGCGACGATGCTGATCACCAGTTGCGAGGCCGAGAGATGCGCGGCGAGCCCAGCGGCGACGTTTTTCACGATCTGCGGTTTCACGGCCAGCACGATGGCATCAAACGACGCCAGCGCCGGACCTGCTTGCGCTGCGGTTTCGATGCCGAATTGTTCGGCACAGCGTTGGCGTGCTTCCGTATTTGGATCAATCGCGTACAGGCTGGCGGGTGCCACGCCGCGTTTGATTAATCCGCCGATGAGTGCGGCAGCCATATTGCCGCTGCCTATAAAAGCAATTTTCATGAAAGCTCCGGGAGGGTCAGTGAGAGTAATCGCGTGCGCCAAAGATCGCTGTACCGATCCGGACGATGGTGGAGCCTTCGAGCACGGCCGCTTCGAGATCGGCCGACATGCCCATAGATAAGGTATCGAGCGCCAGGCCATCGGTGCGGAGTCGTTCAAAGAGTGCGTGTAACTGGTGATGCGGCGCGCGCTGGGCCGCGCTGCTAGACGCTGCCTCGGGAATCGCCATCAGGCCGCGCAGACGCAGCCTGGGCAGCGCGGCTATTTGATGGGCGAGCGCGGCGGCCTGGTCTGGCGTGACGCCGCTTTTTGAGGCTTCACCGCTGACATTCACTTGCAGACACACATTGAGCGGCGCTAAGACGCTGGGCCGTTGTTCCGACAAACGCTGGGCGATTTTCAGGCGCTCGACGGAATGCACCCAATCGAAATGTTCAGCGACCACACGGGTTTTGTTCGACTGCAAGGGCCCGATGAAATGCCATTCGAGTGTGGCGCGCAGATCGGCTAGCGCCTCGATTTTGAGCAGCGCTTCCTGGACGTAGTTTTCACCGAATGCGCGCTGGCCAGCTTCGTATGCAGCGCGGACGGCTTCGGCCGGAAACGTTTTGGATACCGCGAGCAGGGTGACTGAACCGGGTGCCCGCCCGGCAAGCTGGCTAGCTTGAGCGATACGTTGCTGAACGGCATCGAGGTTACGCAGGAGATCGGACATAAGGTAACGGGTGCCACGGGAGCAATGCGGGGAATTATACGGACGCTACCTGTTGCCGCCACCTGGCCGGATGGCCGAGGTGACGCCACTAGTGCGACAGCATATGCTCGACGAGTTCGATCCAGTGAACCACAGGGGTTGCGGTGCCGCTCTGCAAGTGCGTGATGCAACCCACATTGGCTGAGACGATGACTTGCACTTCGTGGGCGTTCAGCCGTTCCAGTTTCTGGTCACGCAGCGCATAAGCCAGCGCCGGTTGCGTCAGCGAGTAAGTTCCGGCTGAGCCGCAGCACTGATGGCTATCGGTGGGCAGGTGCACTTCAACGCCAAGCGCGTCCAGCAGCTGTTCGATCTGTCCACGCAACTGCTGGCCATGTTGCAGCGTGCAGGGCGGATGAAACGCCACCGTGTGGATGGTGCGGCGCTGGCGCAGCATGGCCAGTGCGGCCTCGCTGCCTGAGAGGACTTCAGAAATATCGCGGGTCAGCCCGGTAATGCGCTGGGCTTTGGTCGCATAGGCCGGGTCGTCGCGCAGCAGGTAAGCGTATTCCTTGACGGTGACGCCGCAGCCCGAAGCGTTCATCACGATCGCTTCGACGCCCTGTTCGACGTAAGGCCACCAGGCATCGATGTTCGCGCGGATGTCAGCGAGTGCTTCGTCTGGGTAGCCTAGATGAAGCCGGATCGCGCCGCAGCAGCCAGCTTCTGGCGCAATCAGGGTTTCGATGCCGAGCGCATCCAGCACGCGGGCGGTGGCGATATTGACGTTAGGCATCATCGCCGGCTGGACGCAGCCGGCCAGCATCAGCATCTTGCGCGGGTGCCGGCCGGTGGGCCACACAAGTGGCCGCTGGCGTGACGGCACCTTGTCGCGCAGCTTGCGGGGCAGCAGCGGGCGCAGATGCTGGGCGAGCCGCATGGCGGGCGTGAAGAGCGTGCTATTGGGGATGAAGCTGGCCAGTATCCGGTGCAGCAGCCGTTGCCTGAACGGGCGGGTGATTTTTTCAGCGGCTACCTTGCGGCCGATGTCGATCAGCCGTCCATACTGCACGCCCGAAGGGCAGGTGGTTTCGCAGTTGCGGCAGGTTAGGCAGCGGTCCAGATGCATTTGGGTGCTGCGTGTCACTGGTGCGCCTTCCACCATTTGCCGGATGAGATAGATGCGTCCGCGCGGGCTGTCGAGCTCATCGCCGAGCAACTGGTAGGTCGGGCAAGTGGCTGTGCAAAAGCCGCAATGGACGCATTTGCGCAAGATGGCATCGGCTTCGATGCCATCGGGAGTGTTGCGAATAAAGTCCGCCAGACTGGTTTGCATCGCGCGCTCAGAAGTCGGGGTAGAGGCGGCCGCGATTAAAAATACGCGCCGGGTCGAAAACGCTTTTCAGGCCGCGATGAATCTTCATCAGCGGTGCTGAAAGCGGGGTAAATACGCCAGCCGCCCGGTCGTAGCGGGGGCCGCAACGAAACAGCGTGGCGTGGCCACCTGCTTGTTTCGCGCTCATGCGCACGGTCTGGGCATCGGTATCGGTGATCCACCAGCGCTGGCTGCCACCCCATTCCATTAACTGCGCGCCAGGCAATTGCAGCGGCTCGGTAACGGAGGGCAAGGCCAGACGCCATAGCGCCGCATTGGGCTCGATAAGCGTAAAAAACGGATCGGTTTGTTCACGCAGGCTAATCCAGAACCGCGCGGCTTCGACTGCATCAACGACTTCGCCGCCTAGCGTGGTGCGGGCGGCTTTCACGGCGGCTTCGGCACCGCTCAGGCGGAGCGCGAGCGTGCCATCGCGCCAGGCGCTGGCGCTGATAGGCAATGGCCGGCCGCCCCACTCGTTGAGCTTGCGCACCGCGTCGGTGCCATTCATGTCGAATTTCAGAGTGGTTTCAGCTTTGGCCTGGGGCAGCACCTTGAGTGATAGCGACACAATCAGCCCTAGCGTGCCAAGCGACCCGGCAAGCAGGCGCGAAACGTCATAGCCCGCCACATTTTTCACCACCTGGCCACCGAAATGCAGTGTCTGGCCGTGGCCATTCATAACGGCCGCGCCCAGCACGAAATCGCGTGGTGCGCCTGATGCCTGGCGGCGCGGCCCTGCGAGCCCTGCCGCAATGCAGCCGCCCAGCGTGGCTTGAGTGCCGAAATGCGGCGGCTCGAACGCCAGCATTTGGCCGTGTCCGGCGAGCGTGGCTTCGATTTCGGCAAGGAGTGTGCCGGCCCGCGCGGTGATCACGAGCTCTGCCGGGTCGTAGGCCAGGATGCCATGATGGGCGCGGGTGTCGAGGATCTCACCTTCAAGTGTTTCGCCGTACCAGTCTTTTGTGCCGCCGCCGCGAAAGCGCAGCGCGCGCCCTTCGTGGCTGGCTGAACGGATTTGTTCGGCCCAAACGGCGACAGTCTCATCGTCTTGCATGGTGTCTCGGATTGTTGGTGTTTCGGCCGATTGTAGCTGGCCGCGCCAGGCCAGTAACTCAGCGCAGACCCACAGCCTTCGATATCTGGAGCGGGTTTTGCTGTGCCTGGAGGTGCATTGCTGGCGCTAACGTTCGCGCTAGAACCGTGGCAAATCAGGATGCGGCAACAGGCCGCCGCGCACGTGCATCTTGCCGTATTCGGCGCAGCGCGCACGGCTCGGAATACCTTTGTCCGGGTTGAGCAGGCCGGGCGCATCAAACGCGCGCTTTACTGCATGGAACGCATCGCGTTCTTCTGGCGAAAACTGCACGCACATCGAACGGATTTTTTCGATGCCAACGCCGTGCTCGCCCGTAATGGTGCCGCCCAGTTCGACGCAGCTTTCCAGAATGTCCGCACCGAAGGCTTCTGCGCGGTGCCATTCGTCGAGATCGTTGCCATTGAACAGAATCAGCGGATGCATGTTGCCATCGCCCGCGTGGAACACATTGATGCAGCGCAGCGCATAGCGGGTTTCCATCGCCTCAATGCGCGCCAGCAGCGAGCCAATACTGCGGCGTGGCACTGTGCCATCCATGCAGTAGTAGTCAGGTGCCAGCCGTCCTGCAGCCGGGAAGGCATTTTTACGTCCAGACCAAAACCGCAGCCGTTCGGTTTCGGAGCGTGAAATCTGGATTCGTGTGGCACCGAACTCACGCAGCACGGTGCTCATCCGGATGATTTCGTCGGCCACTTCTTCCGCCGTGCCATCTGATTCGCATAGCAAAATTGCCGAGGCGTCCAGGTCGTACCCCGCGTGAATAAATTCTTCGACGGCGTGTATCGCCGCGCGGTCCATCATCTCCAGCCCTGCAGGAATAATGCCGGCCGCGATGATTCCTGCCACCGCATCGCCGCCCTGGATCACATCGCTGAAACTGGCCATGATGACCTGAGCCGTTTGTGGCCGAGGAATCAGCTTGACGGTGACTTCGGTGACGATGGCAAACATGCCTTCACTGCCAATCAGGACGGCGAGCAGATCGAGCCCCGGCGCATCCGGGGCGAGCGAGCCGAATTCGACGATATCGCCGTCCATCGTGATGGCCCGTACACGCAGCACGTTGTGTACCGTGAGGCCGTATTTCAGGCAATGTACGCCGCCAGAGTTTTCCGCGATGTTGCCGCCGATGGTGCAGGCGATTTGTGATGACGGGTCGGGCGCGTAGTACAGCCCATAAGGTGCGGCGGCTTCAGAGATGGCGAGGTTGCGCACGCCCGGCTGTAGCGTCGCGGTGCGGGCGTAGGAGTCGACGCCGAGGATTTTGCGCAGGCGCGAGAGCGAGACCACGACGCCATGCCTGATTGGCATCGCGCCACCGGACAGCCCTGTGCCCGCGCCGCGCGGCACGATGGGCACTTCAAGCCGGCGGCAAATCTGGACGATGCGCTGAACCTGCGATTCGGTTTCCGGCAGCGCGACGGCCAGCGGCAAGCAGCGGTAGGCGCTCAGACCATCGCAGTCGTAAGCGACGGTGTCTTCTTCGCGGTATAGCAGGCAATGGTTGGGCAGCACCGCCATCAGCGCCTGGACGACTTCGCGCTGACGTTGGAACAACGCATGGGCCGAGAGATCGGCGGGGGCATTCATCGAGGTCTCCTCCTGCATCCGGACGTGCGGCTCAAGCCGCGTGTACTGGCCGGTGGGGCGTGGCTAGGCTGCCCACGAAAAAATCTTGCCGGGGTTCATCAGGTTGTCTGGATCGAGTGCCTGTTTGATGGCGCGCATGGTGGCCACTGCCGCTGGGCCATGTTCTTCCAGCATGAAGCTCATCTTGTGCAGGCCGATGCCGTGCTCGCCCGTGCAGGTGCCGTCCATCTGGATGGCGCGCTGGACGATGCGATGGTTCAGGCGCTCAGCTTCGACGCGTTCCTCAGGAATGTCCGGGTCTATCAGGATGGCCACGTGAAAATTGCCATCACCGACGTGACCGACGATCGGGCAGGGAAGGGTTGACGTCTGCAAATCGGCTTCGGTGTCGGCCACGCATTGCGCCAGCCGGGAAATGGGCACGCAGACATCCGTGGTGACGGCACGGCAGCCAGGCTTGAGTTGCAGCATGGCGAAGTAAGCGCTGTGACGAGCATTCCACAGGCGGCTGCGATCTTCCGGGCGGGTGGCCCATTCGAATCCTTCGCCAGCGTTTTGCGCAGCGATTTCCTGCACCAGTTCGGCTTGCTCTTGCACGCCCGCCTGAGTGCCATGGAATTCAAAGAACAGCGTAGGTGCTTCGCGCAGCGTCAGGTTTGAATGACGGTTGATGGCGCGAATCGCCAGCGCATCGACGAATTCGACCCGGGCCACCGGCACGCCGATCTGAATGGTTTCGATGACGGCGCGCACCGCGTCGCTCATTGAGGGGAAAGTGCAGGCCGCAGCCGAGATCGCCTCGGGTTGCGGATAGAGCCGCAGCGTGATTTCGGTGATGATGCCCAGCGTGCCTTCCGAGCCGACGAAAAGCCGCGTCAGGTCGTAGCCCGCCGATGATTTGCGTGCGCGGGTGCCGGTTTTGATGAGTGTGCCGTCAGCAAGCACCGCACTTAAGCCCAGCACGTTTTCGCGCATGGTGCCGTAGCGCACGGCATTGGTGCCCGAGGCGCGTGTTGCGGTCATGCCGCCGATGCTGGCATCCGCGCCTGGATCAATGGGGAAGAACAGGCCGGTATCACGTAGTGCTTCGTTGAGCTGCTTGCGTGAGATGCCGGGTTCGACGGTAACAGTGAGGTCTTCGGCATTGATCGACAACACCTGGTTCATTTCTGAGAGATCAATCGAGACGCCACCTTGCACGGCCAGCAAGTGCCCTTCTAGCGACGAGCCGCTGCCATACGCAATGATGGGCACGGCATGCTGGCCGCACAGTTTGACGACGGTTTGCACTTCAGCCGTGTTGTGGGCGAATACGACGGCATCGGGCAGTTGCGGCTCGAAGGGCGATTCGTCGCGGCCATGATGGGCGCGCACCGCTTGTGCGGTTGATACGCGTTCACCGAACGCGGCTTGAAGCTGGGTGAAGAGTTCAGCGGGGAAAGGACGGCGTGTGGATACGGGCGGCGCAAAGTGATTCACGCAGTTCTCCTGATGGCGCAGTGTGATTAGCACGTGGGTGTGAAGTGTCGGCCATTTTACGCCGATCCCTTGCTGGACGAAGGTGTCAGCGGGCCCAAACCTATAATGGCGGCGGCTTTTCTGTGCCTTGGCCGGGTTGTTTGCCTGTTGCGCGTTTGTGCTTTGCGCTGAAAGACGCGAAGAAGCTGGAACGGGCGGCGATGGGGCATCACTGAAGCATCACAGAGTATCTGGCGCTATTTGATAGGCGAGCCCGGGCAACCCGGGGCAACCATAACCGACGTAATACAGACATGGAGACATCATGGGCAACCGCTTGAGCAAGATTTCGACTCGCACCGGTGACGATGGCACGACCGGCTTGGGCGATGGCCGCCGCGTGCGTAAAGACAGCACGCGCATTACGGCGATAGGCGATGTTGATGAGTTGAACTCGCACATTGGCGTGCTGCTGTGTGAAGCGATGCCAGACGATGTGCGCGCCGCGTTGATTGCTGTGCAGCACGACCTGTTCGATCTGGGCGGTGAATTGTGTATTCCGGGCCATACGATGCTGGGGCTGCCACATCTGGCACGTCTTGACGGCTGGCTGGCCGATTACAACGCGACGCTGCCCGCGCTAAAAGAATTTATTTTGCCAGGCGGCTCGCGCGCCGCCGCGCTCGCTCATGTCTGCCGGACCGTATGCCGCAGGGCTGAACGCACGATTGTGGCGCTTGAGCAAGCTGAAACACTAAATGCAATGCCGCGCCAGTATGTGAACCGGTTGTCCGATTTGCTGTTTGTGCTGGCGCGGGTGTTGAACCGGAGTAGTGGGGGCCACGACGTGCTATGGCACCACGAACGTTCGGTGAAATAAGTGTCGGGCATGCCGATGAATTCAGGCGTGCATGCACTTAGCCGACGGTCAGCGTGACGGGTTTGCCGATCCGGCTGAGCATTTGGACGAGGGTGTCGATGGTGAATTTGGTGGTTTTCTTGTTCACGATGTCGGAGACGCGGGGACGAGACACGATCAGAATCTCTGCGGCTTCAGACTGCTTCAGATGGTGTTGCTCGATCCAACTGGTGAGCTCGGTCATCAGTTGCTCTTTCAGGACGCGAGTGTCGTTGATCTGTTTTTGCGATGCGGCGTGGAGGCGGGCGGCTTCTTCCGGAGAGAAGCCGAGTTCGAGGAAAAGATTGGCACCGGGTTTGGTGACGTGACGGATCTGAGTGTCGATGGTCATGACTATCCTTTGAAGTGGTTGATGATTGCGCGATAACGCGCTTCGGCAATGTCTTTGTCCTGCTTGCTGGTGGTTTGGGTTTTTTTCTGAAAGCAGTGCAGGACATACACTGCTTCCACAAATTTGGCGACGTAGATGACCCGGAAGATGCCGGGGCTTTCACGGATGCGAATTTCGCGGGTGCCGGGGCCCGCAGCATGAAAAGGTTTCCAGTCGTCGGGATCGAGACCAGCCTGAATCTTGCTGAGCTGGAAGCCTGCTTCACGGCGCGGTTCGTCGGGAAATGCGAGTAGGTCACGGTAGCTGGAGCCCAGCCAGCGAACTTCTTTTTCATGGTCCATAAACACCTGCATGTACAAAATGGTATACGCGTATTCGGATGTGGTCAAGTCTCCTGATACGTCCTTGAGGTGGTCTGACGACGCTGCCTCATGCCATCAAAGGTACTGGGGGGCTTGCAGGTGCGCTATTCGGCTGGCTGGCTATAGCGATGGATTCCGAAATAAATTGCCCCCCAGAAATCAGGACGGATGTCCAGCTTCTGGGGGGCATTCGATTCAGCGGTTCAGGTGCGTCGCGCCTGGTCTTCAGGCAGACGTTCAAACAATGGCTGGCGCGGGCTAGTTACCGCCAGAGGCGCGCATGCGCCGTTGCTTGACCGCCTGAGCCAGGTCTTCCAGTACCTTCACGCTTTCATCCCAGCCGATGCAGGCGTCGGTGATGCTCTGGCCGTAGGTCAGCGGGCTGTCTTCCTGCAAGTCCTGGCGGCCTTCCACCAGATGAGACTCGATCATGACGCCGACAATGCGGCTGTCGCCGCCTGCGATCTGGCGGCCAAGATCGGCGCAAACAGGGATCTGGTTCTGGTGTTTTTTAGAACTATTCGCGTGGCTGGCATCGACCATCAGGCGAGCCGCGAGCCCGGCTTTGCTGATGTCGGCGCAAGCGGCGTCAACACTGTCGGCATCGTAGTTGGGCGTTTTGCCGCCGCGCAGGATGATGTGACAGTCTTCATTGCCCGCCGTCGAGACGATGGCTGAATGGCCACCCTTTGTGACGGAAAGAAAATGATGAGGCTGGGATGCGGCTTTGATTGCATCGACGGCGATCTTGACGTTGCCATCCGTGCCGTTTTTGAAGCCGACCGGGCAGGACAAGCCTGAGGCGAGTTCGCGGTGTACCTGCGATTCGGTGGTGCGGGCACCGATCGCGCCCCACGAAATCAGATCCGCGATGTATTGCGGGCTAATCATGTCGAGATATTCGGTACCGGCTGGCAGGCCTAGTTCGTTGATACGCAGCAGCAACTCACGGGCGGTGCGCAGGCCGTCGTTGATCTTGAAGCTGTTGTCGAGGTGCGGATCGTTAATCAGGCCTTTCCAGCCCACGGTGGTCCGGGGTTTTTCGAAATACACCCGCATCACGATTTCGAGCTCACCGGCAAAACGCTTGCGTTGTTCAACGAGCTTGTGGGCGTATTCGAGCGCGGCTTTGGTGTCGTGAATCGAGCAGGGGCCGATGATGACGATCAGCCGGTCTTCCATCCCATGCAGAATGCGGTGCATGGCTTCGCGCGAATGGTAGATCAGGTCGGAGACGGTCTCATTGCAGGCAAATTCACGGATCAGATGGGCCGGTGGGGTCAGTTCTTTCAGTTCTCGAATACGGACGTCGTCGGTGTTATGCGGGGGCATGTCGTTCTCCTGGAAGCAGATTTAGCAGGTTCGCACTGGCCCGGAAAGCGGTGGGGCGGAGCGGACAAAATGCAGATGGCGGTAAAGGGTCGTGAGCGAGTGCTGCGCTGGACGAAAAAAAACCGCCAGACAGGCTGGCGGTTTTTCGAAAATGTGGGTGTTTGATACGCGCTAACACCTCTCTCGATCCGCCAGCGGCAAGAGATGCCAGAAAAAATAAAAATAAAATTTGGCGGACATGGTGGCGGTTGGTAAGCGTAATGGCTGGCACAAACAAGATGAGTGGCTTTATAACCTGCGCAGGCTTGTCTTGCAAGGCTGCGCAGGTAAATATGCGGATTATCCGCAAAAATTGGTCTGATTTTGCTGAAATTGTGAGGTTCTTGGCGGATCAGGCGGTGCCGCCAACGGTCATTTTGTCGATGCGCAAGGTGGGCTGGCCCACGCCGACCGGCACGCTTTGCCCTTCCTTGCCGCACACGCCGACACCGCTATCGAGTGCCATGTCATTGCCGATCATGCTGACGTACTTGAGCGACTCCGGCCCACTGCCGATCAGCGTTGCGCCCTTGACCGGGTAAGTGATCTTGCCGTTTTCGATCATGTAAGCCTCGGATGCCGAGAACACGAACTTGCCGTTCGTAATATCCACCTGCCCCCCCCGAAGTTCACCGCATACAGTCCGTTTTTGACCGAAGCGAGGATTTCTTGCGGGTCTTTGTCGCCGTTCAGCATGTAGGTGTTGGTCATGCGTGGCATGGGCAGCGCGGCATAGGATTCGCGGCGCGCGTTGCCGGTGACCGGCATTTTCATCAGGCGGGCGTTGAGCGTGTCCTGGATATAGCCTTTCAGGATGCCGTCTTCAATCAGTGTGGTGCATTGCGTCGGATTGCCTTCGTCGTCGATGTTCAACGAGCCGCGCCGGTTTGGCAGTGTGCCGTCATCCACCACGGTGACGCCTTTAGCCGCGACTCGTTCACCAATTTGCCCAGCAAATGCTGAAGACCCCTTACGGTTGAAATCGCCTTCCAGGCCGTGGCCAATCGCCTCGTGCAGCAGCACGCCAGGCCAGCCTGGCCCGAGCACGACCGTCATCGCACCAGCGGGTGCCGGACGGGCATCGAGGTTGACCAGTGCCGCATGCACGGCGTCGTCGACATAGCGTGACAGCACTTCGTCCGTGAAGTAGCCGTAATCGAAACGTCCGCCGCCGCCGCCGCTGCCGATTTCGCGGCGGCCATTGTGTTCGGCGATCACGGTGACCGAGACCCGCACCAGCGGGCGGATATCGGCTGCCAGCGCGCCATCGCTGCGCGCAACCAGCACCACGTCGTATTCGCCAGCGAGACCTGCCATGACCTGAGTGATGCGTGGATCACGGCCACGCGCCATTTGTTCAATGCGCTCGAGCAACTTGACCTTGGCGGTGGCGTCGAGCGAATGCAGCGGGTCGGATGGCAGATACAGGTCGCGTCCGGCAATTCCTTTGAGTGCGCTGGCAACCTTGATTTTTTGTCTGCCGCCGCCTGCGCGGGCAATGGAACGCGTGGCGAGGGCTGCCTGATGAATGGCTTCAGGGGATAGATCATCTGAATAAGCAAACGCGGTCCGGTCGCCGGATACCGCGCGCACGCCAACGCCCTGGTCAATGCTGAAGCTGCCTGATTTGACGATGCCTTCTTCGAGGCTCCAGGCCTCGCTGCGGGTGGTCTGGAAGTACAGGTCCGCGTAATCGACCCGATGCGTGAAGATGTCGGCGAGTGTGCGCAGCAGCAGCGCTTCGTCGAGGCCGTAGGGCGTGAGTAACACGTCTTTGGCGGTTGCGAGATTTCGGATGCCGGGTTCGATGAGATTCATGCGCAGTAGTGTTGTGTCAATTCAGGATTGGGAGTGGGGCGGCGTTTGCCGGTACATGGGTGTGGCACGCGAGGCTTTCAATACCGGTGTTTGTTAGGTAGGGCTGCATCGGGGGCCGCATTGGAGGCTGTATGGCGGTTGCAGTGGCATCAGTCCAGCACTCGGTGACGCCAGGCGGGCAGGCTTTGCCGGACTTCGCTGATGCGCGCCAGCTCAAGCTCGCCGCTGACCACCCCTGCGCCCTCGGCGCGCACCGCCAGAATTTGGCCCCATGGGTCGATCAGCATGCTGTGCCCCCAGGTGCGGCGGCCATTTTCGTGCTTGCCGCCTTGTGCGGCGGCCAGCACGTAACACTGGTTTTCGATGGCGCGGGCGCGTAGCAGGGTTTCCCAGTGCGCGCGGCCAGTGGTGTGCGTGAAGGCCGATGGCACGACGATCAGCGCGCAGTCGCCCATACGCCGGTACTGCTCGGGAAAGCGCAGATCGTAGCAGACCGATAGCCCGACTCGGCCAAACGGGGCATCGAAGGTCTGGATTGCATGGCCAGGGCTGATCGTGCGGGCTTCATCAAACGATTCATCCCCTTTTTCAAAGCTGAACAGGTGAATTTTGTCGTACCGGACGACTTCGTTGCCCTGCGGGTCGAAAACCAGCGTGCTGTTGAGTACACGTGAGGTGTCGGGGGCGGTGAGCGGCAAGGTGCCGCCAATGATCCAGAGCTTGTGACGCTGCGCGGCATCAGCGAGAAAACGTTGAATTGGGCCGTCGCGCCAGGTTTCACGCAACGCGAGCTTGTCGCTTTCGTGCTGCCCCATGAAACAGAAATATTCGGGCAGCAGCACCAGTTGCGCGCCTGCGGCGGCAGCTTCGGCGATCAGGTGCCCGGCATCTGCCAGATTGCGTTCGAGATCGGGGGTGCTCACCATTTGCAGCGCGGCCACGCGGCAGGTTGGGCTGAGGAGCGCTGAGGGGAGGGGCGCAGTGGCGTGTGAGTCGCTCATGAGTGGGCGGAAGACTCCGGGCGAAAAGGTGGCAAGAGAATGGCACCAAGGTCACAAAAAAGCACGCGAGCCGCGCGGAATATGAGGCCTGGGATGCGGGATGCGGCACAACCAGAAAAAGCCAGCAAGGCTGTCGAGAGAGGCGGGAGCGGCGTGTTGCCAAGCCTTTTACTCCGCCTCTGTGGCCGTTGCTGGCATGCGGCTCATCTTACCGTGATCGCCGTGGACCCGCTCAATGTGCGGTTTCGACCACGAGCCGGTAATCGCGTAGTTCTGGGCGAAGGCCACAGCAATAGATTGCGTCAGCGCCAGATCGGCCGCTAGCGCGCCCAGGCCAAGCAGAGGGTTAATGACCGTCACGGCTACCACGGCGGCCCCTGCGCTTAGCGTCGGCACGATATGGGCCCGCAGGTCCTGGGTTTCGTGCGCGAGGTCGACTGAACCTTGCAGGTCAGCGCGAGCGGGGGCCGTCACCAATTCGAAATCGTCAGTGCGGCCGACGCCGTTGCGAATGGTGCCGGTGCCCGATACGTGTTCAAACGGCAGGCCTTCGCCGATCACGTCGCGGAAGCTGAGCGTGCTCAGCAAGCGCGTGAGGCTTTGCAGGCTCAGCACGCCCAGTAGTTTGGCCACGCCAGGGTCGACCTTGAGAATTTCACCGTGACGCAAGTCGAGCGCCAGATGGCCTCCAAGGCTCGGGTAATCGACCGTGGTCGGCCCGCCGCGCCAGCCGACCTTGCCCGTCAGCGTGCCGGCTCCGGCCTTGATGGTGTGCGGCAGTCCGGCTTGCTGTAACAGCGAGCCAGCGTCCTTGATATCGAGTTTGAAATCGAATACTGAGCGCCGTGGCGTGTCCTCGTCGATCTGCTTGCCGAAGCGGCGCGCAGTGCGCCAGTTGCCGGTGGCGCTTAGCTGGGCGGCGGGGTTGATGATTTCGAGCGAATCCAGACGCCAGATCGGCACGCCGTCTTCCTCGACGTTGTGCGCGTCCACGCGCAGCTGGCCGACGGGGCGGTCGCGCACGATCAGCTCGTTGACCACCAGATCAATCGACGGCATGTTCTGCGCGGGCGCGGCGATAGCCTGGCCCAGCAGGTCGTTCTCGCTGGCTGACGGAATCACCAGCCGCGCGAAGCGCGCCTGGAGCGTGCCGGGCGAATTCTGCTGGGCACCTGGCAGCCATGCGACGTGTCCTGACACCTGGTTCGAAACGATATTGGCTTGCCATTTGTCTTCGGAGCGCGATGCGCCAATGACCACGCTGTCCCAGTGGCGCTTGAGCAAGGTCAGGTTGCCGATGTGGATGGCGAACTGGTTCGGCAAGAACGGTGTGAGCGTGCTGCTGCTGAAATTCGACGCGGAGAATGCCGCAGACTTTGGCCCGGCCGTGGCGCTGGCGGGGCGGATCTCGGCGGCGAGCGTGCGCCAGGCGTCGGCATCGAGCGTGCTGATATCGGCCGTGGCGGTGACGCCAGCCGCGGGTAGCTCGACCGGCCGGTTCAGGCCAATCGCCCCGCTTACCACGCTGAATGGTGCTTGTGCTGCTGCTGTGCGCCGCAGCAGGTACGACGCGGTGAGCGGGCCGAAGGTTAAATCTGCGCGGTGCAGGCGGGTGTCTGCGCCCGCTGAACTTGCGGTGCCCGCTATGGTGGATGCAGCGGATGCGGCAGGCTGGAACGCAAGGCGCAGTGGCATCGGTGTGCCCGCGGGTTTGTTGAAGGGGGCTGGGAAGGCCAGTGCCAAACCGGTGAGATCGGCTTGGGCATTGACGACAGGCAGGCCGCCTCGGGCACCGCTCAGGCTGAGGCGATAGGGCGCGTTGCCGCGCACATGCTTGAGCAGTTGGGCCGCTGGGGGATAAAGCTCAAGACGCTGAGCGGCATCAAGCGCCATCTGCCCTGAGACGTCAAACGCGTAATGGCCGTTTTCCTGTAGATCTCCGCTGGCGCGCACCTCACCGCCCATGAAGCGGCCGCGCAGTTGCTCAGCATGCGCGGTGTGGCTGCTGAAATGCAGCACGCCATTCAGTTGCGATAGTGGCGGCATGCCATTCAGCGTGAGCTGGTTACGTTCAAACGCCAGCGAGCCTTCCACTGCCGGATGGGGGTGAGGTGTGTGCGGCACAGTCAGTTTGAGCTTGAGCGTAGCCGGACCCTCCGCGTGCAGACGGTTGCTGACGTGCCGCGTCATGCCGCCAAGCGCGCTTTGATCGACGTAATCCAGCATGTCGGCCAGCGGGCCATTGGCCGCGCCGGAGATGATGAAGCTCGACGTCAGTGAGCCTAAATCGTCGATTCCGCCCTTGACCCCGCTGAATACCACCCGCCGGTAATGACCGCGGCTGACATCGAGCCGCAGCAGGTTCTGCTGCAGCGTGAAGGTGCCGTCGATGCCCTCCAGCGCGGGCCAGAGATTCGGCGTGCCGTCCTTCATCTTCTGCGGCGGATAGGGCGACGGATCGAACTTGCCGCCACGGAACGGTGCACTGATCTGGAATACGCCCGTTTTCGGCTCATGGGTATACGGGAATTTGTCCAGATTGCCGCGCACTTCAATCGTCGCGCCGTGTGAGACCCCCGCCTGCAGGCCGTGGCCGAGATACTGCCGCAGATGCTCGCTGATGCTGGTTGGCAAATAACGCACGATGCGCTTGACCTGGGCACGCTCGAAACGCGCTTTCAAGTCGAGTGAGCCACGTCCATGACCGGGATTGCTGTAGCTGGCGCTGAGCGTCGCGGCGGCATCCGGGTTGGCCACGCTGAAGGTTGGCACGCTGAGCGTGAATGCCTTGTGCGGCTGGCCTGTTGCGGTGGGGCCGATGGTCCATTGGGCGCGGCCTTGCAGCCGGTCGAAGCTTAGATGAGGGTCGTCGAATACCCCCGGCAGCGTGAGCGCACCTTGTGCCGTATCGAGCGCGACGGCGCCATGGGTTTCGTCGGCGTCGATGGTGCCCCACAGGTTTTCGAAGCCAGGCAGCCCGGCGCGGGGGTGGTTATGTGCGGTCAGCCCCGGTGGTGGTTCTTGAGCGGCCATGCTGATCCCCTGGAGATCCGCCTTGAGCCGGTAATGCAGCAGGGCTTCGGTGTCGCCGCTGGTTACATGCTCACCGGTGGCATTGCCGGAGTCGGGTGCGGCACGTTCAACGGACATCACGTAATTGGCCACCAGCCCGCGTGGATCGAAGCGCACCAGTTCGTTCAGAAAACGCTGCGGTAGCGGCAGCGCGCGGCTGAATTCAGCGAGGATGCCTAGATCGACGCGGTCGCCGTTGACGCTCAGCAGCAGGCCGTGTTGCTGCGCCGCGGCGCGGTAGCGCCCGGTAAACGTATTGAGCGCCAGGGTGCGGGTGAGGGGCGTGCCATCTGCCAGCGGTGCTTGTCCGAGTTCGGCGCGCAGACGGTGCAACTGCAAGGTGTAGTCGTTGGGCTCGATGGCGAGCGCCCAGCGAAAGCGTGCGGCTGGCACGTTCAGGCGTGGTTGGGTCGCGCGCACGCGCAAGGCGATTTCAGCGCCGCTCAGCTTGCCGCTGGCTGAGGTTAGACGGCCATCGGCAAAGTCGAACCAGATGGTGTTGTCGACCCGCCCGGCAAAAATCTCGATCGGCAGCTTGACCCGTTGCGCCAGCGCCGGCAGATCGACCGGGCCGGTTGCCATATAGGCTTCGCCACGCCAGTTGCCGGGTTTGCCGGTAGCCGCGAGGCGCGCATGACTAAAGCGCACGCGAAAATCCAGCGGGCCATGCAGCAAGGTGCCATCGGGTGATACCTGGAGCGCGAGCCGGTGGTCCGTGCCGTCGTTCAGGACCGCCAGACGGAGGTCGCGGAGCGTCAGTTCGGGTGCTGCATGCCGTGCGTCGCGCCAGCGCAGCGTGCCGCCACGCAGCACGATTGCTTGCTGACGCAGCAGCCAGGTGGTGAAGGCGTTGTCGTTGCTGTGGGCACCTTGCATCGGCACGCCTGCGACCGACAGCGTGCCGTCGCTGGCACGAGCTATCAGCAGATCGGGTTGATCGACGATCAGGCTGGAAAGCAGCGGAGTGAAGTGCCAGAGCGACTTCCATGACAGCGTCGCGCTGGCATGCGGAATGCGTAGCCCGACTTGCCCGTTGCGCTCGCGGATGGTGAGCTCGGTGAGCTCAAGGCCAGGCTGGAAACCACTCCAGCGTGGGGTGAGCCGGCCGATGGTGACTTGCGCATGGAGTTTGTCCGAGACGATGGCCTCGATGCGCGGGCGCAATGCGTCGATGCGTGGCAGGACGCCGTAGCGCAGCCCCAGAAAAAGTCCGGCAGCGAGGAAATAAAGCAGGATAGCGAAGCACAGTGCCAGCCGAAGCGTATGGCGTAGTAGCGCGTGGTCGCCAGGGCGGCTGCGCTGCGGATTCTGGGCAGGAGGCGGGTCGGCGGAGGGGGTTCGCTCGGACATGCGGCGGCGCGAATGGGTGTGGTAGTTTTGCGGTTTAGCGGTGGAATGTAACACATGGCTTCCCCGCTCCTGCCGCTCGGCAGAGCCCTTGCTGGGCCTTGGTACAAGCCTTGCTCCGGCTCATGCAACAGCAATTCAGACACCCTCCCGCGCCCTCTCCCGCGACCCATCCAGCCTCCCTTCCGAGCCCGACTTTCGATGACTGACCACACCCTTTTGAGTGCCCGCTATTCGCAGTACGCCCAGCGTGCGCTGACTGCCCGCCCGGCACTGGCTGAACAGATTGCTGCCCTTGCGGCAGAGCCCCTGACACGGGAGCGTCTTGAAGCCCGCTTCGACGCGTTGTGCGAGGCGCTGGGTGGAGCATCAGGGGCAGCGCTGGGTGAAGAGCGCTTGAAAAAAGCACTGCGCCAATGGCGCACGGAAGTGTTTTGCGCGGTGATGGAGCGCGATCTGGCTGGCACTGCCGATGTCGCGGAAGTCACTGGCACGATGACTGATCTGGCCGAAATTGCGCTCCAGCGCGCGCTGGCCGTGCTGTCGGCTGAACTGGAGGTGCTGTATGGCGAGCCGCGCGGGCCCCAGGGGGAAAAGCTGGTGCTAGGGGTGGTTGGCATGGGCAAGCTGGGCGGGCGCGAACTGAATGTGTCGTCCGATATCGACTTGATCTTTATCTATGAAGATGACGGCGACACCACCGGTGGCCAGCGCGCGGCGCTTCCGGTGCAGGAATATTTCACCCGGCTGGGCAAGCGTCTGATTGGCGTGCTGGCGGAACTGAGCGCCGATGGTTATGTGTTTCGCGTTGATATGCGGCTGCGGCCCAACGGCGATGCGGGGCCATTGGTTTGCAGCCTCGGCATGCTCGAAGAGTATTTCTACGTGCAGGGCCGCGAGTGGGAGCGTTACGCGTGGATCAAGGGCCGGCTGGTGTCAGAGCCCACCAGTGCGGCCGCACAGCGGCTCGCGCAGCAGCTTGAGGCCATCGTGACGCCGTTCGTTTACCGCCGTTACCTCGATTTCGGCGTGATTGATGCGATTCGCGCGCTGCATGTGCAGATTCGTCAGGAAGCCCAGCGCCGCGCGTCAATGCGTCCTGACAAAGCCGATGACATCAAGCTGGGCCGGGGCGGTATCCGCGAAATCGAATTCAGCGCGCAGGTGTTTCAACTGATCCGCGGCGGGCAGGACGCGGGTTTTCGTGTGAAGCCGACGTTAGCGGTGCTACAGCATGCGGCAGACCAGGCGCTGATCGACCCAGCGGTGTGCGCCACGCTGACACAGGCCTATCGCTTCTTGCGCCGCCTGGAGCACCGCTTGCAATACCGCAACGACGCACAAACCCACGCGATGCCGGTCGATGCTGAAGAGCGGGCCTGTCTGGCACGGGTCATGGGGTTCGACAGCTACCCGGCGCTGATGGCGCAACTTGATCTTTACCGCGAGCAGGTGGAACACCAGTTCGACCAGATTTTTGCCGACAAGGTGAATGGCCAGAACGGCTGCGGCGTGCCGGACGATAGCCCCGCCGCGTGGCTCTGGAGCAGCGCGCTCGACGACGACAGCGCCGACGACGCGTTGCACGCGCAGTTGCAGGCGCTTGGGATTGAGCAACCCGGCGCGTTGCTGGCGCGCTTGCGCGGGGTGTGGCAATCGGCACGTTATGCCGGGCTGGCAGAGCGCAGCCGCCAACGTTTCGACTGCGTGGCGCAACGCGCACTGGAAGCCGCACGCACGCTGGAGCCGCGTGAGCGGCGCGGCGACGTGGTGGCGCGCTGCTTTGACCTGCTCGAAGCGGTGAGCCGGCGCGGCGCTTATCTGGCGTTGTTGACCGAATACCCAGTGGCGCTGCATCGCGTGCTGTCCGTGCTGGGTGCCTCGCGCTGGGCTGCGGGCTACTTGATTCGCCATCCGCAATTGCTGGATGAACTGCTGGATGACGAGGCCATTGCCAGCCCGTTCGACTGGACTGAATTCAGGGCATCGCTGCGGCGCAGGCTGGCTGCAACGGACGGCGTTGAGCAGCAGATGGACCTGCTGCGGCATGCACATCACGCCGAGGTATTCCGCATCCTGCTGATTGATCTGGCCGGCAAGTTAAGCGTGGAGCACGTGAGCGACCAGCTTTCCGCGCTGGCTGATGCGGTGCTGGACGTGACGCTCGAAGCAGTCTGGCATCACTTCGCCAAACGGCACCGCGACGTGCCGCGTTTTGCCGTGATTGCATACGGCAAATTGGGGGGCAAGGAGCTAGGCTACGCGTCGGATCTCGACCTGATTTTTCTGTACGACGATGCTGACGAAGCCGCCGCCGAGGCTTATGCGCTGTTCACCCGGCGGCTGATTACCTGGCTCACGACGGCAACCGGGGCTGGCTCGCTGTTCGACATCGATTTGCGTTTGCGGCCGAACGGCGAATCGGGCTTGCTGGTGACGGATCTGGACGCGTTTCGCCGCTACCAGCTACGCGAAGGCGATGCCGCGAACACGGCTTGGGTCTGGGAGCACCAGGCGTTGTCACGAGCCCGCTACTGCGCGGGCGACGCACAGATCGGCGCGAAATTCGAAACGATCCGCGAGCAGGTGCTGACGATGCCACGCGAAGCTGCCGCGCTGGCGCGCGACATCGTGGAGATGCGGGCCAAGGTAGCCGCAGGGCATCCGAACCGCAGCGCGTTATTTGATTTGAAACACGACCGCGGCGGCATGGTCGATATCGAGTTCACGGTGCAGTACTGGGTGCTGCTGCACGCCGCGCAAGCGCCCGAACTGATTAGCAATACCGGCAACATCACGCTGCTGCGCAAGATGTCGCGGCTTGGGTTGATGAGCGAGGCGGAAGCTGACGAAGTGGGGGCGGCGTACCGGACCTATCGGCGCTTGCAGCACAAGCTGCGGCTGGACGGCATGGAGACCGCGCGAGTGGACCCCGCGAGCGTTGCTACCGAGCGCGCGGCGGTGCTGCGCTTGTGGGAACGGGTGTTTGGCTAGTGGCGGGAGGCGCACGGCGGCGCGGTGAGCGGGGCGTCTTGCTTGCGATTTCGGCGGTAACGCGTGGAGGGTGTAGGTGCGCGGCGGAGGGAGAGCGGCGGCATGGCAGAGCGCGTAGTACGGCAACGGCAGTAGGGCAACAGCAACAGCGCAACAGCAACAGCAACAGCAACAGCAACAGCAACAGCAACAGCAACAGCAACAGCAACAGCAACAGCAACAGCAACAGCAACAGCAACAGCAACAGCAACAGCAACAGCAACAGCAACAGCAACAGCACGCGCAGGTGGCACAGATAGCGCTTCAGCACCGCTGGCTGTCCTTGCTGTGCTGCTTTGTCGGCCGCATGAGCGTTACACCATTCGCGGATGCCTCTCTGGTTTAGTTTTAGTTACCCGCAAACACCGCCGCCTGAGACCATCTCAGGCTGTTGCACCATGCCAGCGCATACCACCTCTACGCCGCCAGCATTTCTTTCGCGTGTTTGCGTGTCGTCGCGGTAATAGCCAGCCCGCCGAGCATGCGCGCTACTTCTTCAACCCGGCTGGCCCGGTCGAGCGGCGTGACGGTGCTGAGCGTGCCGTTCGCGCCGTCGGAAGCCTTGGTCACCTGGAAGTGATGGTTGCCACGTGCCGCGACCTGCGGCAAATGTGTGACGCACAGCACCTGGCGCTCGTGTCCAAGCTGATGCAACAAGCGGCCGACGACTTCCGCGACGCCGCCGCCAATGCCGGTATCCACCTCATCGAAGATCAGCGTCGACGTTGGGCTGGCGGCGCTAGCGATGACGGCCAGCGCGAGGCTGATACGCGCCAGCTCTCCACCTGAGGCAACCTTGGCGAGGGGCCGCAGCGGCACCCCGGCGTGGCCCGCCACGCGGAATTCAATTTGCTCCAGGCCATACGCGCTGCCTTCTGGCTGAGGTACGAGCGCAATCTCAAAGCACCCGCCCGCCATCGAAAGATCCTGCATCCCGGCACTGACTGCCGCGCCTAATGTCGCGGCTGCCTGCGCGCGCGCCTGCGACAACTGTTTGCCTTGCACGAAATAGGCGTCGCGCGCCTGGGCTTCGAGAGCGAGCAGATGATCGAGATCGGCGGCTGCATCGAGCGCGGCCAGTTGCGCCTGGCGCGCGGCATGCTCTTCGGGCAGCGCATGGGGTTGAAGGCGGAATTTGCGGGCCGCCGAATGCAGCGCCTCCAGACGTGTTTCAGCCCGGGCGAGTTGCTGGGGATCGAGTTCGAGCCGTTGCGCGTAATGGCTTAGCGAGTAAGCCGCTTCCTGCAACTGGATTTCGGCGGGCTCAAGCGCCGCCAGCGCGTCATTGAGCGCTGGATCAATGCTGGCCAGCGCGCGTAGTTTCGAGGTGACGGCGGCGAGTTGCGTCAACATCGCCGCGTCTGATTCGGACAGGATGCTGAGCGCGTCCTGAACGCCGTCAATCAGACTCGCGGAGTGAGACAGCCGCCGGTGCTCGCTATTGATTTCTTCCCATTCACCCGGCTGGGGCGCGAGCTTGTCGAGCTCCGCCAGTTGCCAGGCGAGCCGCTCGCGTTCGAGTTGCAGCTCGCGCTCACGCACACGCGCCTGCTCGATTGCCTGCGTGGCTTCGCGCCAGTTGCGCCAGGCGCGGTTGACCTCAGCCGCTGAGGCCAGCAGGCCCGCATGGGTATCGAATAACTCCCGCTGCGCCTCTGGGCGCATCAGCAGTTGGTGGGCGTGCTGCCCGTGTATTTCCACCAGCATTTCGCCCAGCGTGCGTAACTGCGTGAGGGTGGCCGCTGTGCCGTTGATAAACGCCCGCGAGCGGCCATGCGTGTCGATCACCCGGCGCAGCATCACCGTACTGACGGGCGGATCGGTTTCAGCGGCACGTGGTGTCTGATTGAGCGCCAGGTCGTCGAGCCAGCGTTCCACTTGCGCATGGGTGTCGAATTCGGCGCTGATGTCGGCGCGTGTCTGCCCGGTGCGAACCACGCTGGCGTCAGCGCGCGCGCCGAGCGTCAGGGCTAGCGCATCAATCAGAATCGACTTGCCCGCGCCGGTTTCGCCGGAAAAAACCGAAAAGCCAGTGTCGAATTCGAGATCGAGCGTAGCCACGATCACAAAGTCGCGTATCGAGAGATGACGAAGCATGGGACGTGAGTTCGCTTAAAGAGCCAAGGGGACAAAAAGACAAAAGGATGCAGCGCGGGTGACGGTTTAAGACGCGGGATCGTCTTCGTGCGATGGGTATTCGTTCCAGTGCAGTTTTTTGCGCAGCGTTGCGTAATAGCTGTAGCCGACTGGATGTAAAAACGGCACGGTATGCCGCGAGCGGAGCACTTCGATGGTGTCGTTGAGTTCGAGCGCGGTGAACGACTGCATGTCGAAATTCACGTTGACGTCACGCCCCGCAATGATCTGGATGCTGACCCTGGAGTTGTCCGGCAGCACGATGGGCCGGTTCGACAGCGCATGCGGTGCGATAGGCACCAGCACCAGCCCCTGAAGCTGTGGATGCAGGATCGGCCCGGATGACGACAGCGCATACGCGGTTGACCCTGTAGGCGTGGCGACAATCAGGCCATCGGAGCGCTGGTTGTACATGAAGCGGTTATCGACCGACACCCGTAACTCCGCCATACCGGAAAAACCACTGCGGTTGACCACCACGTCATTGAATGCGAGCGCCTGATAAATCACCTGGTTGCCGCGCATGATGCGAGCTTCGAGCAGCATGCGTTCTTCACGCTCGAAGCTGCCGCTGAGCATCTGCGGCACGATCTCGTGCATATCTGAGACGGGGATGTCGGTGATAAAACCGAGCCGGCCATGGTTGATGCCAATCAGCGGGGTTTTATACGGCGCGAGCTGGCGGCCGATACCGAGCATCGTGCCGTCGCCGCCCAGCACCACGGCCACGTCGGCCTGTGCGCCGATCTCGGCGGGGTGTAACGCGGGATAGCCTGAGACACCGATTTCGCGGGCAGTTTCGGCTTCGAATACGACGTCGAAGCCGCGTCTGGCGATACATGTGGCAAGCGCGATAAGTGGCTCGCCGATGCCCGGCGTATTACTGCGCCCGACAAGCGCCACGGTTTTGAACTGGCTGGAAACTTGCATTGCGGCATTACACCATAGGTAAGGTCTGAAAAGAACCGGGAACGTCCCGGCCAGCGAGGCCGCCGCGATTGGCTCAGCGCTGCCGGGGATTATCGTTAAAATGTCGCCGTTCCGACGACCCGCGGCGAGTTTGAGCCTGACCAGGCACTGCTTTTCGCAGGTGCTTCGCCAGCGGGTTGAGGCTGGACCCGCAGTTGCACTGCCATTAAAGCGACACCACATTTCGCCATGCTAGATCCTCGCGCACAAACTCTGCTTAAAACCCTGATCGAACGCTATATCGCTGACGGCCAGCCAGTAGGCTCGCGCACGCTGTCGCGTTTTTCCGGTCTGGAACTGAGCCCGGCGACCATCCGCAACGTGATGTCCGACCTCGAAGAGCTTGGGCTGGTGACCAGCCCACACACCTCCGCTGGACGAGTGCCGACGCCGCGAGGCTACCGGCTCTTTGTCGACACGATGCTGACGGTTGAATCGGCGGCTGACGAAGAAGCGGTGATGCGGGTGGTTCAGACCACGCTGCAAGCGGGCGAGCCGCAAAAAATCGTGGCTGCGGCGGCGAGCGTGCTGTCCAGCCTGACGCAGTTTGCCGGGGTCGTGCTGACACCGCGCCGTAGCCATGTCTTCAGGCAGATCGAGTTCATGCGTTTGTCCGACAAGCGCATTTTGCTGATCATTGTGACGCCCGAAGGCGACGTGCAAAACCGCATCATGGCGACCCAGCGCGACTTCTCGCCATCGCAACTGACCGAAGCGTCGAACTACATCAACGCGCATTTTGGCGGATTGTCGTTTGACGAAGTGCGCAGGCGTTTGCGCGAGGAAATTGACGAGCTGCGCGGCGACATGACGACGTTGATGCACACCGCCGTCACGGCCAGCACGGACGCCGCCGATACCGGCGAAACCTTGCTGATCTCGGGCGAACGCAACCTGCTGGAGGTTGCTGATTTGTCGTCCGACATGGCGCGTTTGCGCAAGCTGTTTGATGTTTTTGACCAGAAAACCAGCCTCCTTCAGTTGCTTGATGTGTCCAGCCACGCTCAGGGCGTGCAGATTTACATTGGTGGCGAATCGACTCTCGTGCCCCTCGAAGAAATGAGCGTGGTGACGGCTCCTTACGAGGTGAACGGCAAGGTGGTCGGCACGCTCGGCGTGATTGGGCCAACCCGGATGGCCTACAACCGGGTGATTCCGATTGTTGACATCACGGCGCGGCTGCTGTCGTTGACGCTGAACCAGAAGTAAGCGCACGGAGCAGACGATGCACTGCATTGCTTGCCAAAGCTCAAAGCTCGGGCTTCGTGCAGCACGCCCGAGATGGTGTAAGGCCCATGATGCTTGACTAGCTGTGCTGCGCCAATCGGCCGGATGGCCAGGTGGGCAACGGCCAGGGCGTGGCTATAATGCGTCACCTGAATCCATGGCCCGCTGACTGCGGTTCCCGTTGCCTATGCGTTTCGATCTAGAGCGTCCATCGCAGCCCACCGCGTCACATCGTGTTGCAGTTTTGCTGATTAATCTCGGCACGCCAGATGCACCCACACCACGCGCGGTACGCCGTTATCTCGCACAGTTTTTATCTGACCGGCGTGTGGTTGAAATTCCGCCGGTGCTCTGGCAAATCATTTTGCGTTTGCTGATCCTGCCGCTGCGTGGCCGCACGTCGGCCAAAAAATACGCCTCGGTGTGGTTGCCGGAAGGCTCGCCGTTGCGGGTTCACACTGAAAAACAGACCGAAGGCCTGCGCCATCTGCTGCAAATCAATGGCTACGCGGTGCCGGTCGAATACGCGATGCGTTATGGCACCCCCAGCATTCCCGCGATGCTGAATCAACTGAAGCTCGCAGGCGCTGAGCGCGTGCTGCTGATGCCGATGTATCCGCAATATTCTTCATCCACTACAGCCACGGCTTTTGATGCCGCTTTCGCGGCGTTGCGGCGCATGCGCAATCAGCCCGAAATCCGCACGGTGCGTCATTACGCCGATCACCCGTCCTATATCGCCGCGCTCGCAGCACAAGTGCAGAACTACTGGCATGTGCATGGCCGGCCGGATTTTGCCGCGGGCGACCGGCTGGTGCTGAGCTTTCATGGCGTGCCGAAGAGCACACTCGATCTGGGCGACCCGTATCACAGCCAGTGCCAGGTCACTGCTGCATTGCTGATCCAGGCGCTGGGCTTGAGCACGGTCGAATGCCGCGTGACGTTTCAGTCACGCTTTGGCCGGGCCGAATGGCTCCAGCCTTATACCGCGCCGACGCTAAAAGAACTGGGCGCAGCCTGTGTTGGGCGGGTGGATGTGTTTTGTCCAGGATTTACCGCCGATTGCCTTGAAACCATTGAAGAAATCGGCATGGAAGTGTGTGAGGAGTTCAAACAGGCGGGCGGTAAGGTGTTCCACCGGATTCCATGCCTGAATTCCTCTACCGCATGGATCGCCGCCCTCGGCGAGATCGTGGCGCAAAACCTCCAGGGCTGGCCGGTGCATACGCCGCCAGTGCCTGGCGCTAGCTCATGAGTCCACGCCGTATCCAGTCCCATCAAGCGCTTGGTTGACCACCATGAATTACCGTATCTCGACTGAACCTGACGCGCGTTTGCGTATTGATAAATGGCTGTGGGCGGCACGGTTTTTCAAAACCCGCTCACTGGCGGCGGATGCGATCGAAAAAGGCCGCATACGGGTGGGAGGCGTTCACGTTAAACCCGCACGGGACGTGCGCGTGGGCGAACTGATAGAAATCGAGATCGACCGGATGGTGTGGCAGGTGACAGTCTTGGGTCTTTGCGAGGTGCGCGGCCCTGCAACCGTCGCGCAAACGCTGTACGCGGAAACGGCTGAGAGCCGGGTGCGGCGGCAACAGGAGCTGGAGCGGCGTAAAACCTTCCGCGAGCCCGCCGCAACCTTGCACGGGCGTCCGACCAAACGTGACCGGCGCATTATCGACAAGCTAGCTGGAGAGGATTGACCGGGTTTTCCAGGGCAGCGTGAATTTCGTCGTATTCAGAGGCGTTTTTACTGATCGCCCCGGACAGACAGATGGTCGTGGTTGTCGCAATCAGCACTAGGGCGACCAGCGAAATGGCAAAGGTCAGTTTCATGGCACTTCTCTGAAATAGCTGCCAGACAAGATGGTGTGCTGGCAGGCAGGAGTGGCGGTTCGTGGCGGTTCGTGGCGGTTCGGGGCGGATCGCGCACGCCAGCCGCGGCGTCGCACAGCCCGTTAGCCCAGTCTAGGCGAGCCATCAGACGGTCTCAATCTCAATTTGATTAAAACTCTGTCATGCGCCGGTCATTGATGTAACCCATTCTTTCTATGCACCGGTTCTGGGCAAAAATTCACGGCGAATCTTGAATTAGTGTTTTCGAGCCTCATCTACGCCGCCAGCTAGCAATGGCGGCACGGGGTGGTTTTGCCAAACCCGCGCCGCTGCCCTTTGCTTTCACTTTTCTAACGACTTTCAGCGATATGGAAAACAAGCAAGAGAACCCATCAGGCCTGCATCCCAATTCTGCGGAAGAGCGCTCCCACGAAGCCGATAGCATCGAACAGGGCGCTAGTTCAATCGAAGCCGAACTGGCCGATGCCCAGGCAAAAATCGCCGAGCTGCAGGAGAGTTTTCTGCGAGCCAAGGCCGAAACAGAAAATGCCCGCCGCCGCGCCCAGGACGATGTTGCCAAGGCGCACAAGTTTGCTATCGAAAGTTTCGCTGAGCATTTGCTGCCAGTGATCGACAGCCTTGAAGCGGCGCTTGAGCATGCGTCAACCGATCTGGACAAAGTGCGTGAAGGCGTCGAGCTGACCTTGCGTCAGCTCACCGGCGCACTTGAAAAGGGCCGCGTCGTCGCACTCAATCCGATAGGCGAGAAATTTGATCCCCATCAGCATCAGGCGATTTCAATGGTGCCCTCCGAGCAGGAAGCCAACACCGTGGTTTCCGTGCTGCAAAAGGGTTACGTGATTGCCGACCGGGTTTTGCGCCCGGCGCTCGTCACGGTGTCGCAGCCAAAGTGAGCTCCGAAGTGACTTCGATTCCCGTCGACGCTACTGCGTTCGCCACCTTCGACATGCAGGAGTTAAGCGCCGAAACGTTCGATGCCGCGCTTGAAGCTGCTGACGATGCGCTGGCGGTGGTCTTTTTCTGGGGGCTCGACTGTTTTAACTGTGAGGTCGCCAAGAAGGCGATGCTGACGCAGCCCGAGGCGATTCGCGCACTCGGGCTGAAATGGTTTCACAGCAATGTCTATGTCCACCGCGATTTAGGCCGGCGCTTTATGTTGCATGGCGTGCCGACCTGGTTTTTCTTTCATCGCGGCAAGCGGCTGGGCCGGGCCACCGGCTGGCATGGGCTCGCCCAGTTTGAGGCAGCGGTTGCCGCCGCCCGCAGCAAGATTCATGCCGCAGGCGGCGCTGAGCCAGTTGCAGACGCAAAATAATTGCAGCGTTTATCGCAAAAAGTCTTGAAAACGAATTGAACGCACTTATGTTGAGTGCAGGCAAAAATTGAAGGGAAATGTCCTGTAGCCAGCCTGTTCAAGGCGCTGTTCAAGGCACTTCCCGCGGTCATCAAATTCAGGAGATTAAAAAATGGGCAGAATCATCGGTATTGACCTGGGCACCACGAACTCGTGCGTCGCCATCATGGAAGGCAATCAGGTCAAGGTTATTGAAAACCTCGAAGGTGCGCGCACTACGCCGTCCGTCATCGCTTATATGGCCGACAACGAAATTCTGGTTGGCGCTCCCGCCAAACGCCAGTCGGTCACCAATCCAAAAAACACGCTGTACGCGATCAAGCGCCTGATCGGCCGCCGCTTTGACGAAAAAGAAGTGCAAAAAGACATCGCGTTGATGCCTTACTCAATCATCAAGGCTGACAACGGCGATGCATGGGTCGAGGTGAATGGCGAGAAGCTAGCACCGCCGCAAATTTCGGCGGAAGTGCTGCGCAAGATGAAGAAAACCGCCGAAGACTACCTGGGCGAGCCGGTCACCGAAGCCGTGATTACCGTTCCTGCGTACTTCAACGACAGCCAGCGTCAGGCCACCAAAGACGCGGGCCGTATTGCGGGGCTGGAAGTCAAGCGGATCATCAATGAACCAACTGCTGCGGCACTGGCGTTTGGTCTGGATAAAGCTGAAAAGGGCGATCGCAAGATTGCGGTGTATGACCTGGGCGGCGGCACGTTCGACGTCTCGATCATCGAAATCGCTGACGTTGATGGCGAAATGCAGTTTGAAGTGCTGTCCACCAATGGCGATACGTTCCTCGGCGGTGAAGACTTTGACCAGCGCATCATTGATTACATCATTGGCGAGTTCAAGAAAGAGCAGGGCGTGGATTTGTCGAAAGACGTGCTCGCGCTGCAACGCCTGAAAGAGTCGGCGGAAAAAGCCAAGATCGAGTTGTCGTCGGGTCAGCAGACTGAAATCAATCTGCCGTACATCACCGCTGATGCGTCAGGTCCGAAGCACTTGAACCTGAAAATCACCCGCGCCAAGCTGGAAGCGCTGGTGGAAGAGCTGATCGACCGCACCATCGAACCTTGCCGCATGGCAATTACCGATGCGGGCGTGAAGGTTAGCGAAATCGACGACGTGATTCTGGTCGGCGGCATGACGCGTATGCCGAAGGTGCTGGAAAAGGTGAAGGAGTTCTTCGGCAAGGAGCCACGCCGTGACGTGAACCCGGATGAAGCCGTGGCCGTGGGTGCTGCGATTCAGGGGCAGGTGTTGTCGGGCGATCGCAAGGACGTGCTGCTGCTGGACGTGACGCCGTTGTCACTTGGCATCGAAACCCTCGGTGGGGTGATGACCAAGATGATCACCAAGAACACGACCATCCCGACCAAGCACGCTCAGGTGTATTCGACGGCAGACGACAACCAGGGTGCGGTCACCATCAAGGTGTTCCAGGGTGAGCGCGAAATGGCAGCACGCAACAAGCTGCTGGGCGAGTTCAACCTTGAAGGCATTCCACCTGCTCCACGTGGCACGCCGCAAATCGAGGTGACTTTCGATATCGACGCCAACGGCATCTTGCATGTCGGCGCGAAAGACAAAGCCACTGGCAAGGAAAACCGCATCACGATCAAGGCAAACTCAGGTCTGTCTGAAGCCGAGATCGAACAGATGGTGAAGGATGCGGAACTCAACGCTGAAGAAGATCACAAGCTGCGCGAACTAGCCGATACCCGTAACCAGGGTGATGCGCTGGCACACAGCACGAAGAAGGCGCTGGCCGAATATGGCGACAAGCTTGAGGCGGGCGAGAAAGAAAAGATCGAAGCTGCGTTGAAAGACCTTGAAGAAGCGCTGAAAAGCGCGACGAGCGATAAGGCCGAGCTCGAAGCCAAAATCGAAACGCTGTCGACGGCTTCGCAAAAAATGGGCGAGAAGATGTATGCCGACATGCAGGCCGCCCAAGGTGCCGCAGGCGCAGCCGCCGGTGGCGCAGGTCATGCCGCAGGCAGTGCACAGCCACAGGATGACGTGGTCGACGCTGACTTCAAGGAAGTAAAGAAAGACTAATGCCAGGTGCAGTTTCACTGCAAAGCCGCGCCCAGCGATGGGCGCGCTCTGGTTGCAAGACGTTATGCATCCAGTTAGATGCATGAACGGTTTAAGCGCCTGGTGAGCCCTGCGGGGTTCTCCGGGCATCTTTGTTTTTATGGCGGGTATCGGGTAATGGGCTGCATTCAGGCGCATTGCCACGGCCACATGGGTCGCAAGACTCCACCAGCATTCAAGAGGAGCCACGGCGCGAGCGCGCTGAGGCGTTGAACCGATATGGCGAAACGGGATTATTACGAGGTTCTGGGCGTTGCAAAGAACGCGAGCGACGACGAAATCAAGAAGGCTTATCGCAAGCTGGCGATGAAGCATCACCCTGACCGCAATCCGGACAACAAGGATGCGGAAGAGCATTTCAAGGAGGTGAAGGAAGCCTACGAAATGCTCTCGGATGGGCAAAAGCGTGCAGCGTATGACCAGTACGGCCACGCGGGCGTTGATCCCAACATGGCAGGCGCAGGTGGTCAGGGTTTTGGCGGATTTGCCGACGCGTTCGGCGATATTTTTGGCGACATCTTTGGCCAGGCGGCAGGCGGTGGTTCACGCGGTGGCCGTGGCGGCCCGCAGGTGTATCGCGGCGCTGATCTGCGCTACAGCATGGAGATCACGCTGGAGCAGGCCGCGCATGGTTACGACACGCAAATTCGCGTGCCAAGCTGGGTTTCGTGTGAGATCTGCCACGGCTCGGGCGCGAAAACCGGCACCAAGGCGGAAACCTGCCCGACCTGTAACGGCTCAGGCGCAGTGCGGATGTCGCAGGGCTTTTTCAGCATTCAGCAAACCTGTCCGAAATGCCATGGCAGCGGCACGTATATTCCGGACCCATGCGCGAACTGCCACGGTGCTGGCAAGGTAAAAGAAACCAAAACCCTGGAAGTGAAAATTCCAGCGGGGATTGACGACGGCATGCGGATTCGTTCGTCGGGCAACGGCGAGCCTGGGCTCAACGGTGGTCCTTCGGGTGATCTGTATGTCGAGATTCACATCAAGGCTCACTCGGTGTTCGAGCGCGACGGTGACGATCTGCATTGCCAGATGCCGATTCCGTTCACGACAGCCGCGCTCGGGGGCGAGATTGATGTGCCGACGCTGGCTGGCCGGGCTAGCTTTACGGTGCCGGAAGGCACGCAGTCGGGCAAGACGTTTCGTTTGCGGGGCAAGGGCATCAAGGGCTTGCGTTCGAGTATCGCGGGTGACCTGTATGTTCACGTTCAGGTTGAAACGCCAGTCAAGCTCACCGAGACCCAGCGCGATTTGCTGCAGCAGTTCGAAAAATCACTGGTCGAAGGTGGCGCGCGGCATAGCCCGCAAAGCAAAGGCTGGTTTGACCGGGTGAAGAGCTTTTTCGATTAGGCAGTGGTGTCAAGCAGGCGGAATGGATGACGGTTGATGACCGGCACGCGGTGTTCGCGTTGCTCGATGATTGTGAGGCGACGGCTGCGCATCCGTTTAGCCGCTTGTACACGGGTTTTATGCATGAACGAGTGTGTGCCGATCCGGCCAGACTCAATGAAATCTGTGAGGCGCTTGAGGCAGATATACGCCGCGGTTTGCATGCCGTGGTGCTGGCCGATTACGAATGGGGCTACCGGCTTCAGCTTGGGCTTCCCCCTCAGCCTTCGTGTCAACTAACGCAGCGCGGCTTGCCCGCGCTGCGTTTTTTATTGTTTGAACGTTGCGACAAGCTGGCGCGTGCTGATGTCGACGCCTGGCTGGCGCAGCAGGACAACGGGGCGCTGACGCCCTCCGTAGCGGGCACAGCAGGCATGCGTGAGAGCGTGACGCCGGGCGAGTTTAGCGAGGCCATCGACGCGATTCACGCTGCGTTGAGCGCGGGCGATGCTTATCAGGTGAATTACACCTTCCGTCTGGCATTCGAGATGTTTGGCGCTCCTTGCGCGTTATACCGGCGCTTGCGTGTGCGTCAGCCGGTGCGCTATGGCGCGTTGATGGCGTTGCCGGGCGAGCAGTGGATGCTGTCGTGTTCGCCTGAACTGTTTTTGCAGAAGCAGGCGGCCACCCTGAGCGCGCGGCCGATGAAAGGCACGGCGCGCCGTTCTTCCGACCCCGTAGTTGATCAGCAAGCCGCTGATTTTCTCGCGCACGACCCGAAAAATCGCGCTGAAAACGTGATGATTGTCGACTTGCTGCGCAACGATCTGGCGCGTGTGGCTGACATTGGCTCGGTCAAGGTGGCCGGGCTTTTTTCGCTTGAAGCCTATGCCTCGGTATGGCAAATGACGTCGACGGTGCAGGCTCGCTTGCGAGCTGACCGGACGTTTGCGGACGTGCTGCGGGCGCTGTTTCCGTGTGGCTCGATTACCGGCGCGCCGAAACATCGCACGATGCAGTTAATCGACGCGCTGGAAACGACGCCGCGCGGGCTGTATGCCGGTGCCGTGGGCTGGCTTGAGGCACCGGCTGAGGGTGCGCGTTGCGGCGATTTTTGCCTGTCGGTGGCGATTCGCACGTTGACCCTGGAGGCTCCTGGCCCGCGCGGCCTGCGTTGCGGAACCTTGGGCGTGGGCGCGGGCATCGTGCTGGACAGCCGTGCCGTTGATGAATATCAGGAGTGTCAATTGAAGGCTTCTTTTTTGACCGATGCAGATCCGGGCTTTCAGTTGTTCGAAACGATGTATGCGAGCCGCGAGGATGGCGTCCGGCATCTGTCTCGCCATCTGGCGCGCTTGTCTGACAGCGCCAGGTGGCTGAACTTCAGCTTCGATGAAGCGCAGGTGCGAACGTGTCTGGATCGTGTGCTCGCCAACCTGCCCGCGTTGACACCGCAGCGCCTGCGTCTCGCGCTGGGCAAGCACGGCGGCCCTGAATGTGTGGCCATGGTGCTGTCACCTCTGCCACAGCCAGAGGTGAACGTGATGCTTGCGCCAGATCATGGTTTCGAGCCGATGCAGACCAGCGATGCCTTGTTGCAGCACAAGACCACCCGGCGCGCTGCCTACGATACCGCCTGGCGTATGGCCGAAGCGCATGGCGCATTCGACATGCTGTTCTTCAATGAACGTGGTGAGCTGACCGAAGGTGGCCGTTCGAACGTGTTTGTGAAGCTGGATGGACGCTGGTGGACGCCGCCGTTGCGGTCTGGCGTGTTACCCGGTGTGATGCGTGGCGTGTTGCTGGACGATGCCGTGTTCGGCGCGGCTGAGCGTGTGTTGACACGTGATGAGGTGTTGCGCGCCGAAGCGCTGATGCTGAGCAATGCATTGCGCGGTGCCATGCCCGCGCGTCTGGTTTGAACTGGTGGCCTTGCTGCAACAAGGCCACCGCACATGGCATAGGTGTGAACGCGCGCGGCGGATGTTTCAGAACGGCTCGTCTGCATCGAACCAAGCGATAGCACATTCAGTTGAACGCCTGCGTAGCCAGATCATGAGCTGACTGGCTACGCGAAGCTTGAATGAGCAGACATTTTTCAGGCGGCTTCAGACGACTTCCGGTGACTTTAAGCGGCTTCAGACGGCTGACTGAAACTGCTAATGCCGGGTCTGGCTCGCTTTGCTCTTGCAATACCTCGTATGCAACCCGGGCCGCACGGAGATATTGAAGCCGGCATTGATTCAAAAATTCAAAACGTATGTTCGGGTCCAGGAAAGACGCCTTCTTTTACTTCATGCACGAAGGCCTGAACGGCGGCCAGAATATCCGGCCGTCCCTGCATAAAATCCTTCACGAAGCGCGGCCGTTTGCCTGGGTAAATGCCCAGCATGTCGTGCAGCACCAGCACCTGGCCTGAACAGTTAACGCCCGCTCCAATGCCAATGGTCGGGATGCTGAGGTGTTGTGTGAGTTCGGCGGCTAGCAGCGTCGGAATCGCCTCAATCACCACCAGTTGCGCGCCTGCGGCTTGCAGTGCGAGCACATCGCGGCGCAACTGGGCTGCGCCTGCATCGGTTTTGCCTTGCACCTTGAAGCCGCCAAACGCATGCACGGACTGTGGCGTCAGCCCGATATGAGCGCATACCGGCACAGCCCGCTCAATCAGAAAACGCACGGTATCTGCGAGCCACTCCCCTCCTTCGAGCTTGACCATTTGCGCGCCTGCCTGCATCAGGGTGACCGCATTGGCGAACGCCTCAGCCGGTGTGCCGTAGGTGCCAAAGGGCAGATCTGCGACGATGAGCGCGGCTGGCTTCGCTCGTGCGACGCAAGCGGTGTGATACGCGATATCCGCCAGCGTGACTGGCAGGGTGGTCGCGTGGCCTTGCAGCACGTTGCCGAGCGAATCGCCGATCAGCAATACGTCGACTCCGGCGCGATCCAGTAGCCCGGCAAAGCTCGCGTCGTAACAAGTTAGTACGGCGATCTTTTCACCCGCATCGTGCATCGCTTGCAGCTTCGGGACGGTAATGGCGTTGCGGCTTGTGTCCTGCAGATAACTCATGGATCAATCCGTTGAAAAAGAAGCGAGACGCAGGCCGCAAGAATGGTCTGCGCAATTAAAGGAGTGAGGCTTGGGCCCCAGGCGATCAAAGGGGGCGGGCGAGGGCTGGAGTGGGCCAGGTTAGATCCTGTTAAAGCGAGGTGCCCTTGACGAAAAATTCCTTGCGGCCGCGCATGGTTTGAATCCGTTCGGCGAGTAGCGTCAGGTCCGCTTCTGATTCGAGCGGGTTCAGATGTTCGGCGTTAACGGTTAACACCGGTGCTTGATCGTAGTGATAGAAAAACGTGTTGTACGCGTCGCATAGGGCGCGCAGGTACGCGTCGGAGATTTGCAGCTCCATGGCCACGGCACGCTTCTGGATGCGCGAGAACAGAACCTCAGGGCTGGCCTGCAAATACACCACCAGATCGGGCGTGGGCGCAGGGGTGTCGATGCGGGCCGCGAGCATGCGGTACAGCTGCCATTCGTCTTCGCTCAGGGTCAGGCGTGCGAAGAGACTGTTCTTCTGCATCATGAAGTCGGTGATAAGCGCTGTGCTGGGCAGATGCGCGGCGATCTCCTGGACTTGCTGTGCGCGCTGCAACGCGAAATGCAATTGCACTGGCAGCGCGTAGCGCGCGGTATCGCGGTAAAAGCGTTCGAGAAACGGGTTGTCTTCGGGCCGCTCGAAGAGCGTGCGCATTGACCAGCGCTCTGCCAGCCGCTGCGCCAGCGAGGTTTTGCCGACGCCGATGGGCCCTTCGATGGCGATATAGCGAAACGGAGGCTGCGAAGACGGTGCAGTGACGGTTAGCGGCGGGGTGCTCATGAGCAGTTTTCGCTGGTGGGGGCGGTCTGGCTGTCCACGCCAGAGCCAGATGTGCCAGCTTGCGCTGGGCACTGGCAGGGGGACTTCATCCGTTCGATACGCTGGCTGGCGACAGCCGCGAGCAGGGTTTCAGCGCGGCCATGCCGTGGAATGGTGAGCGTGGCGTCGATTTCAACCAGCGGTGCCAGCGCAAACGCGCGGGCGCTCAGGCGTGGATGCGGCACGATCAGATCGGGCTCGTCGATGCAATGCTCACCGTACAGCAGGATGTCGAGGTCTAGTGTGCGAGGGGCGTTGCGAAACGGCCGCTCGCGGCCGAAATGATGTTCGATCTTGTGGCATAGCGCCAGCAGATGGCGCACTGGCAGCGCGGTGTCGAGTTTGACGACGCAATTGTAGAAATCGTCACCACGGGCATCAATCGGCGCGGTGCGATACAGGCTTGATTTGGCGAGCACGGTGAGTGTGTGTTGCTGGGCAAGGCACACTACCGCGTCTTTCAGGGTCTGGCGCGCATCACCGAGATTCGCGCCGAGGCCGAGATAAGCAACCGTCATGGCATAACTTCCTGCGACTGGGTCATTCGACGGCTGTTGCCGCAAACCGGGTCAATCTTCGTGCGTGCCGTTACGGCTCGCATCGCTGAATGATTCCTGATTGCCGGCGTTCGTGCCGCCTTCCATTGCCTCGCCCGACTTGCGGCTTCTGGCGCTGCTGCTGCGGCGCCGCCGTTTGCGCGGTGCCTTGTCTTTCTCACCCTGGCTCAGCAGGGTTTCGCGCGCCGTGGCATCGCCGTCGATAAAGTCAGTCCACCACTGGCCTGTTGCTTCATCGAGTTCGCCGGATTCGCAGCGCAACAGGAGGAAATCATACCCCGCTCTAAATCTTGGGTGTTCCAGCAGCTTGAGCGCGCTGCGGCCTGAGCGTTTTTCGAGGCGCTGTTGCAGACCCCAGATCTCACGCATATCTGACGAAAAGCGTTTGTGGATGGCCAGCTTTTCGGTTTGCATGTCGAGCACGTTGTCCATCGCGCGATGCAGCGCGGGCATCGAATGCTCGCCAGCCGCTTCGTACTGCTGCCAGCGTTGCTGCACGTCGTACCAGAGCAGCGTGGCGAACAGGAAGCCCGGTGAGACGGTTTTGCCTGCCCGCACGCGCCGGTCGGTACTGGTCAGCGCCAGCGTGATGAATTTTTCGGCATGCGGCTGTTCGAGCACTACGTCAAGCAAGGGCAGTACGCCGTGATGCAAGCCTTCCTTGCGCAAGCGTTGCAGGCACGCCAGCGCATGGCCGGACAGCAGCAGCTTGAGCATCTCGTCGAACAGGCGTGCGGCTGGCACGTTGTTGATGAGATCGGCCATCTTCTGGATAGGCGCACGGGTGCTGTCTTCGATCTCGAAACCTAGCTTGGCGGCAAAGCGCACCACCCGCAGCATCCGCACGGGATCTTCGCGGTAACGCGTGGCGGGGTCGCCAATCATGCGCAACAGACGCGCCCGCATGTCCGCCATCCCGTCGTGATAATCGAGCACGGTTTGCGTGGACGGGTCGTAATACATCGCATTGATCGTAAAGTCGCGCCGCGTGGCGTCTTCGTGCTGCTCGCCCCAGACGTTGTCGCGCAGCACGCGCCCGCTGGCATCAACTGCGTGTGTGCGGCGGTCGAGTTCATCGCGCTTCAGGCGGCGTGGGGGCGCGGCATCGGCGGCAGGCGGATCAACCAGCGCGCGAAAGGTCGAGGTTTCGATGATGTCCTGGCCAAACTGCACGTGCACGATCTGAAAGCGCCGCCCAATGATGCGGGCCCGGCGAAACAGCTTTTGCACCTGATCGGGCGTGGCATCGGTGGCGACATCGAAGTCTTTCGGGGCGATGCCTAGTAACAGGTCACGGACTGCCCCGCCGACGATAAACGCCCGATGTCCGGCTTGCTGCAGCCCATCGGTGACGCGGATCGCATTGCGAGAAATCAGCGCGGGATCAATGCCATGAACTTCTGCTGCGATGATCGCGGGCACTTCCGGATCGCGGGATTTTTTACCGCGCGGGCGTGTCGTTAGTTTGCGGCGTGATTTGGTTGGAGGTGAAGGAGTAGCCGTGGTGGCGTGGCGCTCGTTGCGTGCGCCAGATGCGGCTGCTTCGGCGGGAGCGGGCTCCTGTCCGAGCAGCTTGCGAATGAGTTTTTTTATCACGTCGGTTGGAATAGTTCGAGGATGCGCCAGCCACGTGCTTGCGCGTGAGCGCGAAGCGTCGCGTCCGGGTTGGTCGCTACCGGGTCGGTGACTTTTTCAAGCAGCGCAATGTCGTTGTGTGAATCGCTGTAGAAATAGCTGCGCGAAAAATCCGCCCAGGTTTTGCCGAGCGAGGCAAGCCAGGCCTCAGTGCGGGTGATCTTGCCTTCGCGGTAGCTCGGTATGCCAGCGGGGCGGCCAGTATAGGCGGAGCGGGGATCGCCATCGACGGTTTCGGCGTCGCAGGCGATCAGGTGATCTATGCCGAAGGCTGCGGCGATAGGTGTGGTGACAAACACATTGGTGGCCGTGACCATGCAGCACAGGTCGCCCGCTTTGCGGTGCTGGCGCACCAGATCTAGTGCGGCAGGGCGAAGCGCGGGCTGAATCACGTCCTGCATGTATTGCGCGTGCCATTGGGCGAGCTGTTCGCGTGAATAACGCGCCAGTGGCGTGAGCGTCGAAACCAGATACGCCTGAATGTCGAGCTGCCCGGCCTGGTAATCCGCGTAGAAGCGGTCGTTGTCGCGGGTGAAGCGCTCACTGTCAACCAGTCCGTGGCGGACCATGAAGCGGCCCCATTCGTGGTCGCTGTCGGTGGGGATCAAAGTGTGATCGAGATCGAAGAGGGCGAGGTTAGTCATGGGGGCGCATTTTACTTGAAGCGGGTGAAGGCGCGGCGCTTGCTCCAGCCGCAACGGGCGCGGCTTCGGGGGAAGCCAGCATCGCGCGCAAAAGCGGCAAGGTGACGGCACGTTTTTGTTCGAGCGAAAAGCGGTCGAGCGCATCGAGCAGCGTCATCAGGCTAGGCATGTCGCGCCGGAAATGCGTGAGCAGATAGGCCGGCACGCCGTCGTCCAGCGCGATGCCACGTTCGTGAGCGGCATGTTTGAGTACGGCCGCCTTGCTGTCGTCGGGCAGCGGGGCGAGATGGAACACCAGCCCCCAGCCCAGGCGGGTGCGCAAATCTTCGCGCACGGCGAGCGCGAGCGGCGCGGCATTGCCCGCCGCAATCAGCGCGCTGCCGGGGTGGGCCCGGACTTCATTGAACAGGTTGAAGAGGGCGATTTGCTGCGCACCGGAGAGGCGATCGCAATCGTCGATGGCATAGAGCGCGACGCGCGGATCAAAACCGAACGCGGCGAGGCTGCTTTGCGGGCTGATAAAGCGCGCGTGTCCCGCCGCAGCTTCGTGAATCAGCGCTTGCAGCAGATGCGTGCGGCCGCTACCGCTTTCGCCCCACAGATAGAACGTGCGGTCAGCCACGGGGCCCGCTGCGAGCGCGCCATCCAGCGCGCGCAGCCGCGTGACCAGTTCCGTGTTGCTACCGGTGAAGAAATTATCGAAAGTCGATGGCGGCGGCGTCCCGAGATCGAGCGTGAGCTGTCGAAGCACAATGCCTGCTGGGTAATGAAGGATTAAGAGATGGAGAATACCGGGTTGGCGCGGGCGTCAGTTTTTGTAGAGCGTGCTGGCGAGATAGCTTTGACGCAATTCACGCAGTGCGACGGTGAGAATCGCACTGACCGGCAGCGCAATCAGCACGCCGAAAAATCCGAATAACTGACCAAAAGCGAGCAGCGCGAAGATCACGGCTAGCGGATGCAGGCCGATGCGCTCACCGACCAGCCGTGGCGTCAGGAAAAAGCTTTCGAGGATCTGGCCCACGCCATACACCACGGCGACCGCACCAAAACCGTACCAGTTGCCGAACTGCAGCAGCGCGGCAAGCAGCGCCAGCGCGAGGCCGGTGGCGTAGCCGATATACGGAATAAAAACCGCCAGCCCGGTGAAAATGCCCACTGGCAATGCGATCTCAAAACCCGCCACGGTTAATGCAACTGCGTAAAACACCGCGAGCACGCCCATCACCAGCAACTGCCCCCGCAGGTATTGAGACAGCATTTGATCCATGTCGCGGGCGAGCTGCATGGTCTTGTCGAGCCAGCGGCGCGGAATGAAGCCCTGAGCGCGCGTGAGCATGCGGTTCCAGTCATACAGCAGATAAAACAGCACCAGCGGCACCATGACGAGATTGCCGATGAGCGTCATCATCACGTTGCCGCTGGTGCGAATGGAGGTCCAGGCATAGGCCGCGATAGTTTGTGCGCTGCCTTCCAGCTGGCCCATCACGAGATCGCGCAGACTGGCGAAATCAAGTGAATTAGCGAGACCTAAATAAGCCAGCTTGGGTTGCAGCCAGTCGCTGACATGGGTGAGTAGCACGGGCACTTGCTGCTTGAGCTGCGGGCCTTCTTTCTGGATCACCGCCAGCACGAGCAGCACCAGCATCATCATTAGGAGAGTGAACAGCAGCATCATCAGCAAGGCTGCGAGCCCGCGTGGAACCCGCTTACGCACGAGCCATGCGACACCAGGCTGAAGAATGTAAGCGAGAATCGCGCCGAGTAAAAACGGCGTTAGAACTGGGCTGAGCAGCCATAGCAAAAAGCCGAGAGCGAGTGCGATGGCGAGCCAGATAAATGCGCGCCGCTGATACGGCATGAGAACCGAGGTGTTTGGCTGCAAAGTGTTTCCCCTTGTCTCGTTGGAATTGGGCGAATTGAAGCCGGGTGGCCGTCATCGGGTAAAATCGCATTTTACCGACCTTCCTGCGCTCTCCCCCCATGAATCAACCGAAATCTGCCCCTGACGCCCAAGGTTTGTCGTATCGAGACGCCGGCGTCGATATTGACGCGGGCGACGCCCTGGTCGACGCGATCAAGCCATTTGCCAAAAAAACATTGCGTGATGGCGTGCTGGGCGGCATCGGTGGGTTCGGTGCACTGTTCGAAGTACCGAAAAAATACCGCGAGCCCGTGCTTGTATCTGGCACCGATGGCGTTGGCACCAAGCTGCGGCTGGCCTTCCAGCTCAACCGGCATGACACCGTGGGCCAGGATCTGGTGGCGATGAGCGTCAATGACATCCTCGTTCAAGGTGCCGAGCCGCTGTTCTTCCTTGACTATTTCGCTTGCGGCAAGCTGGATGTCGGCACCGCGGCGACGGTCGTCAAGGGTATCGCCCAAGGCTGTGAGCTGGCGGGTTGTGCGCTGATCGGGGGCGAGACGGCTGAAATGCCCGGTATGTACCCGGATGGCGAATACGATCTGGCCGGCTTTGCGGTCGGGGCGGTCGAAAAAAGCAAAATCATCAATGGCCGCACGATTGCTCCGGGCGATGTGGTGCTGGGGCTGGCGTCAAGCGGGATTCATTCGAATGGCTTTTCACTGGTGCGCAAGATCATCGAGCGTGCAAGGCCTGATCTGAATGCTGATTTCGATGGCCGCTCGCTGGCCGATGCGCTGATGGCTCCCACGCATATTTATGTCAAGCCGCTACTCGCGCTGATGGAGCAAATCACCGTCAAGGGCATGGCGCATATCACTGGCGGTGGTCTGGTCGAGAATATTCCCCGGGTGCTGCAAGACGGGCTGACCGCTGAGCTCGATCATCGCGCGTGGCCGCTGCCGCCGCTGTTTGGCTGGCTGCAGCAGCATGGCGGTGTGGCGGATGCGGAAATGCATCGGGTGTTCAATTGCGGCATCGGCATGGCCGTGATTGTCGCGGCAGACGATGCAGCCCGTGCTACCGGCTTGCTGTCTGCTGCGGGCGAGCAGGTGTGGCAGATCGGCGTCGTGCGTGAGCGCGCAGCAGGTGAGGCGCAAACCATCGTGGTTTAAGGCCGCCTGGTTGATGGCCTTCCTGGCCGTCAGCGAGTTTTATCAGCCTCCTGTTTGATTCGCGTCCCATCCAGAACCGGTGCCTTGTGCGCCGGTTTTGTTTTATGTGCCGTGCCACTGCACGGCGTTGCGCTCACATGGCGCATAGATGCCGCGCTAGTGCTCAAGCCTCGCAGGTTATGCGGTGGTGCCGTGAATGATCCGGCCAACGGCCTGCACCGCGAGATAGGTGGCGTTTGCCTCGCAGCAGTCGATGGTTTCGCGCTCGGGCATGCTACGCAGCCAGGTCAACTGGCGCTTGCATAACTGGCGTGTCGCAAACACGCTCTTGTCGCGCATCGTGGCGAAGTCGGACGCGCCATCGAGGTATTCCCATGCCTGGCGGTAACCCACGCAGCGTATCGACGGCAGCCCCGGATGCAGGTCGCCGCGCGCTCGAAGACGCTGCACTTCGTCGATAAAACCCGCCTCCAGCATCGCGTCAAAACGCCGTTCGATGCGGCTGTGCAGCACGCTACGGTCGCCTGGCTCCAGCGCTACCGGGACAAAGCGCCATGGCAGCGCGGTGTCAGTGGCCGGTGCTGCTAGCAAGGCCGACATTGGCTGGCCGCTCAACATGAACACTTCCAGTGCACGCTGGATGCGCTGGGCATCGTTAGGCGCGAGGCGTGCCGCCGTCACCGGATCAACCGCTGCGAGGCGCGCGTGCAACGCGGGCCAGCCGTCGCGGGCGGCATCGGCATCAAGCACAGCGCGCAGCTCAGGCGCTGCGCCCGGCAGGTCATTGAGCCCGTCACGCAGCGCCCGGTAGTACAGCATCGTGCCGCCTACCAGCAAAGGAATACGGCCCCGGGCAAAGATTTCACCCGTGAGCCTTAGCGCATCTGCGCGGAATTCAGCTGCGGAGTAGGCCTCAGCTGGATCAAGCGTGTCGATCAGATGATGTGGCACCAGAGCGCGTTCTTCGAGCGTTGGCTTGGCCGTGCCGAGATCCATTCCGCGATAAACCAGTGCTGAGTCGATGCTGATGATCTCGATGGGCCAGTGCGCCGCACAGGCCAGTGCGGCGGCCGTTTTGCCGGAGGCGGTAGGGCCCAGCAAGCAGGCCACAGCCGGGAGCTGGGGTGGGGTCATCAACGGTGCAGGGCTGAACGGGGTAGGTGCGGGCGCGGCGAGTGTCATTTCACTGGCTTCACTGGCCGCGCATAAACAGGCGGTCCAGGTCAGACAGCGTGAGCTGATACCAGGTCGGCCGGCCGTGATTGCATTGATCGGCGCGTTCGGTGGTTTCCATCTGGCGCAGCAGGGCGTTCATTTCGTCGAGGCTCAAACGCCGGTTGGCGCGCACGGCGTGATGGCATGCCAGAGTGCCTAGCAGTTCATGCTGCCGCTCGGTTAGTACCCGTGAGCCGCCGTAGGCGTGCAGATCGGCTAGCACGGCGCGGGCGAGCGCTTGCAAGTCCGCGTCCTTGAGTAGCGCGGGCACAGCGCGGATGGCGATCGTCGTGGGCGAGAGCACAGCCAGATCGAAACCGAGCGCATCCAGCGCGGCGTGCTCTTCTTCGACGGTGCCGACTTCTACTGCGTCGGCGGGCATCGACAGCGGAATCAGCAACGGCTGGACCGCTAGCGCGCGATTGGCCAGCGCTTGTTTGAACTGCTCGTACAGAATGCGCTCATGGGCGGCGTGCATGTCAACGATGATCAGGCCCTGGGCGTTTTGCGCCAGCACGTAAATGCCGTGAATCTGGCCAAGAGCGAAGCCGAGTGGCTGCTCTTCGTCCGCGGTGCCGGGGTTTTGGCTGTGTGCGCCAGCCGTAGGCAGCGGCGCATCACGCGCTTCGAGCGGGGCTGTCATGCCAGCGCCGTTGTTCTTGCGCTCAAAGAGTGCGTCGTAGAGCGCCAGTGGCTGCGCAACCGAGAGTGCGCCTTGAGTCATGCGCGCCTGGCGCTGCCAGGTATTGCCCGACGCTCCGGCACCCGAATTTGAGTGTCCACCGCCACTGAAACGATTCCCGCTACCGGAAGCACCGCCTGGCGGATTCATCAGCCAGGGCAGAGTGGTGTCCGCGAGCGAGGTGGTCGGGCGAGCTATTTCGAGATGCGCTGCGTGACCGCCTGAGGTGGTTTCTGGCGAAGCCCCTGCATGCCGTGCGAGCGCGCGCTGAACCGCATGGAAGACAAACTGGTGAATCGAGCGCGAATCGCGGAACCGGACTTCGGTCTTCGACGGATGCACATTCACATCGACCGCTTCTGGCGGCAAGTCGAGAAACAGCACATACGACGGGTAGCGTTCGCCATGCAGCACGTCTTCGTAGGCGGCACGAGCGGCGTGAGTCAGCAGTTTGTCGCGGACAAAGCGGCCATTGACATAGAAATACTGCTGGTCGGCACGACCCCGGCTAGCGGTCGGCAGCCCGGCACAGCCATAGACCGCTAGCGGCCCCGCCGCTTCGTCAAACGGTAGATGCGCGGTGGCGAAGGTTTCACCGAGGATTTTGGCGATTCGGGTGGTGGGGTCGCTAGCATTCCAGTGTTCGACGGCTCGGCCGTTATGCAGCACCGAAATCGCCACATCCGGCCGCGCCAGTGCTGCGCGGCGAATGACTTCAAGGCAATGGCCAAGTTCGGTTTGTTCGCTTTTCAGGAATTTGCGCCGTGCGGGCGTGTTGAAGTACAGCTCGCGCACTTCAATCGTGGTTCCTTGAGTGCCGGCAGCAGGGCTTAGCACACCGGTTTGCGCGTCGATACGAAGCGCGTGTGCGGCTTGCGCGGTGCGGCTGGTGATCTGCACTTCGGCCACCGAGGCGATGGACGCCAGCGCTTCACCGCGAAAGCCCAGCGTCGCAACGGCTTCGAGCTCGGCGAGCGAACGGATCTTGCTGGTGGCATGGCGCATCAGCGCCAGCGGCAGTTCGTTTTCTGGAATGCCATAACCATCGTCGGTAATCGAGATGCGTTTGACACCGCCTGCGTCCAGCACGATACGCAGTGTGCGGGCACCCGCATCAAGCGCGTTTTCCAGCAACTCCTTGACTACCGACGCGGGCCGCTCGACCACTTCGCCTGCGGCGATCTGGCTGATTAACTGGTCGGGGAGTGGCTGGATGGCGCGCATGGGTTGCGCGGTGGCAAAGGCGGGCGCTTGAAGCGCGGAAGCTTCGGGGAGGTCGGTGGATTCGGGCATGGGCGAAATTATAGCGATTCACTGAGATACGTCCGTGAGGCGCTTGCGCGGCGTCAGAGATTGCGTTCGGGGGTTGCCCTGGTTGGGTCGATGTAATTCGGGTGAGCTCAGGTGTCTTAGGTGTCTCAGGCGAGCTTCGGCGCAAATACTTTCGGTATCATGACGCGGCCGGTTTTGGCGGCTTTGGGCCGGACGGAGCAGGTGCGATGTGGCTTTGTTGTTGCTTTGTTGCACCCGTTATTGCCCCCGGTACCACACCCGCCATGGCTTTGCGCTGCATGCTCACCCCGGCGGGTTCTGCGCCTCCGGCACCGTGACTCGGCATTCCCCTTATTTTTTATGCTTAAAAGGACGTCCCTTGGACACGCTTTTACAGTTTGCCAACCTTGTCTTGCACATCGACAAATTTCTCGGCGTGTTTATTCAGCAGTACGGTGCCTGGGTGTATCTGGCGCTGTTTCTGATTGTGTTTTGTGAAACCGGGCTGGTGGTGATGCCATTTTTGCCGGGTGATTCGCTACTGTTTATCGGCGGCGCGTTTTGCGCCACTGGTGAAATGGAGCTTGGTTTGCTGATGCTGCTGCTGTTCGTCGCGGCGGTGACCGGTAATACGGTCAACTACATGGTGGGCAAGGCGGTTGGGCCCAAGGTGTTCAACACGCACATTCCGTTGCTGGAGCGTTTTCTTGATCGCGCGGCGTTACAGAAGACCCATCAGTTCTATGAAAAGCACGGCGGCAAGACCTTGGTGCTGGCGCGTTTCATTCCAGTGGTGCGGACTTTCGCACCGTTTGTGGCGGGCGCTTCGCAAATGAGCGTGCACCGGTTTCAGTTTTTCAATGTCGCGGGCGGCCTGTTCTGGGTGCTGCTGCTGGTATTGCTGGGGTACTTCTTCGGCAACATTCCGTTTATTCGCCAGTATTTGAATGTGATCGTGCTGATTGGCATTGGCGCGGCTATCGTGCCGCTGGTGCTGGGCGCGTTGTGGAAAATCCTGCGCAAGCCTAAACGGAATCGGGCGGTGAACGACGACCGTTATTGAACATTTGCTGGGAGGAGGCCTGGCATTAACGACGAGGTGTCGTTTCGTCCCGGGCCTGGTCACGCTCCGCTGAATTAGGGCTGGTTTCCTGGCCCCTGGCCCCCGGGGGCTGTGGCAACGCTGGCTGCAGCCAGGCTTGCCCGCCTCCCGCTGAGAAGAGGGCCTCGATTTTTTGAAATGCTACTTTTGCTCTCCTTACCCTTGGCTGCGATCTTTTGGGAACGAGCTGTCTCATGTTGTTACCAAGACGAGCAGGTTGGTTATGGATGCGGGTTATTTCATGCATGTGCTCGATATGCTTTTTATGGGTGAGCATGCTGGTAATTCAAAATTTATACTTAATCTGGTGTTTTTTTTATAAAAATCAGATGAGAGAAAAATATGAATAAAATAAATGGTGCGGGCGGTGCGATTGATTTTTTTAAATATGTGAATGGCTCGCCTGTTGTGAAGGGTAATGAAATAGAACAAATAAGAATGCCGGGCGTAGCAAGACGGGCTAGTGAGTCGCAGATTTTTTCAGGTAGTGGCTCCAGAAAATTATCAATCACGCCATTCAGTCAGGAAAATTACGAGAGCAAAAACACGCCTGTGGCATTGAGAAGGGATGCGTGTATTTCGCAGGTTTCCGGCAGGGAGCCTTTTATATATCTGGCAGGATTGTTGTTGACGATTGGTACTGGGGATATAGAAGATGTAGAAAAATACATCGGCGATGGAGTGAGATTCAAAAGTTTTTGTGATGTGATTTATGAAAATGGTGCACAGGGAAATATTCCCAAGGCACCCGTCATTATTCTCGCGGTCAGATTTTGCAAGACCAATCGTAATGAAATAGTTGATCTCCTGCAGAAAAATGGTGCCAGCCTGGCGGTGTCGGACCATGCTGGGAAGTCGTTGTTTAGCCATGTCCTGGATACCGGGGATGTAAATCTTTTAAGACAGTTGATTATTCGGGCGGGGAAAATTGATGATCTTTATAATATATCGGATATAAATTTGGATCGCACAGTGCAGGCTTTGATGAGTGCTGAGCGTTATGATATGGCGGAATTGATAATTAACAGTCAAATTTCTGATGAAGCAGGAAACTTGCATCCTGCATATCCGCCGCTATTTGTCGCAGCTGAAAATGACTGGCAGCAATTTTTTACCTGGATGCTGAATAAAAATCCAAAAAATGTGAATGTAAAAGATGTTTCGGGTAATAATGCGCTGCATTGTTTTGCGAAAAATATGAGGAAAATTTACCTTGATCCTGCAGTCCGGCTGCTGAATTGTTCGGAAATTGACGTGCACGCGCTGGATGGTGAAGGCAAAACAGCGATGGAGCTTTTTTCTGAAAGCGGGTTTAAATCTTCTGAGTTTGGTACAGCGCTTCAGGGGAAAATTAATCCACAAGATTCGCTGCAAAAAATCCGGATTGATTTTTTGCAATAGAGGGGGTGCGTCATCGTGAGCGTTATTTAATTTGTTGAAACAGGATGATATTCCTGCGGGTACAGGAATGTCATCCCGGTTAATTTTCGTCAAAGCAGTAACAATCTGGCTGAATGGCGCAGTACTTTAGAGCCCCATCGCGTAATCAGGAGATTCTCACAATCCTGAGCGGTTCAATTGCCTCCGGCAAACGGAATATTTTCGTCCTGAAGAAATTTTTTCCAATCGTTCAAGGCCACGTCAAGCGGATGTGTGGAACCAGATTCCAGCACGCCAAAATAAAGTCTTATAACTTTGGTATTGGTCACTTTGTCAACCTGTGCCGCATGGATAGCGAACGCGACAGTTGCGCCATTGTGCGGGGCGAGGATGAACGCACCGCTGTGCTCGACGGGGAACATCTCTTTTGAATGCACCAAATAGTGTTCCTGCAATCTTTCGGAGCCCGCAAACTGCTCTAGCACTTCACGGCGGTAAATGGCGTCCTGATTTGGCGTTCCAACTCCTTCTTTGCAGAACACGAGATGCAGTGAATTGCCCTGCAGCATGCGCTGTATGAGCCCCTCTTCACGCTCAGCCTGGCCGTGCGCTCGCTGCGCTTCGCCGTGGGTACGAAAAGGAGTGGGCCGGTCCGGCGTAATGATGTACTGGATTCCTTGCAGGCTTGCTTCCATAGCCCATTGCACGCCGCCTACAGCGGCTTTTCGCGCTGGCTCGTTATCGGATGTTTCGACGAAACCGGTTGTCTTGAGCTTTTCTAGCCACTCTTTTGCCGCTATCCGTTCTGACTCTGACAAATGAGCTGCTCTGTCAATGTGCTCTCGACAATTGTCAAGAATGGAATTGATTACGGCGTTGTGAGCAGCGACTGGCTGTTGCACATTTGGTGTCATCGGTGGGGAGTTTGAGATTGGTCGCATGGGTTAGTTTTTGAATTTCGTCAAGAAACTGATTTCACGATGGTGCGTCAAAAACTAGCGGCCTGATGCAGCCGCTTCCCCATGGAACTGGCGACTTTATTTCGCTTTGGCTGGAAATAGTGTTGCCAAGTCGTTGCCGATTCCGATGATCGCTTTCTTATCCCGATGAGAGTCGGTGTTTAGGGTGGTTTGCGCAACCTGTTTTGAAGGGTAAGCGTTGCTGTTGAACTCAGCTTCGGCGTTTGAATCTTTGCGGGTGGCTTGATGGCAGTAGTCGTGTTCAAGAGGTTTGCGTATGCCATTTGCTGCGGAATGCGGGGTTGCCGAGTGGGTTTGGGCGACTGCTTGTGCGCAGGCGTGCTTGTCCGGGGCGGGGCGTGTGTGGTGTCCGTTGCCGCTCGTTGCGGCACGACCCTAGGCATTCGGGCTATGCGGCGGGCCATGGTCACTTGCAACTATCGTCAACCTGAAGCGTTGATTGAGGTGATGGATGCCGCGATAGACCGTCTGCTGGTTCCGTCCGGTCGTTCTTCTGGCGTTGCGGGCTGGGGTTGGCGAGCAGAAGCTTGATCTGTCACCTGTGAGGGGGCTGGGATTTGTATGGCGGCTAGATCGCGGGAAAAGCGGCTGATGCTGCCGGTGCGCTAGCGAAAATTGCGGAACAAAGCAAAAGGGCTCCGATCGCTCGGAGCCCTTGCTGCAACTGGTGGCGAATCAGGGACTCGAACCCCGGACCTGCGGATTATGATTCCGTCGCTCTAACCAACTGAGCTAATTCGCCGAAAGAAGGCAGATTATGGGAGAAGCGGCAGAACGTGTCAACCCCCGTCACTCATCATTTTCAGCGCAAGCTACTGGGCCCAAGCCCCTGAGCGTGCCTAGAACTAAAACAACATGAGCAACACACCACCGCCTCCTTGCTGCCTAACCATACGCCATGCGTACTTACCAAAATCCCTCTTCGCCTTCAATCCTGCTCGTAAATGTTGTTATCTTTCGTTTCTTTGACAAACAACATGCCGATGACGAAGGTGGCCATTGCAATCACTATCGGGTACCACAGGCCAGAGTAAATGTTGCCCTGCATGGCCACGATGGCGAATGCGGTAGCGGGCAGAAAGCCGCCAAACCATCCATTGCCTATGTGATACGGCAGTGACATTGAGGTGTACCGGATGCGGGTTGGGAACATCTCTACCAGCATCGCCGCAATGGGCCCGTACACCATCGTTACGTAAATCACGAGGATCGTGAGAATCACTACGCTCATCGGCCAGTTGATTTGCGCAGAATCGGCCTTCAGTGGGTAACCTGCTGCCTTCAGCGCCGAACTAAGCGTGGTGTCAAAGGCCTTGCCCCGTTCTTTCGCATCGCTTGCCTTGCCGTCAAAGGTGTTGACGGTTGTATCCCCCACCTTGATTTGCGCGAGCGTGCCCGCTGGGGCAACGACGTTCTCATAGTTCAAGCCGGCCTTCGATAACGCGCTTTTGGCGATATCGCATGAACTCGTGAATTTCGCGGTGCCAACGGGGTTGAACTGGAATGAGCATTCGTCCGGATCAGCAATCACGGTGATGGGTGCTTGCTGGGTTGCGGTTTCTAGCGCGGGGTTGGCGTAATGCGTCAGTGCCTTGAATAGCGGAAAGTACGTCAGTGCGGCAATCAGGCAGCCCGCCATGATGATCGGCTTGCGTCCAATCCGGTCCGACAGTGAGCCGAAAAATAGAAAGAACGGGGTGCCAATCAACAGCGCCAGCGCAATCAGAATGTTGGCGCTTGTGCCGTCTACTTTGAGCGTCTGGGTCAGGAAGAAGAGCGCGTAAAACTGTCCGGTGTACCACACCACTGCTTGTCCGGCGGTCAGGCCGACCAATGCCAGAATCACGATTTTCAGGTTTTTCCATTGCCCGAAAGCTTCGGTCAATGGTGCTTTCGAGGTCTTGCCTTCAGCCTTAATGCGTGTAAAGGCGGGGGATTCATGAAGTTGCAGCCGAATCCATACCGACACACCAAGCAAAAGGATCGAAGCCAGAAACGGAATACGCCAGCCCCAGGCGCTAAACGCGTCTTCGCCGATGGTGGTGCGTATGCCGAGAATCACCAGCAGTGACAGGAAGAGGCCAAGCGTGGCTGTCGTCTGGATCCACGCGGTGTAAAAGCCTCGGCGGTTCGCGGGTGCATGCTCGGCGACGTAGGTCGCGGCACCGCCATATTCACCCCCTAGCGCTAGCCCTTGCAGCAATCTCATCAGAATGAAAATGATCGGTGATGCAATCCCAATCGCTGCATATCCCGGCAAAAAGCCGACGATGAAGGTCGAGACGCCCATAATCACAATCGTCACAAGGAACGTGTATTTGCGGCCTACCATGTCGCCAACCCGGCCAAACACAATCGCGCCAAACGGCCGGACCGCAAAGCCTGCCGCAAAACCCAGCAGCGTGAAAATAAAGCCCGCCGTCGGATTGACTCCGGAAAAGAAGCTCTTGCTGATAAACGCAGCCAGAGAGCCCGCCAGATAAAAGTCATACCACTCGAATACAGTGCCAAGCGACGACGCGAAGATCACTTTCTTCTCTTCTTTCGTCATCGGCGCATGTGAAATTTGCTCGCCAACGGTAGCCATAGTTGTCTCCATTATTGATATAGATCCGCGATGCGTCTGGTCAGACGTTCCCGTGAGCCGATTATTGGAGGAAAAACTTACGGCCTACTGACGTCCAATCTCAAAATTGAGTTGCGCTCAGGTGATCTGTATTTTTTCTAACGGATGCCAAAAGTCGCCTAACTGTTGCCAGGTTGAGGGCAAAGTCTTCTATTTCTGCGTGATGGCTGAGGCGGGGGGGGCGTGGTGTTGTCTGGGTTAGGGTAAGTCCCGGGCTGGTTTGAGCACAGGCAGGCTGATGCGCACCCGTGTTCCGACTGGTGCGGGGGCGCTTTGATAAACATGGTCTTCAATGGTGAGGGTGCCGTGGTGCATGGCCACAATTTCACGCACGATCGCCAGCCCAAGGCCGCTGCCGTCGCCTTCATGTCCGAGAATCCGGTAGAAGCGCTCAAGCACGTGGTCGCGTTCGTCAGCGGGAATGCCTAGCCCCGTATCTTCTATTTCAAGATGAACCTCGTGCTCTGAGGGTTCCGGTGCAGGCCTTACTCGCACGGTAATCTGGCCGCCAGTTGGGGTATAGCGGATCGCGTTGTCGAGCAGGTTGGAGAGCATTTCGCGCAGCATCAGGGGGTTGCCGTTCACATCGAGTGGCGTGTCCGGTCCTTCGTAGCCGAGATCCATCTGCTTGGCGAGTGCCGCAGGAACCCAGTCGCGCACGGCCTGGCGAGCTAGTTCGGTCATTTCCACGCGGGTGAGGCGAGTTCCTGCCATGCGGTTTTCCGCGCGGGCCAGGGCCAGCAATTGTGTGACCAGCCGGGCGGCTTGTTCTGAGCTGGTGGCGATTTGCTCCAGTGAACGATGGACCTCAAGCGAGGCCTCTTGCCGCAACGCTAGTTCGGCTTGTGTGCGCAGTCCGGCGAGCGGGGTTTTCATCTGGTGTGCGGCGTCGGCAATAAAGCGTTTTTGCAGCGCGACGTTTTGTTCGAGGCGAAGCAGAAGCTCGTTAAACGAGGTTACGAGTGGTTCGATTTCGGCGGGTGTGTGAAGCGTTTCGAGTGGCGAGAGATCATCTGGGCGGCGCTCGCGGATATGCGCTTGCAGTGCGTGTAGTGGCGCGAGCCCGCGCGACAGGCCGAACCAGACCAGCACGATGGCCAGCGGCAGAATCACGAACTGCGGCAGGATCACGCCTTTGATGATGTCGTTGGCCAACTGGCGGCGCTTGTCGAGCGTTTCTGCAACCTGCACCAGCACGGGCTGAGCGTTGTGCGGTGCGTGGGGGAGGGCGACCGTGGTGTATGCCACGCGAATTTCAGTGCCGTGCAGCATGTCATCTCGAAACAGCACCAGGCCGGGCGGTGGCCGGTCTTCGTCATGCGGCAAAGGTATGTCGCGGTCGCCGTCGACTAACTCGCCACGCATGCCTAGCACCTGGAAAAACACGTGGTCGAGATTGTCGAGGCGCAGAAAATCGCGTGTCGCGCTGGGCAGCGAGAGTTCGGCTACGCCATTTGCCGAGTGCATTTGCCGTGCCAGGACATAGGCATCGGTTTCGAGCGCGCGGTCAAAGGGCCCATTGGCAATCGACTTGGCGACCAGATAAGTGACCGCAATGCTCATGGGCCACAGCAGCAACAGCGGCGCGAGCATCCAGTCGAGGATTTCACCGAACAGCGAACGTGGCCGCGCCAGCGTGGAGCTTTCGTCTGGCGGGGCAAAGGGATTGGCGTAATGGGCGTCGCGTGTTCCATCATGGTCCGTGGCGGGCACGACGGAGCGCTCTGCGCGAGTGGACATAGGGGCGTCGACGCCTATTTGTAGTAATGACTGGCGGGCATTGCGGCGGTGTTGTCAGTGTTTGCCGCCGTGGGGAGATCGATGACCGTGGCGCTAGAGGAGGAGGCTGGGACGGCTTTTTCAAGGCAGTAGCCTAAACCCCGCACGGTGATGATGCGGATGCCGCTGGGCTCGATTTTGCGGCGCAGGCGGTGTACGTAGACTTCGATGGCGTTATTGCTGACCTCTTCGCCCCATTCGCACAGGTGATCGACCAGTTGTTCTTTTGAGACGAGGCGGCCGATGCGTTGCAGCAGCACTTCGAGCAAGCCGAGCTCGCGCGCGGAAAGGTCGATAACCTGGTCGTTAATGCAGGCCACCCGGCCGATCTGGTCGAACGACAAAACGCCGTGGCGCACTACGGTTGGCCCTCCTCCGGCACCACGCCGGGTCAGCGCTCGTACCCGGGCTTCGAGCTCACCCAGGGCGAACGGCTTGGCCATGTAATCGTCGGCTCCGAGATCCAGCCCTTTGACTCGTTCGTCGATGCTGTCGGCGGCGCTCAGAATCAGCACTGGCAAGGTTGAATTGCGGGCGCGCAGGCGTCGCAGCACGTCAAGCCCGGACAGGCGAGGCAGGCCGAGATCAAGAATTAGCAGGTCAAACACCTGGATGGAAAGGGCGTTATCGGCTTCGATACCGGTCTTCACTAGATCAACGGCATAGCCTGATTGGCGGAGTGATCGAACCAGACCATCCGCGAGTATGCTGTCGTCTTCGGCAATGAGGATTCGCATGGTATGCCCGCCTGGCTTGGCCGACGCCAGCTTGTGCGTGGCGTGCGGCAGTCTCCGGAAATTTTGTGGGTGGTATTGGCTGGCCAGGTTGCTTGCGTGGGTTACGTGCAGGTAAAGCGCGCAGGGGAATAAATCTGGCTTGCCAAAACTACTGTTTTTTTATACAGTGTCTGAATTCAGCGTGCTGCTTGTCTGCAGTGTCTTGTTAGTCAATTAGTTATTAACTGACCTACCTGGTCATTAGTCAGTGCACAGCTACCTCAGACGCCGTTCATCATAGCAAAGGACGATTCATGGAAGAAAACAAGAAGGGCTCGGCTGGACTTACGGCTGAAAAGAGCAAGGCGCTGGCCGCCGCGCTCGCGCAGATCGAGAAACAGTTCGGCAAAGGGTCGGTGATGCGGCTTGGCGCAGGGGAGGCGATCGAAGACATTCAGGTGGTTTCTACTGGGTCGCTCGGTCTGGATATTGCGCTTGGCGTCGGTGGCTTGCCGCGTGGCCGTGTGGTTGAAATCTACGGACCGGAATCTTCGGGTAAAACCACGCTGACGCTGCAGGTGGTGGCAGAAATGCAAAAGCTGGGCGGCACGGCGGCATTTATAGATGCGGAACACGCGCTTGATATCCAGTACGCAAGCAAGCTCGGTGTGAATGTCAACGATTTGCTGGTTTCCCAGCCGGATACGGGTGAACAGGCGCTTGAAATTGCGGATGCGCTCGTACGCTCGGGTTCTATTGACATGATTGTGATCGACTCGGTTGCGGCGCTCGTGCCTAAAGCTGAAATCGAAGGCGAGATGGGTGATTCACTGCCGGGCCTCCAGGCGCGCCTGATGTCGCAGGCACTGCGCAAGCTCACGGGCACGATCAAGCGGACAAACTGCCTCGTGATCTTCATTAACCAGATCCGGATGAAGATTGGCGTGATGTTTGGCAATCCAGAAACCACGACGGGTGGCAATGCACTGAAGTTCTATGCATCGGTGCGCCTGGATATTCGCCGTATCGGCTCGATCAAGAAAAATGACGAGGTGATCGGCAATGAAACCCGCGTAAAGGTGGTTAAAAATAAAGTGGCACCGCCGTTCCGCGAAGCGATTTTCGACATCTTGTACGGTGAGGGTATTTCTCGTCAGGGCGAAGTGATCGACTTGGGTGTGCAGGCCAAGATTGTTGACAAGGCTGGTGCCTGGTATAGCTACAGTGGTGAGCGGATTGGTCAGGGCAAAGACAATGCGCGTGAGTTCCTGCGTGAAAATCCTGACATCGCCCGCGAGATCGAAAACCGCATCCGCGAGTCCCTCGGGGTAAATGCGATGGCGGATGCCACCATCGTCAGTGCGGAAATCGCTGGCGAAGAAGAGTGATGATTGTGTGATGCGAAAAGGGCCATTTGCTTCGAGTAACCAACGTGAAGGGGATGGCCCTGTCCGTAAGCGTCGTGACGGCGATTCATCAAAATCGCCGTCATCAGGTTTGACGCGCTCGCATCACCGTGCAGTGGATCCCTTCGATCCCTTCGAATCATTTACTGCACATGCCGACGATGCGCTGGGTGTTGCCCCGGATGCGGCCCCGGACGCCAGGTCAGGTGATGGATTAAACAATCCCCAAGGCCATCAGCCCGCGGTAGCGCCCTATCCGCCAGCGGCAGTACCTCATCAGCCAACGGCAACACCTGAAGCTCAAAACGTTGCCGCAGCACCGCCGGAATCTACTTACACGCGGTCACGCGGGGCATCGGGGAAAAACACAAACACCAGCAAATCCGGCTCTGCCTCGTCGCCACCAGCGCCGGGGCGCTCTCTGAAAGGGCGGGCGTTGGGTTATTTGTCCTGTCGTGAATATAGCCGTACTGAGTTATCTCGCAAGCTGGCACCGTTCGTTGACGAATCCTCTTGCCTTGACACCGTGCTGGATATGCTTGAACGCGATGGCTTACTCTCCAATTCCCGTTTTACTGAAAGCTTGATTCATCGCCGTGCTTCGCGCTGGGGTTCGGCGCGGATCGTCGGTGAACTTAAGCGGCACGCTGTCGATCAGTCTTTGATCGACAGTACCAGTGCCCAGTTGCGCGAAACCGAGTTGAATCGTGCAATGGAGGTCTGGCGCAAGAAGTACGGCCAGCTTCCCGAAACCTCAGCCGAACGCGGGCGGCAAATACGTTTTCTAATCGGCCGTGGGTTTTCTCAGGCGATCGTTGGGAAAATTCTCCGTGGAATAGATGACGAATGGGATGGAACATAAGCGGCCTGGAGCTGTCGTTCGTTGTCGGTTGGGTTGCCAGTCTCAAATACCCAGTATGCTAAAATCCGCCGGTTTTCCCATCTCGGCCTCGTTTCGGCCTTCTTCCACATGCCGTTTTTCCCCTCCGTATCTCATCCATTACGCCATTGCTGCGTAATTCGAGGGAGTGCATGTGGGCGGGTAAAAGGGTTATCGGATGCCTGCGCCGGCTTGGTGCTTATTGCGAAGGGCAGTGCAAGGCTTAGCGAAACAAACAGTGTCAGGATCAGGTGGCCAGGTTTACTCTGGGCTTTCAACCTGATCCAGCCAGCAGCGCTCCGGCTTGCTGGTCAGATGTATGCCACGTTGCCTTTTTCCGGTTCGCGCTTGATGCGGGTTCAGCCGGGGCGTGGCCTTAGGCCGTTTGTTTTTCCTTCTGCTTTAATCCTCGCATTCCGTTCTGCCGTCGCTTCGCGCGCTTTCATGGTTTTTTCGCTGCATTTTCCTATTCTTTGTCCTATTCTCCGTTTGCTCGCCAGTGTGAAAAATCGTCGATATTTCATCAGCTTGCAGCCGGATTCAGGTCGTGTAGCGACGTGCGGGCCCGTTTGCGCAAAAAATCCTCCTGCCGGTAACGGCACAAGCCTGCTGGGCATCAAGCCAGCGGGTGGAAACGAAGTTCAATCCAACTCTCAGACTGAAGGGACTCACGCATGAAGATTCACGAGTACCAGGGTAAGGAAATCCTGCGGAAATTCGGTGTCGCGGTACCGCGCGGCACGCCGGTGTTCTCGGTGGATGAAGCGGTCAAGGCCGCAGAAGAGCTTGGCGGCCCAGTATGGGTGGTCAAGGCTCAGATCCATGCGGGTGGCCGTGGCAAGGGTGGCGGCGTTAAGGTTGCAAAGTCGCTCGAACAGGTTCGTGAATTTTCGAACCAGATCCTCGGCATGCAGCTTGTCACGCACCAGACTGGGCCAGAAGGCCAGAAGGTTAATCGCCTGCTGGTCGAAGAAGGCGCAGACATCAAGAAAGAACTGTATGTCGGCCTCGTGATTGATCGCGTGTCACAAAAAGTAGTGGTGATGGCATCAAGCGAAGGTGGCATGGACGTCGAAGAAGTTGCTGAAAAGACGCCTGAGCTGATTCACAAGATTGCAGTCGATCCGGCAAAGGGCCTGCAAGACGCAGAAGCCGATAGCCTGGCCAGGAAAATCGGTGTGCCGGATGCGTCTATTCCGCAAGCACGTGCGATTTTGCAAGGCTTGTACAAAGCATTCTGGGAAACCGATGCATCGCTGGCGGAAATCAACCCGCTGATCCTGACCGGCGACGGCAAGGTGATCGCACTGGATGCCAAGTTCAATTTCGATTCGAACGCATTGTTCCGTCATCCTGAAATCGTGGCCTACCGCGATCTGGATGAAGAGGATCCCGCTGAAGTTGAAGCATCCAAATTCGATCTGGCGTACATCTCGCTCGACGGCAATATCGGTTGCCTCGTGAATGGTGCTGGTCTGGCCATGGCGACGATGGACACCATCAAGCTGTTTGGTGGTGAACCCGCCAACTTCCTCGATGTGGGTGGCGGCGCGACGACCGAAAAGGTAACCGAAGCGTTCAAGATCATGTTGAAGAATCCGAACCTGACCGCGATTCTCGTCAATATCTTCGGCGGCATCATGCGTTGCGACGTGATCGCGGAAGGCGTGATCGCGGCGTCGAAGGCGGTGTCCCTGAAGGTGCCGCTCGTGGTCCGGATGAAGGGCACGAACGAAGACCTCGGCAAAAAGATGCTGGCTGAATCAGGCTTGCCGATCATCGCTGCCGACAGCATGGAAGAAGCTGCGCAAAAGGTTGTTGCAGCAGCGGCCAAGGGCAAATAAGGGCAAGTAAAGGCCTGGCGTCAGGTCATCACGGAATACGAATGGCGGCGCACTGGTTGCGCGGACGACAACTGTTGCCGCGCACAGTGTGTCGCCAAACGAACAGAGGTCAATACATGTCGATTCTGATTAACAAAGACACCAAGGTTATTACGCAGGGCATTACCGGCAAGACCGGCCAGTTCCATACGCGTGCCTGCCGTGAATATGCAAATGGCCGTGAGGCCTACGTGGCGGGTGTGAACCCAAAACGCGCGGGCGAAGATTTCGAAGGCATTCCGATCTACGGCAGCGTGCAGGAAGCCAAAGCTGAAACAGGCGCAACGGTTTCGGTTATTTATGTGCCGCCAGCAGGCGCAGCTGCGGCGATCTGGGAAGCGGTCGAAGCCGATCTCGATCTGGTGATCTGCATTACCGAAGGCATTCCAGTCCGCGACATGATCGAAATCAAGGAGCGGATGCGCAGCGGCAAGCGCAAGACGTTGCTGCTGGGACCGAACTGCCCTGGCACGATCACACCTGACGAGCTGAAGATCGGCATCATGCCGGGTCATATTCACAAGAAGGGCCGGATTGGCGTGGTGTCACGCTCGGGTACGCTGACTTATGAAGCTGTTGGTCAGTTGACAGCGCTGGGTCTGGGACAGTCATCGGCAGTGGGTATCGGTGGCGATCCGATCAATGGCCTGAAGCACATTGATGTGATGAAGATGTTCAATGACGATCCTGATACGGATGCGGTCATCATGATCGGTGAAATTGGCGGTCCGGATGAAGCCAATGCTGCGCACTGGATCAAGGACAACATGAAAAAGCCGGTGGTGGGCTTTATCGCTGGCGTCACAGCACCTGCAGGCAAGCGGATGGGCCACGCAGGCGCATTGATTTCAGGTGGGGCAGATACTGCCGAAGCCAAGCTGGAAATCATGGATGCATGCGGTATTACGGTCACGAAGAACCCGTCAGAAATGGCGCGGTTGCTAAAGGCGATCCTGTAATTCAAAATAGCGTCCGCCGATCAGGCCTATTTTTGATATGCTTACGAAACGCTTTCGTGAGTAGCTGTTCTAAGGCGAGGGAGCAATAGCTCCCTCGCTTTTTATTGGCCTCGTCACGGGCTCCATCCACAGCTTTCTTAAATTCACTCGCCTATGCTCGAATTCCTGACCACGCTCCACTGGGGCGCAGTTTTCCAGATCATCGTTATCGATATCCTGCTGGGCGGCGACAACGCGGTTGTCATCGCCTTGGCTTGCCGCAATTTGCCGCAAGAACAGCGCGTCAAGGGTGTGTTGTGGGGCACGGCAGGCGCGATCCTGCTGCGGGTGGTACTGATTGCGTTTGCGGTTGCGCTGCTTGATGTGCCGTTCCTGAAGCTCGTTGGCGGCTTGCTGCTGCTGTGGATTGGTGTGCGGTTGATGGCGCCCGCCCACGAAGCTCACGCTAACGTTAAACCGGCCGACAAGCTGATGGCGGCAATCAAGACGATTGTGATTGCCGACGCGGTGATGAGCCTCGATAACGTGATTGCTATCGCAGGCGCAGCGGAAGCGGCGGATCCGGCTCATCGGCTGGGGCTTGTGATTTTCGGTCTGGTGGTGAGTATTCCGCTGATCGTCTGGGGCAGCCAACTGGTGCTGAAAATGCTCGATCGCTTCCCGATCGTCATCACACTGGGTGCTGCCTTGCTTGGCTGGATTGCGGGTGGCCTCATCATCAACGATCCCGCAGGCGATCATTGGCCGCTGCTGGATGCACCAGCGGCCGAATACGGCATGTGTGTGGCCGGTGCGGTGTTTGTCGTGACGCTGGGGTATTGGCTGAAGCGGCGTAACGCGCGCCGTGCAGCAAATGAAGCGCCACCGGCTGTTCATTAAGCTATCCACCTTCGCTCCCAGTTATACGTCTTACGTCTTTGGGCTTAACCCGGCCGGCTAGATAGCCATCAGGCTGACTGGGTTAGCTGGATCCACGGAGCTACGATCAAAGTGCTTGTCCGATTCACGGGCAAGCACTTTTTCGTTTCTGGATCTGGAGTGTGTTGATGGCTTACCTTGCTTGCGCTTTATTCCTGCAGCCCCCGCCCGTGGTGCCGCCTTGTCCACCCCCTCGATCTCGCTGGGCTCCGCAAGCTCGATGGCGGGCGCGTGCCGAAACACGGGCTGGCCCGTTCCGGGGCTTTACGCTGATTGAACTGATGATCGTGCTGGCCATCGTCGGGGTGATCGCGGCGTATGCCATTCCTGCCTATCAGGACTATCTGGCGCGTAGCCGGGTGGGTGAGGGCTTGTCGCTGGCTGCGTCGGCGCGGCTGACCGTGGCAGAAAACGCGGCAAGCGGCAATGCCTTCAGCGGGGGCTACGCCTCGCCACCCGCCACCCGTAATGTCGAATCCATTCTGGTTGACGATGACAGCGGCCAGATTACGGTGGCTTACTCCACCCGGGTTGCGCCTGCGGGGGCCAACACACTGGTGTTTGTGCCATCGGTGCCGAATAACGCCAACGCTCCGACCGCGCGTGTGGCGTTGAGCAAGGGAGCGGTTCAGGCGGGGTCCGTGACATGGGAGTGCTTTGCTGCGGGTAAGGCCGCCTCATCGTTGCCTGCGCCGGGGGCCGGCCCATCTCCTGCTGAAGCCCCTACGCTAGCGGCCAAGCTGGTTCCGCCAGAGTGCCGCGCTTAATGCGGTAACAACGGGTTAAGGCGTGGCACAGTTTTGCGCTATTTCGCCCGATCCGGCGCACAACGAAGGGTTTTCTTTGTATAGTGCGCCGGTCTCTGACCCCACCGGTTCCTCATGCCTAGCCCTTTTGCCCGTTTTCTGTCGCTTGCCTTGCTCTGCCTGGCGTTGACTATTCCGTATACCGTTGCCGCTCATACCTATCCGATACCCACGTTTTACGCGGAGTTCACGGCGTTATCGCTGTATTTGCTAATGGGGGCTTCGATTGTGCTGCTGGTGCGCACCGCCAGGCCGCGCCTCACGCTGGCGTTTCCCGTCGTCGGGCTGGTGCCGTTGGTGTTTGCGTTGCTGCTGGTCACGCAGTCGCTGGTCTTGCCGACCAGCCGCGCTTCGATGAACTGGCTGGGGGCGGGTTGCCTGCTCGTCGGCTTGATGGCGGCTCAGGCGGGTTACACCCTGGTGCGTGCCCGGCTGGCTGAAACCGCATTGCGTTGGGCTGCCGTGGCTTTGGTGGTGGGCGGGGCGTTTGCGGTGTTTTGCCAGTTGATCCAGTTGTTTCATCTGGAAGCGAAGGTGACACCGCTGGTGGTCGCATACAACGTTCTGGTTGAGCGCAGGCCGTTTGGCAATATGGCGCAGGCCAATCACCTCGCTACCTGCATCGCATTTGCGATGGCTGGCGCGCTATTTCTGGTGCAGACCCGGCGTCTGAATCTGTTCGTGTGGCTGGGGTTGGCGACGCTGTTCTCGCTAGGCATGGCGCTGACCGTTTCGCGCGGGCCGTGGTTGCAGATGGCCGTGATCGTGGTGGCGGGGTTCTGGATGGCGTTTGCTGAGCAGCGGCGCGAGCCAGGGTCAACGCTGCGTTATCGGGCGTGGCTGATTCCGGTGTTGCTGGCGGTGCTGTTTGTGGTGGTGAATGCGGCCGTGCGCTGGGCCAATGTCCGCTATCAGCTTGAACTCGGGCAGTCAGCCGCTGAGCGCTTCAAGGACGCAGGTCAGATCGCGCCGCGTCTTGCGCTGTGGAAGTACGGCTGGACGATGTTTTATACCCATCCGCTGCTTGGCGTGGGCTGGGGCGAGTTTCCGCGTTACCAGCTGGCGCTAGTGAAATCGCTGGGTGGGGTTGAGATCGCTAATAACGCACACGACATTTTTATCGACCTGCTGGCCAAGACGGGCCTGATCGGATTGGCGATCGCGCTGTTTGGCCTCGGTGCGTGGCTGATACGAGTGTTGCGTGTGCCGCATACGGCGGCGCGTGTGTTTGGTCTGGCGCTGATCGGAGTGCTGGTGATGCACGCGCTGGTGGAGTATCCGCAGCAGTACCTGTTTTTCCTGCTTCCGGCGATGCTCGTGTTGGGCTTGCTGGAGACGCGGTCTTTGCGGCTGGTGCCCAGTGGTCTGGCGTCTGGCGTGTACGGGCTGGTGGTGCTGGCCGGGCTGGCGATGCTGTATCCGGTGTACCGCGATTACACCCGGGCCGAAGTGCTGTATTACGGCACGCGTCCGGCTGAGCAATACCGGGCTGCGCCATCGTTCCTGTTCGGTGCCTGGGGCAACTACGGCATGGCGACGTTGCAGCCGATGACCACGGAGAATTTGCCGCACAAGCTGGCGATGCACCAGGATGCGCTCGCGCTGTTGCCTGGTGAGACGGTGTTGCGGCGCTACGCAGTGCTGCAGGCATTGAGCGGCGATACCGCGGGTGCACTCGATAGCGTTGAGCGCCTGAAAATCTTTGCCGAAGAATTGCGCGACTGGCCGTTGCAGCTGGAGCGTCTGTATGCGCTGTGCGACGAGCACAAGACGCTGAAGGACTTCAAGGCGACTTTGGTGGCCAGGTATGGGGTGCCGTTGAAAGCAGGACAACTGGGTGACGATGACGAAGGCGAATGAATGAAGCCGGTGGCCTGGGCCTTGCCTGTTCTTGGCGGGCAGGCCCTGGCGGTCTTGCAGATCGTGTTGGTGATTCTGATTATTTTGCTGATTCAATCGTTATGCCGATCAAATTAGTTTGTCGTGAACCGATAACGCGGGCCGTGCGCTTGACCGTATTCGGTGCGCTCAGTAATGGTTGCCATAGTGATCGGCGCTGATGGCATGTTGCCCTAACCAGTCTGTGCACCCGCATGAGCCGCGCTCTATTGGCCGCCGCGAAATATTCGGCGTGCATGGTGCTTATTCATGGCTTTTCCGATAAAATTTTTCAGCCCGCTTTTTAGAGAAAGCGCACGGGCGAAATACGAATAAACCTTAAGCTCGCTTGATTAAATACCTTGAAGCAGCGGCAATGTCTGCGTTAATCAAATTAAACGGAAATATCTGCGTTAATCAAATTAAGTGGCAATGCCTGCATTAGTCAAATGCATTTTGCAATTAAAAAAATACTGAGAAAAATATGACTCCAGCATATAAAACCCTTTGGCGCTCTGTTTTTTATAGTCTGCTCATTACCTTTCTGGTGGCCTGTGGCAGCACGATCAATAACAGCCAGTCCGTCCATTTTTCAGCTGATTTCGAATCAGGCAGTCTGCCGTTGGTGAAGCAACTGGATCAGCAAGGTTTGTCTTATGAATTGGCGCTGCGCAATGACAACAATGACGCGACCTTGCCAGACAGTTTTCGCACCTGGTGGTATGTCCGTGCTGATAACGTGCCGGTGCAGAAAAACCTGCAGCTTGTATTTACCCGTCTGGGTTTTCCAAATTACTTTGTCCCGGTTTATTCGTACGACAACAAGACATGGCAATACTTCGATGAAAAGGATGTCTCTCTCGCACCGGGCTGCGACATCACACTTCCCGAAACCTGCCGTCTGACTATCAGCAAGACCTTCGCTTCTCCGACGGTATGGATCGCGCGGACCTTTCCCTACACCACGCAAGACCTGGCCTCGTTCATCGCTTCGGTATCGGCCAGCCCTTATTTCCAGACAGAGATGATCGGGCTTTCGCCGGGTTTGGCTAAGCCGTTGCAGCTCATCACGCTTGCCGATAACACGGTTGTCACGCCACGGCAAACCATCTGGATTCATGCGCGCACGCATGCCGCCGAAACGGGGCCGTCGTATTTACTGGAAGGCTTGATTCAAGCGGTATTGTCGAATAACGCACTTGGTCAGGCTTTGCGCCAGCACTACATTTTTAAAATTGTTCCGATGCACAACGTGGATGGCATCGTGCTCGGCAATTACCGCACCAATGCCGCCAGCATCAATCTTGAGCCCGAGTGGTTATTTGATGAGGGCAATGTGTATTTGAATGATGCCGCGCCGTTGGAAAACCGGCTGATCAACCGGATGGCGATGGCACCAGCGATGTTGAATCAGGATGCGCCTGTCGTGCTGGCTTTGAACCTGCATTCATCGAATTCCGATCCTGACACCGGGGCATTTTTCTTTCCGCACTTCGGCAGTGATCCGGCTCGTTATTCCGCACAACAGATCAACTTGTGGAACAAGCAGATCAGTTTCATCAAGGCGCTCGCAGTGAGTTATGGCGGAAAGATTGAGCGCCCGCCCGTTGACGGCGGCGCTGGATTTCTTCAGAGCGCGTTCCCGGAAACCTGGTGGTGGGCCCAGCGGGCAGATGCGGTGACTGCGATTACGCTCGAAACCACTTATGGCCGGGCAGGCTTCAATCACTGGGTGACCCAAAGCGATTTGCGTGAACTGGGTACGGCCGTGGCTAACGCGATTGGCGGTATGGGCGCGGCCTGGAGTCAAACCGGGGTTCAAGCTGGGGTTCAAGCCACGGCGCAAGCTGGGACGCTGCAAGCCGAGCCTGCTGCGGATGATATGTCGATGTTCCGTTTGCCCTTCAAACCGGAAATTTACAAACCGGCGGAATAAGTTCGGTTCTAGTGTGGCGTGGAGGTAAGGCAGTGCCTCACTCTCCCGCCACCCAATCCCCCGATTTCCCGCCACGCTTCTCCAGCACCCTCACATCGGTAATCGTCATCCCGCGATCCACTGCCTTGCACATGTCGTACACCGTCAGCAAGCCGATTTGCACGGCGCTCAGCGCTTCCATCTCAACTCCGGTGCGCCCGAGCGTTTCAACCTGAACGGTGCAGTGCAAGCCAGGCAGCGCATCATCGAGTTCGAACTCAACGGTGATTCGCGTCAACGCCAGCGGATGGCATAGCGGGATCAAATCGGCGGTGCGCTTGGCACCCTGAATCGCGGCGATCCGGGCGATGCCGATCACATCACCTTTCTTCGCGTTGCCGTCACGAATCAATCCGAGGGTTTCTGGCCGCATGCGGATGGACCCGCGTGCGCGCGCGATGCGCCGGGTTTCTGCCTTGCCGCCGACGTCCACCATGTGGGCGTGTCCCGCAGCATCGAAATGGGTCAGTTCAGGCATCAATCACTCCTTGAGAAGGGCGCTCATCATACTGCGTGCCTGGCGCATCACGGCTGCTGTTCAGCATTCGTTGAGCCGGGTTGGGCGCGCGTGACGCTCGTTACAATGAGCGCCAGTTTGCTCCATGCCCGGTCTCGCGCCGAGCGCATGTCTTTTCTTCTTTTCCTGTCTTCCGCTATAGCCCGCCGTGATGCGTCTGAAACGCTCCCTTGCTGCGCTGCTAGCTGCCTTGCTGGCGGTCCCGCCCTGTGCTCTGGCGCAGCTTTCCGCGAGCACGCCTGCCGCTCAAACCGGCCTTGCTGCGCCATCGCCGTCATCATCGCCCGCTGCTATCGCACCTGGCGTATTTGGCGTTTATGGTGGGGCGCAAAGTCGTTTCAATGGTGATGCAGGTGGTTTGGCTGGCTGGCGGACTTCGTCGGTGATGCCGCAACTGCCGGATCTGGGTGATGGCTCGGGCGGCTCGCTTACGCCTCAGGCCGAATTTCGCCTCGGCGAGCGCATCATGCGTCAGGTCCGGCGTGATCCCGATTATCTCGATGACTGGCTGGTGCGCGATTACCTGAATTCGGTCGCGGCAAAACTTTCTGCTGCGGCGAGCGCGCAGTACATCGGTGCTTATCGGCCCGCGTTCGATTTGTTTGCGATGCGTGATGCGCAGATCAATGCGTTTTCGTTGCCGGGTGGCTTTATCGGGGTGAACACCGGCTTGATTACCGCGACTCAGACGGAGTCCGAACTGGCTTCGGTGCTGGGCCATGAGATGGGGCATGTGTTACAGCGCCATATCGCCCGGATGATGGCGACGGGCGAGCGCAGTAGTTACGCCGCGCTCGCTGGGATTTTGCTGGGTGTTCTCGCGGGGGTTGTCGCGCGTAGCGGCGATTTGGGCAGCGCGATTGCGTTAGGTAGTCAGGCGTATGCGGTGGATAGTCAGTTGCGTTTTTCCCGTGCCGCAGAGCATGAAGCCGACCGGATCGGGTTTCAACTGCTCTCGGGTGCGGGCTACGATCCGTATGGCATGACGATGTTTTTCCGTCAGCTTGAGCGCTCTGCGATGGGCGACACCGGCGTGCCGTCGTATGTGCGCACGCATCCGCTTACCGGCGAGCGCATCGCTGACATGGAGGACCGCGCCCGCCGCGCGCCGTACCGGCAGCCGCGTCAGGCGGCTGAATATGGCTTTGTCCGGGCGCGGGTGCGTGTTTTGCAGGAGCGTTCGCGCGGTGCTTATGCCGATGTGGTGTCGCGCCTGCGCAGTGAGATCAATGAGCGGACCGCCTTGAATCTCGCGGCGAATCAATACGGCATCGCTTTGGCTCAAATGCTGCTGGAACGCTATGACGAGGCGGAGGTATCGCTGGCGGCGGCGCGGCAGAGTTTCGCTGCGATGCAGCCGGATGCGCATGGCGCGCAGCGCAGCTCGCCTAGCCTTGACGTGCTGGCGGCCGAGATCGCCCGGCGTGCGGGGCGTGGTCTCGAAGCCGAGCGCCTCGCGGCCCAGGCCCAGGCGCGCTGGCCGGAGTCGCATGCCGCGATTGAAACGCATCTGCAAACTTTGCTGAGCGCTCGGCGCTTTGCTGCCGCTCAAGCACTGGCGGAACAGGAGACACGCGCGGACCCGTTACAGCCAGCATGGTGGCGTTATCTGGCGCAAGCGAGTGCTAGCACGGGCGATGTGCTGACACAGCAGCGTGCGTTGGCGGAGAAGTTTGCGCTGGAGGGGGCATGGCCGTCAGCGATTCGCCAACTGAAGCAGGCGCGTGATATCAAGGGCACGAATTTCTACACGTCGTCGGCCATCAATGCGCGTTTGCACGATTTCGAGGCGCGTTATCAGGAGGAGCGGGATGACGAGAAACAGAGCCACTGATGGTTGTTATGGCCAGCGCGTGTGGGGGCTTGGGCGGTGCGGATAATTCGGATAACTCAGGTAGCCGATAGCTCAGACAGATTAGATAGCCCAGCCCAGCCCAGCCCAGCCCAGCCAACCCAGCCAACCCAGCCAACCCAGCCAACTCAGCCAACTCAGCCAACCCGTGACGCCGGGCTCATGACAAAGCCGAAACGCGCCGGCAATGCGTCACGCGTAGTGGCTTCCAGTAGCAGCGGGAGCACCGGTGCCGGACGCCACCGGAACACCCCGCTATGCCCGGTCTCATCCAGCGTCGCATGTTCAGCGAACAACTCAAGGTCATGGTCGTGCAGCAACGCAAGCCGTGGTGGCGTGGCGTTATCGGCAAAGAGCACGCTGCCTTCTTCGTCGATCAGCCCGATGTCAGGTTCGAACGCGTTACCCGCCTGATCGGTCAGCGTGAGCGTGCCTTGGGCGTCGGTGGCGAGGCGCACGCTCCATGGCGCATACGCCAGTTCGACGTAGACCCGTTGCGGTCCATTCTGAAAAAACCACTGGCCGTGCTCATCGCAGGCGTAATTCCGGTTGATGAAGCTGAGCAGCGCGCGATGGCGGATCGGCTCGCCTGCCGTGCCGCTCGCCTGGGTGGCTTCGTCGCGCATGCGCCAGTTGCCACGCCGGTCGAGCAGCAGCCAGCCGGTGCAGGCTGGCACGTTGGGCCATTTAATCAATGCCTGGCGGACGGTTTCATCCATGGCGGGCAAAGGGCGTGAGATAGCCCAGAACACGCTGCGCGAGCCATTCGATCCGGCCGGGAAATGGCCCGGTCATAAAGCCGACATGGCCGCCATGCTCGGGCTGATCGAGTTCGACGGTCGGGGCGACTTCGGCTGGTGTGGGCAGCGCGGAACTGGGCAGGAACGGGTCGTTGCGTGCATTCAGAATCAACGTGGGCACTGTGATGTGCGGCAGCAGCGGACGCGTGGTGGCGCGAGTCCAGTAATCGTCGGCATTACGAAAACCATGCAGCGGCGCTGTCACCACATTGTCGAATTCATACATCGTGCGGCTGGCTTGCATCGCTGCATGGTCGAAGAGGCCGGGGTATTGCAGGAGCTTTTGCTGGGCTTTGCGTTTGAGCGTTTTCAGGAAATTGCGTGTGTAGATCATGCCGAACCCTTGCGCTAGCACGCGGCCGCCAGCATGCACATCAAGGGGGGCGGAAATCGCTGCGGCAGCGGCGATGAACCCAGCATCAGCGCGGCGCTCGCCGAGCCAGCGCAGCAGCACGTTGCCGCCGAGCGAAACCCCCGCGACGACGATCGGCCCGCGATGAGCCGAGCGCAAACGCCGCAGCACCCAGTCCACTTCGGCGCTGTCCGCCAGATGATAAAAACGCGGCAGCAGATTGAGCGGCCCGCTGCAACTGCGGAAGTGCGGCACGACGCCGCGCCAGCCGAGGCCTCGGGCCGCTGCCATCAAAACATGCGCATAGTGCGAAGCCGAGCCTCCTTCCAGCCCGTGAAACAGCACGAAGAGTGGGGCTTCTGCGTGGGTGTCCTGAGCGCTGGTGGCGCTGACGCTGGGCGGTGACGGGACGAGCCAGTCGAGTTCGATGAAATCACCATCGGGCGTGTCCCAGCGTTCGCGTTGATAGGTGACGTCAGGGCGAGGTGCGATGAGCGCGGGAACGATGGTCTGAAGATGGCCGCTGGGCAGCCAGAAGGGCGCGCGATAGTGCGCTGCTTGAGGTCCAGCCTGAGGTTCAGCCTGAAGTCCGGCTTGATGCCCGGAATGCACTGGCGTGTGGTTTGCGCCAGTGCTGGCCGTAGTTGTGGTTGAGGTGGTGTGTTTGTGGCTGGGGCGCATGGTTGCTGGCTTGACGGGGCTAAATGGGCATTGCCAGCCACGTCGCGGGCAAAAGCGCGGACAGGGTCAATGTAATGCGTCCTGGCCGCGCCGTAGTTTTTGCATGAGTTGCTGAGCGGTCGCTTCGGGCACCGGGCTTGAATGAATATGGGCGATACGCCATTCGCCGCGTTCCTGAACCATCACATAGGTGCTGAAAACCAGCATCGCAGGCGCGCTTTGACCTGGTGAGCTATGCGCTTCCGCGATCACATAAACGACGGTGCCAAGGCTGTCATACACACGGATATCAAGCGGTTCAATCACGGTTGGCATGGCTTCGAGCTGGACCAGCAACCCGGCGCGAATCTGTTCGAGGCCATGCAGATGCTCGCCGCTGGAGCAGATGAAACTGGCGAATTCTTCGTCGATCCACAGTGACATCAGGCGGTCGATATTGGCTTCAGAGATGGCTTGATACCAGGCGTAAAGAGTGTCTGCGGCAGCTTCGAAGATATGGGCGAAACGTGGCATGGCTTGTTGGTCTCAGGTGCGCAGCGCGCAGGTTGGCGGAGTAAGCGTTAGCGCGGAGCCAGCGTGCCTGGTGCTCGCTGGCGCGTAAAAACTGGACGCTAACGGTACAGCAGCATGCCGCGCAGATCGCCAAAGACTTGTTCGGCGCTCAGTTGCCGCAGGCAGTTCAGATGGCCAAGCGGGCATTCACGCGCAAAGCATGGGCTGCATTCAAGGTGGAGCCATTGTACCTTCGCGGACTCTGACAGCGGAGGGGTATGGCGTGGATCGGTTGAGCCGAACACGGCCACTAGCGGGCGGCGCAGCGCAGCTGCGACGTGCATCAGCCCAGAATCGTTCGTCACCACCGCGCTGGCCCGCGCGATCAGCGCGCAGGCTTCGCCTAGCGCTGTCTGGCCACACAGGTTGCGCACGTGCGGCGCGCGCTCAGCGATGGCTTGCGCCAGCGGTGCATCCTTTGCTGAGCCGAGCGCGATGATCTGCGTGTACGGGAACGACTGGCTGACCATTTGCGCGAGGGCGGCAAAGTGCTCGGGCGGCCAGCGCTTGGCGGGTCCATATTCAGCCCCGGGGCAAAACACCAGCAACGGCACGCGCGTATCCAGGTTAAAGCGGGCCGAAACGCGTGCGGCTTCGTTCAGATCGGTTTCGAGATGGGGCGGGGGCAATTCGCCGGGCGCTTTTGCTCCGGGTGCGTAGGCGAGCGCGGCGTAGCGCTCGACCATCGGCATGCGCAGATCTTTGCCGGGGTTGGCGTGGCGCACATTCAGCAGGCCGTAGCGATGCTCGCCGGTGTAGCCGATACGCAGCGGAATCGCGGCCATCCAGGGAATCAGCGCGGATTTAAGCGAATTAGGCAGCACATAGGCGGCGTCGTAGCCGACTTCGCGCAAGTCGCTGGCAAGCTGCCAGCGCCGCAGTATTTGCAGCTTGCCATGGGCGAGGCTGGTTGCGTAGACGTCGCGGACTTGCGGCATGCGCTCAAGCACGGGGGCGACCCAGGTGGGCGCAACCGCGTCGATAACGATGCGTGGGTGCAGCTTGACGAGGCGTGAGAGCAATGGCTGCGCCATCAACGCGTCACCGATCCAGTTCGGTGCGATAACCAGCGCACGGCGCATCAAATAGTTTCCGGAGTTAAAAGAACATGCGACGCGTGATGCGCGCAGCGCTCTGGGGGTTATCAGGGAGGGGGCAGGGCAGTGACGCCTGCCGGCAGGCCTGGGGTCGCTTAAGCAACAGGCTTGAAGCAACAGGCTTGAAGCAACAGGCTTGAAGCAACAGGCTTGAAGCAACAGGTTTAAGTAACAGCCAAGGCCAGGCGGTTCCAGCGGGTACCTGGCCGATGCGGTTACCTGATGCGCTTACCTACGCTTGCCCGCGCTACACCGCGGGCTGTGCCTGGCAAACGGGCAAACGAGCTAATCGGGCTAATGGCCTTTGACGACTTCACCCTCACGCAGCTTGTAACGCGTGCCGCAGTATGGGCAGCGTGCTTCGCCGTGCGTGATATCAATAAAAACCCGGGGATGTGTATTCCAGCGCGACATCGAAGGATTGGGGCAATACGCGGGCAGATCATGGGCTGACAGCTCGACGAGTGGCATTAATCTGGTTTCGCTCATGGGGAGATTCTCTTTCTGGCGTGTTTATAAATGAATGGCGGTTGCGGGCGGTGGGCCGGGCCTAGATTTTGGTGAGCCAGTGGGCGTAGCGCGGATCTTTGCCGTGCACGATGTCGAAGAACCTGGCTTGCAGCTTTTCGGTGACAGGGCCACGTGCGCCGGAGCCAATCGTGCGGTTGTCGAGTTCGCGGATCGGCGTGACTTCAGCGGCGGTGCCGGTGAAGAAGGCTTCGTCGGCGGTATAGACCTCGTCACGGGTAATGCGTTTTTCGATGACTTCGATGCCTGCCTCGCGCGCCAGCGTAATGACTGTATCGCGCGTAATGCCATCGAGGCATGAGGCGAGATCCGGCGTATACAGCTTGCCGTGGTTGACGAGGAAGAAGTTTTCGCCGGAGCCTTCCGAGACATAGCCATCGACGTCCAGCAGCAAGGCTTCGTCATAGCCGTCCGTCGTGGCTTCCTGATTGGCGAGGATCGAATTGACGTACCAGCCGGATGCCTTTGCCCGCACCATCGATACATTCACGTGATGGCGGGTGAATGATGAGGTTTTGACGCGGATGCCTTTTTTCAGGCCGTCGTCGCCCAGATAAGCACCCCACGGCCAGGCGGCGATGGCGACGTGAATTGTGTTGCCCTTGGCGGATACGCCCAGTTTTTCTGAGCCGACCCAGATGATCGGGCGCAAATAGCAGGATTCGAGCTTGTTCTCGCGGACGACTTCGAGTTGCGCGGCGGCGAGCGTGGCGTGATCGAACGGCACGTCCATCTGGAAAATCTTGGCCGAATTGAGCAGGCGTTTGGTGTGTTCGTTCAGGCGGAAGATGGCTGTGCTGCCATCGGTGCCCTGATAGGCGCGCACGCCTTCGAAGACACCCATGCCGTAATGCAGCGTATGGGTCAGGACGTGGATGTTGGCGTCGCGCCAGTCGATGAGCTTGCCATCCATCCAGATTTTGCCGTCGCGGTCGGCCATTGACATGTAATTCTCCAGGCGGGTGCAGGTGTGGGGGCCATGGGTTTGATGAACCGTCTTGCTGGCCCGCACGGGGATAGTGCCGACCAAGCGGCGAAAACCGGCATCTTAGCGTTTTTTTGCCTGCTTAATTAAGCAAACCGGGGCCAAACCAGTGCTAAACCGGAGTAAAACCTGGCCTGGAGCGGCGCTAAATCAAGCGTTGAATCAGTGTTTCAGGCAGATAAGACGCTGGCTTGGCGGAAGCTATAATTCGCGCCATCGCGTTCTATATCAAAAATGCATTTGCGCCAGCGATAGACAGAACGAGTGCCCATTTTGCCGTCACCTGGCGGCGGCCTGCCCGCTGGAGTGCTGGTTTGACGCTTGCTCGCTTGTCTGAGGTTAATCGCCACGCTTTTCGTGAAGGCGTGCGCACCTATTCCCCAACACTGATGGCGATTTTTTCCTGGGGGCTCGTGACGGGCATCGCCATGAGCAAATCGGCGCTCACCGTGCCGCAGTCGCTGGCGATGTCGCTGCTGGTCTACGCTGGTTCGTCACAACTGGCCGTGTTGCCGTTGCTGGTGGCCAAGCTGCCGTTATGGACCATTTTGCTGACAGCCGCGATGGTGAACCTGCGTTTCGTGATCTTCAGCGTGGGGCTGGCCCCGCATTTTTCCCGCTTGCCGCTCTGGCGGCGTTTGCTGGTGGGCTATTTCAACGGCGACGTGATTTATCTGCTGTTCCAGGCGAAAAATTTCCCGACTGATCCCGTGCCAGGCAAGGAAGCGTATTTCTGGGGCATGGCGCTGTCTAGCTGGCTGATGTGGCAGGTTTCGTCGGTGGTGGGCATTTTGCTCGCCAGTCTGTTTCCTGATAACTGGGGCCTTATGTTAGTGGGCACGCTGGCGCTGATTCCGGTCATGGTGTCGGCGATTGTCACGCGTTCAACCCTCGTGGCGGTGGCCGTTGCCTGTGTGGTGGCGCTACTGGCGTTTAATTTGCCGTACCGGCTGGCGTTGCCGCTGGCTGTGATCGCCGCGATTGCGGCGGGCAGCTTCACTGATCTGATGCTAGAGCGCGCCGATTTGCGCCGGATTCGCCAGCACAAGCCGGATACCTTATGAGCTCAACCGAGATCTGGCTGGCCATTTTGGGCATGACCCTCGTCACGATGCTGACCCGCGCGTTCTTTTTGCTGGGCGGTGAGCGCATGGTGTTGCCATCCCGGGTGCAGCGTCTGCTGCGCTACGCGCCTGCCGCCGCGCTGGCTGCCGTGGTGCTCTCGAGTGTGCTGGCAACGCCCCAAGGCTTGTCGTTTTCCCTTTCGAACCACGCGTTGTATGCGGCCCTGGCTGGGCTTGGCTGGTATTTGTGGCGTCGCAGCATGCTGGGCACGATCGTCGTCGGCATGCTGGCATTCACCCTGCTCAGGCTGATGCTGTAGCGTCGTAGCGTTGCGCAGCAGCGGTTGCGACGCGATATCCGGCGCGCTGTGTCTACTGCGCGCGAATACCCGGCATTCGGTATCGCATGAGCCAGAACGGGATGGGGATCGGCTAAAATAGCGCCCTTTCCAGATGCACGCGTAATGCGCAGCCCCCACGTGACACTTCGGTGCTCAATTCGCTGGTTCTCCGTCAATTTCCCGCTGATTGTCCAGCGCTCCGTTGGCCATGCTGGCTGTTTCGGCCAGCGGGTCATTCGTTGCTTCCTCCGGCTGCCGGCCGGCATTTCGCGCGCTGTCTGTCCGTTTTTTCTCTCAACTGCCTCCCCACGCCCATGAACCAGGTATTGCGTCTTTCTGATCTGATCGCTGCCGGCAAGCTTGCCGGCAAACGCGTCTTTATCCGCGCTGACCTGAACGTGCCGCAAGACGAGCACGGCAACATCACCGAAGACACCCGTATCCGCGCTTCCGTGCCCGCGATCCGCGCCGCGCTGGACGCGGGTGCTGCGGTGATGGTCACGTCGCACCTTGGCCGCCCGACCGAAGGCGTGTTCCGGCCTGAAGATTCGCTGACACCAGTGGCGGCCCGCCTGACCGAGCTTCTCGGCTGTGATGTGCCGCTGGTGGCGCATTGGGTTGAGGATGGTGTGAACGTGGCACCGGGCCACGTCGTGTTGCTGGAAAATTGCCGTTTGAACAAGGGCGAGAAGAGCGATTCCGACGAGCTGGCGCAGAAGATGGCACAGCTTTGCGACATCTACGTCAACGATGCGTTTGGCACGGCGCATCGCGCTGAAGCCACCACCCACGGCATCGCCCGTTATGCCCCGGTCGCCTGCGCGGGCCCGCTGCTCGCAGCGGAACTCGATGCGCTGGGCAGTGCGCTGGGCGCACCCCGGCGTCCGCTGGTGGCGATCGTTGCGGGCTCGAAGGTGTCTACCAAGCTAACCATTCTGAAATCGCTCGCAGACAAAGTGGATCAATTGATTGTCGGCGGCGGGATTGCCAACACGTTCATGCTCGCGGCCGGGCTCAAGATCGGCAAATCGCTGGCGGAGGCCGATCTGGTCGCAGAGGCGAAAACCATCATCGACCAGGCACGCGCACGCGGTGCCTCGGTGCCGATTCCTACCGATGTCGTCACGGCTAAAGCCTTCTCCGCTACAGCCACGGCTGAAATCAAGGCCGCGACCGAAGTCGCAGATGACGACCTGATTCTCGATATCGGCCCTGATACGGCCCGGGCGCTGGCGGCGCAACTGGGCAAGGCGGGCACGATCGTCTGGAATGGCCCGGTGGGGGTGTTTGAATTCGACCAGTTTGGCAACGGCACGAAAGTCCTTGCCGAAGCGATTGCCCGCTCGTCAGCCTTTTCGATTGCGGGCGGCGGCGACACTCTCGCGGCCATTGCCAAATACGGCATTCACGACCAGATCAGCTATATCTCGACCGGTGGCGGGGCGTTCCTTGAGTTCCTCGAAGGCAAGACGCTACCCGCGGTCGAAGTGCTCGAAGCACGGGCCCGCGGCTAGCGTGGCGGCCTGCGCCAAACGGGCCCGGCGTGCGCTGCGGCTGAGGCAGGCCGTGAGCGCACGCGCTGGGGCGGCGCTTGCGCCCGTATTGGGTCCTGCTGCCGCTGGCCCTGTAGTTGGCCCTGCCGTTGGCCTGTCTGCGGCACATTCCAGCGTTTTTAGAGCTACAGCGCCAGATTCCACTGGCGCACCTTTCCGTGTAACGCCCGCCGCATGCGGCGTTCATTCCGATGATTCCAGCCAGACGAGGAGATACATGCATCGCGCCACCAAGATTGTTGCCACTATTGGCCCTGCCTCAAGCACGCCCGAAATTCTTCTGCAGATGATGCAGGCGGGTCTTGATGTGGTGCGGCTCAATTTCTCGCATGGCACGGCGGACGACCACCGCCAGCGCGCCCAGTTCGTCCGTGAGGCGGCGCGCAAGGTCGGCCGGGAAGTGGCGATCATGGCTGACCTGCAAGGCCCGAAAATCCGCGTCGGCAAATTCGAAAACGGCAAAACGATGCTGGTGGCGGGCAACGAATTTGTGCTTGATGCCACTTGTGAGCTGGGCGATGACGAGCGCGTCGGGCTCGATTACAAAGACCTGCCGCGCGATCTGAAGCCGGGCGACGTGCTGTTGCTGAACGACGGCCTGATTGTGCTGGACGTGGCCCGGGTGATCGGCAGCGAAATCCACACCATCGTGAAGATTGGCGGCGAGCTGTCGAACAACAAAGGCATTAACCGCCAGGGTGGCGGCCTGTCGGCCCCTGCGCTGACGGCCAAGGACATGGAAGATATCCGCACAGCGATGTCGCTCGGGGTGGATTTTGTCGCTGTATCGTTCCCGAAAAATGCCACTGACATGGAAATGGCGCGCCAACTGGCCAATATTGCTGGCGCTCCCTATGGCATCAAGCCGAAGATGATCGCCAAGATCGAGCGGGCCGAAGCGATTCCGGCGCTGCAAGGGATTCTCGATGCCTCGGACGGCATCATGGTGGCGCGCGGCGATCTGGCGGTAGAGGTGGGCAATGCGGCGGTGCCAGCCTTGCAAAAACGCATGATCCGCATGGCGCGCGAATCCAACAAACTGGTCATTACCGCGACGCAAATGATGGAGTCGATGATCTACGCGCCGGTGCCAACCCGGGCGGAGGTGTCGGATGTGGCCAATGCGGTGCTCGATGGCACGGATGCGGTGATGCTGTCGGCGGAAACCGCTGCGGGCAAATACCCGGTGCAGACCATCGAAACCATGGCGGCGATTTGCCTCGAAGCGGAAAAATCCGAACAAGTCGAACTCGACAAGGATTTTCTCGACCGCACTTTTACCCGGATCGACCAGTCGATAGCGATGGGTGCGCTGTTCACGGCGTATCACCTTGGGGCCAAGGCGATTGTGGCGTTGACCGAATCCGGCGCGACCGCGCTCTGGATGTCACGACACTGGACCCAGGTGCCGATTTTTGCACTCACCCCCCGCATCGGCAGCGAGCGCGCGATGGCGCTGTACCGCAATGTCACCTCGCTGCATCTCGATACCAGCACTGACCGCGATACCGCGTTACAGCAGGCACTGGAGATCGTGGTCAGAAACGGCCATGCATCGCATGGCGACATGGTGGTGCTGACGGTGGGCGAGCCGATGGGGCAAGCCGGCGGTACCAATACGCTGAAAATCGTGCGGGTGGGCGAGCCTTATTGAGCTAGCTGGAATGGCGGGATACATCGGGATAACTGATTGACCCGGATGAGTGGCCAGCGCGAGGTGCTGTGCCACTCACGCTGGCAGCAAATCAAACAAATCACGTAGATCACGCAGATCAAACCCCACAAACACAACCGGCACAGACCGGTGCCGTCAGGCCAGCCGCAAAGGCCTACCGCTACGCAGTTCCGGGTATGCGGTTTGCTTCACGATAAAATCCCGGAATTGATGCCGACGGCACAGCAATTCGTTTCAATCTCAGGAGCTTCACCATGCCTCTCGTATCAATGCGTCAACTGCTGGACCATGCCGCGGAAAACGGCTATGCGCTGCCAGCGTTCAATGTCAACAACCTCGAACAAATTCAGGGAATCATGGCTGCCGCTGATCAGGTCGGCGCGCCAGTCATCATGCAGGCTTCGGCCGGGGCCCGGAAGTATTCGGGCGAACCGTTTCTGCGCCATTTGATCGAAGCCGCGATCGAATCGTATCCACACATTCCGGTGGTGATGCACCAGGACCACGGCCAGTCGCCCGCTGTGTGCATGGCCGCGATCCGCAGCGGTTTTAGCAGCGTGATGATGGATGGCTCGCTGGAGGCCGATGGCAAGACCGTGGCTTCTTACGAATACAACGTCGAGGTTTCGCGCAAGGTGGTAGAGCTGGCGCATTCGATTGGCGTGACGGTCGAAGCCGAACTTGGCGTGCTGGGCTCGCTTGAAACCATGAAGGGCGACAAGGAAGACGGCCACGGCGCGGAAGGCACGATGACCCGCGAGCAGCTTCTGACCAACCCTGAGCAAGCCGCTGATTTCGTCAAACTGACACAATGCGATGCGCTGGCGATTGCGATCGGCACTTCGCACGGGGCGTACAAGTTCAGCAAGAAGCCGACGGGCGATATTTTGTCCATCGAGCGCATCAAGGAAATTCACCAGCGTATTCCGAATACCCACTTGGTCATGCATGGTTCGTCGTCGGTGCCGCAAGAACTGCTGGCGGAAATCCGCGAGTTCGGTGGCGACATGAAAGAAACCTATGGTGTGCCAGTGCAGGAAATCCAGGAAGGCATCCGTCATGGCGTGCGCAAGATCAATATCGACACCGATCTGCGTCTGGCGATCACCGGCGCGATCCGGCGCTACCTGGTTGAAAACCCGTCAAAGTTCGATCCGCGCGATTATCTGAAGCCCGCGCGTGAAGCGATGAAGCAGGTTTGCGTTGACCGCTATCTGGCGTTTGGCTGCGAAGGTCAGGCGGCGAAGATCAAGCCGGTGTCACTCGAAAAAATGGCTGAAAAATACCGCTCGGGCGCTCTCGCGCAGATCGTCCGCTGATTGTCTGCTGGTCGTTCGCTGATAGTTCGATAACTCGCAGGTCGCAGTGCAACCTGGCTGTGAAGCCAGGTTGCTGTCTGGTCGCCGTTCCCGCATGATCCGGGGAACGGCGTTTCCCTTTTTTGTTCTGGTTTCATTTTTGGCGAGTCACGACAATGCCTTCCCTTTACGAATCCACGCTTCGCTCGCTACCCCTGCTTGGCCGCGGCAAAGTCCGTGACAATTACGCGGTGGGCAAAGACCAGTTGCTGATTGTCACCACCGATCGTCTGTCGGCATTCGACGTCATCATGGGCGAACCGATCCCGGCCAAGGGCCAGGTGCTGAATCAGATGGCTAATTTCTGGTTCGACAAGCTGTCGGCAATCGTGCCCAACCATCTCACCGGCATCACCCCTGAATCCGTGGTGGCACCTGATGAGGTCGATCAGGTGAAGGGCCGGGCGGTAGTCGTGAAGCGGCTGGAGCCGATTCTGGTTGAAGCCGTGGTGCGGGGGTATCTGGCGGGTAGCGGCTGGAAAGATTACCAGGCTACCGGTGCCGTATGCGGCGTGCAGTTGCCGCCCGGTTTGCAAAATGCGCAGAAGCTGCCTGAGCCGATTTTCACGCCCGCCGCGAAAGCCGAGATGGGTCATCACGACGAGAACATCAGCTACGACGAGATGGAGCGCCGCATTGGCACTGAGCTGTCGGCCACCATCCGTGATATTTCGCTGCGGCTCTACAAGGACGCGGCCGCCTATGCCGCGACGCGCGGCATCATCATTGCCGACACCAAGTTTGAGTTCGGCCTGGACACCCGGGGTGAGCTCTATCTGATGGATGAGGCCTTGACCGCTGACTCCTCCCGCTTCTGGCCCGCTGACCAATACCAGGTTGGCACCAATCCGCCATCGTTCGATAAACAGTTCGTGCGCGACTGGCTCGAAACCCAGAACTGGAATAAAGAAGCCCCTGCGCCGAAGTTGCCAGATGAGGTTGTCACCAAAACCGCTGAAAAATACCGTGAAGCGCTTGAACGTCTCACCGGTCAAACGCTCGCTCAGGCTTGAGCGCCGCTATAAGGAACTCCGCTGATGAGCGAAATTCAAACCAGCCACACACATAGCGCGCCACTGGTGGGCGTGCTGATGGGCTCCAGTTCCGACTGGGACACGATGAAGCACGCTGTGGCGATCCTGCAGGAATTCGGTGTGCCATACGAAGCGAAGGTGGTCTCCGCGCACCGCATGCCTGATGAAATGTTTGCCTATGCGGAGCGCGCCCGCGAGCGTGGTTTGCAGGCGATTATTGCGGGCGCGGGCGGCGCAGCGCACCTGCCTGGCATGCTGGCGGCTAAAACCACCTTGCCGGTGTTGGGTGTGCCGGTTGCCAGCCGCTATCTGAAAGGTGTCGATTCCCTGCATTCGATTGTGCAAATGCCGAAAGGCGTGCCGGTGGCAACCTTTGCGATTGGCGAAGCCGGCGCGGCGAATGCGGCGCTGTTTGCCGTGTCGGTGTTGAGCGGGGCGCACCCGCACTATGTCAGCTTGCTAGCCGCGTTTCGCACGCGGCAAAACGAAGCGGCGCATGCGATGACCTTGCCTGCGTTGTAAGCGTTCAGGCTGTTTTTTGCCAGACCCGGCCAGCGCAGGTGCGCTGGCTGTGACCGACCATTCAGATGAATCCAGATACCTCCCCCACGTCCCCCATCTTGCCAGGCGCATGGCTTGGCATGGTGGGCGGCGGTCAGCTTGGCCGCATGTTCTGTTTTGCCGCTCAGGCGATGGGTTATCGCGTTGCGGTGCTTGATCCCGATGCCAATAGCCCGGCCGGTGCCGTGGCGGACCGGCATGTGTGTGCGGCCTACGACGACCCAACCGCGCTGACTGAACTGGCCCGGCTGTGTGCTGCCGTATCGACCGAATTTGAAAATGTGCCTGCGGCCAGCCTGGATTTTCTCGCGCGCAGCACTTTCGTCAGCCCGGCCGGGCGGTGCGTTGCGATTGCCCAGGAGCGGATTGCCGAGAAGCGCTTTATCGCGTCAGCGGGGGTGCCGGTCGCGCCTTATGTGGTGATCGAATCGTCCGCCGCGCTGGCGGCGCTTGGTGATGCGGAGCTTGAAGCCGTGTTGCCGGGCATCCTCAAGACGGCCCGGCTTGGCTATGACGGTAAAGGCCAGGCGCGGGTGAGCAACGCCCAGGAAGTGCGTGAAGCGCATGCCGCGCTGGGTGGCATCGCCTGCGTACTCGAAAAGCGCCTGCCGCTGAAGTTCGAGGTGTCGGCGCTGATCGCCCGTGGGGTTCACGGTGCCGCGGCGGTCTATCCGCTGGCGCAAAACACGCATCATGACGGCGTGCTGGCGCTGACGGTCGTTCCGGCCCCCGACGCTAACGCGCAGCTCGTGCAGCAGGCCCAGCAAGCCGCGTTGCAGATTGCCGAAAAACTGGGCTACGTTGGCGTGCTGTGCGTGGAGTTCTTCATCCTGGAAGACGGCTCACTGGTGGCCAACGAAATGGCACCCCGTCCGCACAATTCTGGCCACTACACCGTTGATGCCTGCGCGACTAGCCAGTTCGAGCAGCAAGTCCGGACGATGACCGGAATGCCGCTGGGCGATACGCGTCAGCATTCGCCTGCGGCGATGCTGAATATTCTTGGTGACGTGTGGTTCCCCGTGCAGGGTGGTGAGTCTGTGGTTCATCCAGTAACGCCGCCGTGGGCCGACGTTGCGGCGTTGCCTGCGGCGCGCCTGCATTTGTATGGCAAGGAAGAGGCCCGCCGGGGGCGCAAGATGGGGCATGTCAATTTCACGGCGGCAACGCTTGATGAAGCGCGCGCGGCAGCTCGAGACTGTGCCCGGCTGCTGCATATGGCGAATGCCTGATGTTATTTCCGGGTTATCCCCGGGTTATTCCCGAATGATCGCCTTGCCGGTGCCATCCTTTCTTTGATCCATCACCGTTTTGCTGAGCCACCGCCCCATGTCCGATCATCCCCATTCTGCTGATGCATCCATGCCGGACGCCGCACAGATCGACCATGCGGCGGCTTTGCTTGATGCGGGCGAACTGGTCGCGTTTCCCACTGAAACCGTCTATGGCCTCGGCGGAGACGCTGCCAGCACAGAAGCCGTCGCGCGCATTTACGCGGCGAAAGGGCGGCCAGCGAATCACCCGGTCATTGTTCATCTCGCTCCGCAGGGCGACCCGCGTTACTGGGTTGAAGCTTGGCCAGCCAGCGCGCAGCAACTGGTTGACGCGTTCTGGCCAGGGCCGCTCACGCTGATCTTGAAGCGGGCCACACGAATTCCCGCAGCCGTGAGCGGAGGGCAGGATTCGATTGGTTTGCGCTGCCCGTCGCACCCGGTGGCTCAGGCGTTGCTGACGGCGTTCAGTGCGCGCCGTGCTGGGCATGGCGGCGTCGCCGCGCCCTCGGCGAACCGCTTTGGCCACGTGAGTCCCACCACGGCACAGCATGTGCGTGATGAGTTTGGTGGTGCGATTCATGTGCTGGATGGCGGCGCGTCAGAGGTTGGGATCGAATCGACCATTCTTGACCTGTCCCGTGGTTTTCCGGTGCTGTTGCGTCCGGGGCGGGTCACTCCCGCTGAGATCGCGGCCGTGCTGGGCGAAGCGCCTCGTCTGGCCGATGGCTCGGATGCCAGCACGCCGCGCGCGTCGGGTACGCTCAAGGCGCATTACGCGCCAGGAACGCCGCTCGTCTTGCTGCCGTTCGAGGCACTGGAAACACTCCTGCGTCACGCAAGCCTCGCCCATGAGCGCGTCGCGCTGGTCGCACGAGCTTCGCGTGCGGGTCTTTGGGCGCAGGCCGATGGCGTGCATTTCGTCGCCGCGCCAGAAGATCCACAGAGTTACGCCCGTGCGCTATATAGCTTGCTGCGGACCTTGGACCGGGCGAACGTCACGCGCATCCTGATCGAAAAATTGCCCAGTACGCCTGAGTGGATCGCGGTCAATGACCGTCTAGGCCGGGCAGCAGCAGCGTTCGACACGCAAATTTAGGCGGTACGCGCCAGATGGCAGGCAGTAAGCGGCGAGTGGCGGAGGGTGCGGAGAGCGCGGAGGTTTGGCGCAATCCAGGCTCGTGTCCAGGCTGCACCTCATTGACTCAGGTATGACACGCGCAAAAGATAAAGCCCGGCTTCGAGTCACAAGCCGGGCTTTATCTTTTGCGGTGCTGCCGCTAGTTGAAACCAGCTGAAACCAGCGGCAGCACAGACTTTACTTACCCAGACCCGTAGCGGCGATCTGCGTTTCCACGTACTGCGCGAACATCGCATGCACCTTGGTGCTCGGGTGTACCGAGTCGGCGAAGATGTATGTCTGGTCAGCGTTCTGCACGGTATAGGTTTGCGGTGAACAGAATAGCGCCGTGCCAAAAGCACTCGGCGACGGCGCACCAAACGCGGTTGCCGCTGCCACCATCGCTTTCAGGTTACAGGCGGTATCGGTATTCGAAACCGTAAAGCCATTGGCCTGATAGTTAGCCAGCAAGTTGTCCTGCCAGGTGTAGGTGTCGATCTGGATCAGCTTGGCTGGATCAACTTGCAAAGCCGCCAGGGTACCCGCGAGCGTCTTGTTGAAAAGCCCCGCCAGCCCTGTCAGCGTGGTTTGCGCGCCGGTTGCGATAGCTTGCGGCGTTGAGCCCAGATTCGGCAGGTTGATGAGCACGACGTGTGTCGCACCAGCCTGGATGATCTGCGCGACGGAGTTAGCTAATTGCTGCGCTGCCAGCCCGACTTGCTGGGCTGTGTTTTGCTGGGTCGCTACCGGGTCGGCCCCTGCTGCGATTGCCGCGCCTGCCGCGGTGGCTTGATAAAAGATGTCGTTGGCACCGCCGTTCACCAGGACCAACTGGTTCGCGTTGAAGCTGCCATTCGCCGCGATGTACTGCTGGATCTGTGTCTGGACCGGCACCGTGGTGGCCTGGGCGTAATCAGGCATGCCAGCGGGAGCATGTCCAATGCCGTTTGGATCGGTGATCCGCGAGCCACCCTGGGCATAACCCAGCCCGGTCGACGCGGCCAATGGCTTGCCAAAGCCGCCCAAGTACGCTGGCGTGAGTGTGCCGCCGTAGTATTCCGCAATCTTCTGCGTCCAGACTTCGCCTGGGTTAGTGGTGAAGCGTCCACCGCCGAAGTTGGCCTGAATCACCGGCGAATACGTGCCGGTATCTGACAGGCTGTCGCCAAACGACACCACCTGCAGTTTGATTCCGCCAGCAGGGGTGCTGGCATTGTTGTTGTCGTCTCCGCCGCCGCAGGCAGCAAGCATGACGAACGCCGCGCTGGCGACGGCAACTTGCGCCATGCGCAGCAGGTTCCGGTGTGGTGAGCCGTAGTGTTTCATGTGACTTCATCTCCTCGTATAAATGGCGTTCTTGCCGTGTGATGCAGGCAGCGTTCGCCGCATGCGCGGCGTGACAGCAGCTTACAGACTCTGGTGCGGGCCGCGCGGTGTTTCAAACGCGGCCATAGGGTTTTCAGGAGCGTTTGGTGCGGCGCTCTTTATTGCATCGGGTGTTGCGCCAGTTGCGCCAGGCAATGCATGCCGCTGCCGCCAGAGGCCTGGCCACTCAGGCGGGCCGAATACAGCATGCAGCTTGTCGCGCCAGCCTGGCATGCGAATCACGTCGCGGACCATCGCATGCCATTCGTGAAACGTCGCCTTCAGCGGGTTATAGGTATGCAGCGGCTCGACGATGCCGTACACCGGTGCCTCAAGCGGATCTTCGTCGACATAGCTGCCAAATAGCCGGTCCCAGATCACGAGCACACCGGCATAGTTGCGGTCGATATAAGCGCGATTGCGCGCGTGATGCACGCGATGAATCGATGGCGTGTTGAACAGATATTCGAGCCAGCCCAGCCGTCCCACGGTTTGGGTGTGAACGAAGAACTGAAACCCCAGATTGATGAGCACGATGGCGACAATCTGCGCGGGAGGAAACCCCAGCAGCGCCAGCGGAATCCAGAACAGCCACATGCCCGCTACGGGATACATCAGACTCTGGCGAAACGCGGTCGAAAAATTCAGCCGCTCCGACGAGTGATGCACGACATGCGCGGCCCACAGCCAGCGCACCCGGTGGCTGCAACGGTGAAAAACGTAATACAGCAGGTCTTGCGCGACGAATAAAAGCAGAAACGACAGCCAGCCAGCTTGCCAGGTGAACAGACGCCAGTGCGTATACACATACGCATACACCGGGAGCACGAACAGCCACGCGAGCTTGTCCGCCGCTTGCTGCAGCAATGCCAGCGCGGCGTTGCAGGCGGTGTCGCGCCAGCTGTAAAGGTGCTCGGTGGGGCGTGTGCGGTGCAGGTGCCATGCTTCCCAGCTGATGCATGCAAGAAAGACTGGAGCCATGGCAAGCAGGAGCAATTCGGCATCGAATTGCATGGGTGTCGTCCTCCGGGGTCCCCACTGCTGCATAGCGTGCGGCAGGGTGTTGTCGTTATCGTGCTGATTGATGGTGTTTGCGAGGGACGTAAGGCGGGCCGCCCCCAGGCACTAGAGCGAACTGCAAACCCTTGATGGAGGCTTTCGCAGCGGAGCTGTCGCGCGTTTCAAACACTGCCCGACAGCGTACACGTTCCGTTGCTGGCCGCGAGCGGCTTTTTGCCCGATTTCGCTAGAGGAATTACTCAATGCCCGGCACGGCGCTGCGGGTTTTTCCTGGATTTGCCACGCGCTTTGGCCGCCGGTACAGCAATGGGTTGCGATGGTCCGGCGTAGACCCATTCGAGCAGCGCATCGTGTACGGCCTGGGCGGCTTCAGCATGGTCATCGTTAATCAGGCTGACCACCACATAGCTATTGCCATCTGCCGATGCCACATAGCCCGCAATCGCACGCACATCACGCAGCGTGCCGGTCTTGATGTGTGCATTGCCACCTACTGGCCGGGCTGTCAGGCGCTTGCGCATGGTGCCATCGACGCCTGCTATCGGAAGTGATTCGACGAACGCCTGAGCTACCGGGCTGGCGTTCGCGTTTTGCAGCAGGTCAGCCAGCGCCAGCGTAGAAATATGCTCGTTGCGCGACAGTCCCGAGCCGTTCTCGAGCGCTAGATGCTCCATGGGCAGCCCGTTGCGGTGCAGGAAGTCTTCGATGACACGGGCGGACTGTTCTGGCGTAGCAGGCGGTTTGCCCATCGCCGCGCCGATGGTCAGGAACAGGTTGCGCGCCATCGTGTTGTTGCTGAATTTGTTGATATCCCGCACGACATCCGCTAGAACCGGGCCGCGATGGGTCGCCACCAGATGCGCGCCTGGCGGCACCGGGCCTTCGAGGGTCGTGCCGTTAAACGTGCCCCCGGTTTGCTGCCATAACGCGAGAAAGCCACCAGAGAAGAAGGTCGTATGGTCCAGCACGGCGATGTTGATGGTGCGTGCGCCACAACGCAGCGGATAGTCACCCTGAAACTGGGCTGAGAGTGTGCCGCCGGGGTTCGTTGTGACGCTGGGGGCGAGTGCGGTGGCCTCATTGCGGCATGGTCCGCTGCTTGAGCGCAACTGGTTGTCAATTTGCAACTGGGCGAGCGCGGGCAGCACTTCAATGGTGACGGTGCCATCGGGTGTTGGCGTGAGAGTGAAAGAAAGCGACTTGAAGGCATACAGCAGCGGATCAGGGCCGACGTTATAGGGGGCGTTGAGATCGCTGTCGAAGGCTGGCAGATCACGCGTCGAAGGATCAAAAAAGCGCTTGTCGAGCACCAGTGAACCATCAATGCCATTAATGCCCGTTTTGCGAATTTTCTGTACCAGGTCAATCAGCTCTTCTGGCACTAGCTTGGGGTCCCCGGTGCCCTGGAGATACAGGTTGCCGTGCAGCATGCCATTGCTGTCGACGGTGCCATCGGTGTAGGCCGTGGTGCGCCAGCGATAATCCGGACCGAGCAGCGACAGGCCCGCATAGGTCGTGACGAGCTTCATGGTCGAAGCGGGCAGCATCTGCTGGCCCGCATTGAGCGCGACGATGGGGGTGGGGGATCCGATCTTTTCCACCACGACGCTGAGCGCTGACAACGGCACCTTGGCTTGCCGCAAACCCGCCATCACCGAAGGCGGCAGCACGGTACTGACATTGACGGATGGATGGGCGGTTTTTTTGCGTGCTTCGGCGGGGGATGCCCCAAGCAGCGCCGCGCATGCCAGCAGCAGGATTGCGCCGCGCACGAGGCCACGATGCGATGGTGCGGCGGCGCAAGGTCTGTTGGACAATGCAGCACCATCCGGGGCGGCGTGGCGGGTCAGCGAAGAAGTGGGCGAAGTAGTCAGAGCGTGCATGGTGGACAAGGGAGCAAAGGGATAACCCGAGTGAATTGGACAGGGCCACGCGCCGCATGCAGATCGTTGACAGAAGCAGAAGTAGACGTGCTTCAACGCAAACGCAAATGCAACTGGCACCCGTGCGCAGTCAAGCGGCTGCAGCGCAAGAGCAGGTGTCTTTGGCGCACTCATGCATCCCGCTGGCAATCTTGTGCGTCAGGCAGAGAACCCTGAGTTTGAATCAGGCAAAGTCGCTCATTGTAGAGATACGGCGGGTGGTGCCAGCGAAAACTCACGGGTGCTGATGGCACGGGCAGGGGGCTAGTGAGCGGGAGCTAAAATGCGCGCTTACGGAGCAGCGCGGGCTAGCCGGCTGATGTGATGAGCGCTGACCGAGGGCGGCCGGAACCGTCATTCAACTATCCAAATGGATATAAAGAGGAACACACACGATGAAAATCTCAGGAAAACACTCCTACCTGGCGCTGAGCGCCGTGCTAGCCGCGTTCATGTTTGGCGCGGGTTCGATGAGTTCTGCTTATGCCAGCAGTTCGAACACATCAATCCTGGGTGGCACGACCACGGATAACACCAGCGCTGGTAATGAGAACGGCGGCGGGCTGCCGCAGATCCAGCAACAGGGCAATGTGTCATTTGTTTCCGGTGGTGTGGGGCAGGACGAATCGAACGCGCTGCAACAGGCGCAAAACCAGTGGCCGTTATCGTTGCGCTTTACGGGCCCTGGCGCGGATTTTCTGTCTGAGGTGAAGGTGAAGATTAATGATGCGCATGGCGCGGAAATCCTGAATGCGACTGCGGACGGACCTTATATGCTGGTTCGGCTTTTGCCAGGACGCTATACCGTCCATGCGGCATATAAGGGGCATGACCAAAGCCGAGTGATAACGATTCCCGCTAAAGGAAATGCGAAATCGGTATTTCGCTGGACTATTCAGTAAGCGCATTGAGGGTTTAAAAATTTGCAGGTAAAAAAGCCAGGCATTGCGGATTAATGGTTTGACGGGCTAAAGAACCACGCGCAACAGGCGCATCTTTGGCCGATAATGAAAGCCACGCGGTTGATTTAACCCGTGGCTTTTTATTGTCAGATGCAGTGTGATGCTGCTGTGTCTGAGGGTTAGCACCAGATGCACCTAAGCTTGGCGTAGCCAGGTCTAGCTGCTTTTGACGGAGCCGTTCACATGAAACCCGCTTCTGTGTCTGAGCCAGATCCTGCCGCTGCTGGTGCAGCCGAACCACCAGCTGGCACGCAGCCCGCAGGGGCGCGAATCAATATCACGGCCAATCGCCACCGGGTGCGGGTGATTCATCATGGCGTGACCATCGCAGATTCTCTCGCAGCGCTCACACTGGCCGAAACCGGCTTGCCCGACGTCATTTATTTTCCGCGCGCGGATGTCAACATGGCGCGGCTTGAGCGTTCTTTACATACGTCGCACTGCCCCTATAAAGGCATGGCGGCGTATTTTCATTTGCGCACAGAAGAAGGCTGGGTTGAAAACGCAGTCTGGAGCTATGAGCAGCCTGCTATTGAGGCTGAACCTGTGAAAGGGTATCTGGCTTTTTATGCTGCGCAGGTCGACCGTATTGATCAGACATCTTAGTTTTTCGTGGTTTGCCGAATATCACTCGGGGGAGATTGCCATGGAACTGAATGACGCATTACGGATTCCGCTTGCACTAGAAGACGTTTGTGCTGCGCTGCAAGATATCGCGTTGTTACGGGCTAGCCTTGACCATTGCGAATCGTTCAGCCTTCAGGCGAATGGCGGATATGCGCTGACGCTGACTGTGCCGCTGGGGCCGTTGCGGGCCTGCTATGAGATTCGCGCGCATGCGGCTAGTCAGGCCAAGCGGGAGGTGTTGGCCCCGAGGCAGCGAACCCTCAATTTCAAGGCCCGGGCGGATGGAATTGGGTCGCTGCGCGGCCAGATCAGTATCACGCTCAGCGTGGATAACCTCGCTGACAAGCCCGCGGCTGAACCAGGCACGCGCATCGACTATTCGGTCTGGGCGACTGCCGCTGGTGCGCTGGCGGAGCTGCCAGTGCGCCAGATCGAAAATGCGTTGCGCGAACTGGCGGATGATTTTTTCACGGAGTTTTGCGCGGTGGTGCAGGCCAAGCATGGCGTTGGGCCGAACCATGCCCGTCGTGGCGAACCGGCGCGCCGTCAGCATGTGTTCCTGCGCCCGGCGAGTGCTAGCCCTGTGGCGGTGCGTCATGCGCGTGGTCATGGCGGGGTCTTGACGGGCAGAACGGTGGCGCCGCTTCATGGTGGCCGCTGGCTCCACAGCCCCGCGCACGATGACGGCACACCACATGCCGTGCCTTACTGGGTCTGGGCCGCGACGATCTTCCTCGCGGCGCTGCTGCTTTATCTGGCGCGCTGGTTCAATGCGGCTTAATTTGATTTGATGTGGCCTCGACTGCCCCGGAGGCGGTGCCAGATAGGGACGGTGAGGGCGGTGCTGGCTGTGAACTGGTGCGCATCCCAGGGCTGAGGCGCAGCGTGTCGAATATCGCTTCGACGGTGATTTCGGTCTGTTCGCCATAGCCTGTTGAATCTGGCAAAAACAGCATGTCACGCAGCGAACCGCTGACAAATGCATGCAGCATGGCTGCCGCGCGTGGCGTATCGAGGTCGGCGGGCAACTGCCCCTTCGAGATTGCGTTGCGCAACCCGCCTTCGATATTGCGCAACGCTTCGCGCATATTGGTTTGATAACGCAGCATCACGGGGCCCATTTCTTCAACGAATTCGCACTTCAGAAACAAAATATCGAATACCCGGCGCCGTTGCGGATTATTGGTGGTGTCGCGCAGGCACAGTGTGCAAATTTCAATTAAACGGCCTAATGGATTGGCTTCTTGCGGGTTGAGCGACGCTGCCTTGAGTTCATCAAGCGGCAAGAGCACGCGATCGAACATCTCGGTAAAAAGCTCACCCTTGTTCGCAAAATGCCAGTAAATCGCGCCGCGCGTGACCCCTGCTGCTTGGGCAATATCGGCCAGCGAAGTGCGCGAGACACCTTTTTCGAAAAAAATCTGTTCAGCGGCATCCAGGATGCTATTGCGCGTCTCCTGCGCTTCTTCCTTGGTTCTTCGGACCATATGGGTATGCCTGTTATAAGTGCGGAATGTCTCGGGTGGGCTGGCGGAGGTGCTTGATTACGCTCAAAAAAAATCGCTCATCTGGAAATGGGCGAATCAGTTTGCTGCCGGTACGTGGTGTGACGGGTTGTCTTGAGGGTTGTCTTGTTATACATGCGTTCGTGAATGTATGTATGATAGCATCCCGTCGGGTTGATAGCCCAAGCGGCGGCGACCGGTTAATATCCGTCACGGTTGTTTTACTGCACGGTTTGCCAGATGGCTTGCACGCTGGTTTGCGCTAAATGAAGTTCGCGCCAGTTTTGTGCAGGCCGCGCAAGCGTTGTTGCCAGCCATGTTTTGCCAGGGTTTTATCACGCGTTGCAGGACGCATGTGTGCGCCATTACCTTTATTCAGGAATGCGCGCCATTTTTTTATTCTCAGATCATTGACAGAGGTCGCTCCATGCGCTTCGAACGGATTCCATTGCGCTTAATTAGTGCCGCGACGACTGCTGTATTGCTGGCAGCGTGCGGACCCAAATCATCGGCTCCACCTCAGCAAACGCCGGAAGTCGGCGTGGTTGCGGTTCAGCCTACTCCCGTGCCGGTGGTCATCGAGTTGCCTGGCCGCACCAGTGCCTATCTGGTTGCTGAGGTGCGTGCGCGGGTGGACGGAATCGTGCTGCGGCGCGAATTTGTTGAGGGCAGCGAGGTCAAGGCTGGGCAGCGCCTTTACAAGATCGACCCAGCTCCTTACATCGCGGCGCTGAATACCGCGAAAGCAACGCTCGCCAGAGCCCAGGCCAACCTGGCTAGCACCACCGCCCAGGCAGAGCGCTACAAGGTGCTGGTTGCCGCCAACGCTGTGAGCAAGCAAGACTACGACAACGCTGTCGCCGCACAAGGGCAGGCAGCCGCCGATGTCGCGTCTGGCAAGGCCGCAGTCGATACCGCGCGAATCAATCTCGGCTATACCGATGTCACGTCTCCTATTACTGGCCGCATCGGCCTGTCGTCGGTGACACCTGGCGCTTACGTGCAGGCCAGCCAGGCCACGCTGCTCTCAACGGTGCAGCAGCTTGATCCGGTGTACGTCAATCTGACCCAGTCCAGTCTCGATGGCTTGCGGCTGCGTCGTGAAATTCAGGAAGGGCGTCTGAAAACCAGCGGCCTGCATGCCGCCAAGGTCAATCTGATTCTTGAAGACGGCCGTCCTTATTCTGAGACAGGCCGGCTTGAGTTTGCCGATGTCACGGTTGACCAGAGCACCGGTTCGGTGACAGTTCGCGGGATTTTCCAGAACAAGGACCGGGTGTTGCTGCCGGGCATGTTCGTGCGTGCGCGCATTGAAGAGGGCGTGAATGAACGGGCGTTCCTTGTGCCGCAAGTGGGTATTACGCATGACCAGAAAGGTCAGCCGGTGGCGCTCATCGTCGACAAGGACAACAAAGTGGCATTGCGGCCGCTGGTGACCTCGGCCACGTCGGGTTCTAACTGGGTGGTCGAAAGCGGTTTGAACCCCGGTGACCAGGTGATTGTTCAGGGCACTGACAAAGTGCGTCCAGGCATGCCAGTCAAAGCTGTTCCTGCCAAGTTGCCGCCGCCTGCCACGCCGGGTTCTGACGCCTCGGCCGCAGCTGCGCCCGCGTCAGCCGCCAGCGGTGCACCCGCTAACGCTGCCTCCGCTGCCTCCGGCGCGTAATAACAGGGAGCCTGCTTCATGGCAAAGTTCTTTATAGATCGCCCAATTTTTGCCTGGGTGATCGCGATTATCTTGATGCTCGCGGGTCTGGCGTCGATCTTCACGTTGCCGATTGCGCAATATCCCACTATTGCGCCACCGTCCGTGCAGATCAGCGCTTCCTATCCGGGCGCGTCGGCCAAAACGGTTGAAAACACCGTCACCCAGGTGATTGAGCAGCAAATGAGTGGTCTCGATCACTTGCTGTATCTATCGTCGACTTCCGATGACTCCGGCACGGCCACTATCACGCTGACTTTTGCCGCGGGTACCAATCCGGATATCGCGCAGGTGCAGGTGCAAAACAAGTTGCAGCTTGCCACGCCGCTTTTGCCGCAGGCCGTGCAGCAACTGGGTACGAAAGTCACGAAGTCCAGCAGCAGCTTCTTGCTGGTGATGGCGTTCGTGTCCGAAGACGGCAGCATGAACAAGTACGACCTGGCGAACTATGTCGCGTCGAACATTCAGGATCCGGTCAGCCGTCTGGATGGGGTGGGTACGGTCACGCTGTTCGGTTCGCAGTACGCGATGCGGATCTGGCTTGATGCGAACAAGCTCACCAACTTCAGCCTGACGCCGATTGACGTGCAGAACGCGTTAATGGCGCAAAACGTCCAGGTGGCGGGTGGGTCGCTGGGGGGCACGCCATCCGTGCCGGGCCAGATGCTGCAGGCCACTATCAGCGAGGCGACTTTGCTGAGCACGCCCGAGCAATTCGGCAACGTGCTGCTGAAGGTCAACCAGGATGGCTCGCAGGTCCGCATCAAGGACGTTGCGCGCGTCGAGCTGGGCGGCGAAAACTACAACTTCGATACCAAGTACAACGGCGCGCCGACAGCGGGTTTCGGGATTCAACTGGCCACCGATGCCAACGCGCTGCAAACCGCCAAGAACGTGCGGGCCAAGGTCGAAGAGCTGTCGAAAAACTTCCCGCACGGTCTCGTCGTGAAGTACCCGTATGACACGACGCCATTCGTGCGCCTGTCGATTGAGGAAGTGGTCAAGACGCTGATTGAGGGCATCGTGCTGGTGTTCCTCGTGATGTATCTGTTCCTGCAAAACCTCCGCGCCACGCTGATCCCGACGATTGCCGTGCCGGTGGTGCTGCTGGGCACTTTCGCGGTGATGAATGTGGTCGGGTTTTCGATCAACACGCTGTCGATGTTTGGCCTTGTGCTCGCCATCGGGCTGTTGGTCGATGACGCGATTGTGGTGGTCGAGAACGTCGAGCGGGTGATGGCCGAAGAAGGACTGTCGCCGCGCGAGGCAACCCGCAAGGCGATGGACCAGATCACCGGGGCGCTGGTGGGCGTGGCGCTGGTGCTGTCGGCAGTGTTCGTGCCGGTGGCGTTTTCGGGTGGGTCGGTGGGGGCGATTTATCGTCAGTTCTCGCTGACGATTGTTACGGCGATGGTGCTGTCGGTGCTGGTGGCGTTGATTCTCACGCCCGCGCTGTGCGCGACCATTCTGAAGCCGATTCCCAAAGGTCATCACGAAGAGAAGAAAGGTTTCTTCGGCTGGTTTAACCGGAACTTTGAACGTAGCCGCGACAAGTATCACGTCGGCGTGCACCACGTCATCAAGCGCTCGGGCCGTTGGCTGATTATTTATCTCGTCGTGATCGTCGCGGTTGGGCTGCTGTTTGCACGTCTGCCGAAGTCGTTCCTGCCGGATGAAGACCAGGGGCTGATGTTCGTGCTGGTGCAGACTCCGCCAGGGTCGACCCAGGAGCGCACGGCACGCGCGCTGGCTGACGTCTCTGACTATCTGCTCAAGTCCGAAGGCAGCATTGTTGAATCCACCTTTACGGTGAACGGTTTCAGCTTTGCTGGCCGGGGCCAGAATGCGGGTCTCGTGTTTGTGCGGATGAAGGATTACGCCGAGCGGCAGTCGTCTGACCAGAAGGTGCAGGCACTGGTTGGGCGTTTGTTCATGCACTTTGGCGGCTATAAGGACGCGCTGGTTTATCCAGTGAATCCGCCGTCGATTCCCGAGCTGGGTACCGCAGCGGGCTTTGACTTCGAGCTGCAAGACCGTTCCGGGCTGGGTCACGATGCATTGATGGCTGCCCGTAACCAGTTGCTGGGTATGGCAGCGAAAGATCCGGTGCTCGCTCAGGTGCGTCCGAATGGTTTGAACGACACGCCGCAGTTCAAGGTGTCGATCGACCATGAGAAAGCCGCTGCGCTGGGGGTTCCGCTGTCCAGTATCGATCAGACCTTCTCGATTGCATGGGCGTCGCAATATGTGAACAACTTCCTCGATACCGATAACCGGATCAAGAAGGTGTTCCTTCAAGGCGATGCGCCGTTCCGTATGAATCCAGACAATCTGAGCGACTGGTACGTGCGTAATGCCACCGGTGGCATGGTGCCGTTCACCTCGTTTGCGTCGGGAACATGGACTTACGGTTCGCCGAAGCTCGAGCGTTATAACGGCATCTCGGCGGTCGAAATTCAGGGTGCTGCTGCGCCAGGCAAATCCACCGGCCAGGCAATGGCGGCCATGGAAGCGCTCGCGGCGAAGCTGCCAGCCGGGATTGGCTACGAATGGACCGGGTTGTCGTTCCAGGAACGTCAGTCGGGTTCGCAGGCACCGATTCTGTACGGCATCTCGATTCTCGTCGTGTTCCTGTGTCTGGCCGCGCTGTATGAAAGCTGGTCGATTCCGTTCTCGGTCATCATGGTCGTGCCACTCGGGGTGCTGGGGGCGCTGCTCGCCGCCACGCTGCGCGGTCTGGAAAACGACGTGTTCTTCCAGGTGGGGCTGCTGACAACCGTGGGGCTATCGGCGAAAAACGCGATTCTGATTGTCGAGTTCGCCCGTGAGTTGCAGGAAGGCCAGAAGATGGGGCCGGTCGAGGCTGCGCTGGAAGCTGCGCGCCTGCGGTTGCGCCCGATCCTGATGACCTCGCTGGCGTTCATTCTCGGTGTGATGCCACTGGCGATCAGTAACGGTGCCGGTTCGGCAAGCCAGCACGCAATTGGTACCGGCGTGATCGGCGGGATGCTGACGGCGACGTTCCTCGCCATCTTCATGATCCCGATGTTCTTCGTCGTGGTGCGTGCCCGCCTGGGCGGCGAACGGGAAGATCCAGACGCTGCGCTTGCGCACTATAACCAGCACCACCCAGAGGGCAGTAATGGCTCGGGCAAGGAAGGGCATTGAGATGCAAAAACATTCTTTGATAGCGGTGGCTGTAGCGCTGGTGGCGGCAGGCTGCACGATGGCACCCAAATACGAGCGTCCAGTGGCACCGGTTTCCGGTGAGTTTCCGCAGGGCGGTGTGTATGCCACCCAGCCGGTGGCGACGGCTGGCCGCACGGCGGGTAACCGGGCGGCACCTGATATCGGCTGGCGTGAGTTCTTTGTTGATCCGCGCTTGCAACGGCTGATCGAGATCGCGCAGAAAAACAACCGTGATTTGCGCGTGTCGGTGCTGAATATCCAGGCGGCCCGGGCGCAGTATCAGATCACCCGTGCGGGCCTGTTTCCTTCGTTGAATGCGGCGGGTTCGGAAACCAAAACGCGGACGCCAGGCACGCTGTCGCTGCCTGGCCGGGAAGTCTCGAACCAGTATTCGGTAGGGCTTAACGCTGCGTGGGAAATCGACTTCTTCGGCCGCATTCAGAGCCTGAAAGACCAGGCGCTGGCGCAGTATCTGGCCACGGCACAGGCGCGCAAGGCAGCGGAGATCGCGCTGGTGTCGTCGGTGGCGGATCAGTATCTGACGGTGCTGGCTTATGACGACTTGCTGACGGTGACGCAAGACACGCTGAAGGCCGCGCAAGATTCGTACAACATTACGAAGTTGCAGTTCGACATTGGCAGTGGTTCTGAGCTTGATTTGCGCCAGGCCGAAACCATCGTGGCTCAAGCTAGCGCCAATCTGCAGTCGCAGGCGCGTTTGCGCGCTCAGGCGGAAAACGCGCTGGTTCTGCTGGTTGGCGAGCCGCTGCCTGCTGATTTGCCACAAGGGTTGCCGCTTAGCAGCCAGAACCTGCTGACCGATATCCCGGCAGGCCTGCCTTCGGATCTGCTGACCCGCCGTCCTGACATCATCGAAGCCGAGCAGCAGTTGCGCGCGGCTAACGCGAATATCGGTGCGGCACGGGCGGCATTCTTCCCGAAGATTTCGCTGACGGGCAATTTCGGCACGTTGAGCCCGACGTTAGGCGGGCTCTTCAAAGCGGGTTCGGCGGCGTGGGGTTTTGCGCCAGAAATCACGCTGCCGATTTTCGAGGCGGGTTCAAATCTGGCTAACCTCGATCTCGCTCACGTGCAGAAAAACATCCAGATCGCGCAGTACGAAAAAGCGATTCAGACGGCGTTCCGGGAAGTGGCGGATGGTCTTGCGGCACGTGGCACCTACGATCAGCAGATCGTCGCGCTGGAGCGCAACAATTTTGCGCAACAGCGCCGGCTCGATTTGTCGGACCTGCGTTACAAGAATGGGGTGGACAGTTACCTGTCGGTGCTGACCGCGCAAACCGACTTGTACGCCGCGCAGCAAACGTTGATTACCGCGCGCTTGCAGCGTCTGACGAACCTGGTTGATCTGTATCAGTACCTTGGTGGTGGCTGGATCGAGCGTGAAGGCGAACAACCGCGCCCGGCTGATGCACCCGTCGATTACGGTTCAGCGGCAAGCGCACCGGCAGTGGCGGTTGCGCCTGCCGCGGCTAGCTGAGATCTGCTCCGGTTTCGGTCAAGACGTTTAGACATTTGTTTAGCCGGGCAGTCTGAGAGAAGTACAGGCAGTAAAAAAACCCACGGCAAAGTTTTTGCCGTGGGTTTTTTATTGCGGTGAAGGTGAAGGCATCACGGGTGGAGCTATCTCTTTGCCTGCACCGCCGCCCGTCTAAGCGTTCTTGCGGGTTTAGTGCACGCGGACCTCGTTGCTGCTGTGTCGCCGTTCTTCAGGTGCGGTGGCTGCATCGCCCTTGTTCTTGCTCTTGTCGCCACGCCGGTCAAAATCGCGTCCTGCTTCGCCGATTTCTTTTTTCGCGGCGCGTTCGCCTTTGACTCCGTTAAACACCAGATTCAACACGACGGCCGAGGCTGATGCCAGCAAGATTCCGCTGTGCAAGATCGGTGAGAGCGCATCCGGCAAGCGGGAGAAAAAGTTTGGCGCAACCACCGGCACGAGCCCGAGCCCAACGCTGACTGCAACGATAAACAGGTTGTGCTGGTTTTTGACGAAATCGACTTTAGACAGCACCTTGATGCCATTCGCGGCAACCATGCCGAACATCACGATGCCAGCGCCTCCGAGCACGAATGGCGGCACCGAGGCGACCACTTGCGCCATCTTCGGGAAAAGACCCAGCAGAACCAGGATCACGCCGCCCATCGCGCACACGAAACGGCTTCTGACACCCGTGACACCAATCAGGCCGACATTTTGTGAAAACGAAGTGTGAGGAAACGAATTGAAGATGCCGCCAATCAGCGTGCCGAGACCATCGACGCGCAGGCCGCGCACGAGTGCTTTCTGATCGACTGGACGCTCGACCATATCGCCCACCGCGAGAAACATTCCGGTCGATTCGATGAACGTGACGAACATCACGGTGACCATGGTTGCGATGGCGAGCGGATCGAAACGCGGCAAGCCAAAGTGGAACGGCATGACGATACCGACCCATGGCGCGCTGGTGACGCCATCCATGCTGACGCGGCCCAGCAGCGCGGCGATGATGAAGCCTGCAACGATGCCAAGCAGCACGGAGATATTCGCCATGAAGCCTTTGCCGAACTTGTTGATGAGCAAGATCAGCATCAGCACGATCAATGAGAGGCCCAGATACAGCGGATTGCCGTAGTCAGGGTTGCCAACGCCGCCTGCTGCCCAGTTGATGCCGACTTCCATCAGCGATAGTCCGATCACCGCAATGACGGTGCCTACCACGACCGGTGGGAAAAAGCGCAGGAGCTTGCCAATCGCGGGCGCTACCACAATGCCGATTAGCCCGGCGGCAATGGTGGCACCGAAGATATCGAGAATGCCGAGCTCTGGATTGGTGCCGATAGCGACCATCGGGCCGACCGCGGCGAAAGTACAGCCCATGATGACCGGCAGGCGAATGCCGAAAATCCACAGGCCAAGTGTCTGAATGAGTGTGGCAACACCACAGCAAAAGAGATCGGCGCTAATGAGAAAGGCGATCTGGTCTTTAGGCAGATTAAGTGCGCTGCCGAGAATCAGCGGCACCGCGACGGCACCGGCGTACATCACGAGAACATGTTGAATTCCGAGCGTGAGCAACTGGCTGGCAGGCAGTCGCTCGTCGCACGGATGAACTGTGCTGGAGTGCATTTTGTCTCTCTCCACTTCTAATTTCGGGGAATGTTGCAAGGTATGCTGAACGAAAATTTGCAACAAGCCCACTGGGTACTATTCCACCCTTTCCAGTGATGATATGCAGGGAACCTTTTTATATGACGCAGGATTTGCCGTGCTGCTCGCCAAGCGCGCAAACCCTTGCGAAGCTGGACGAAGCCATCTGTCAACCAAGGACAGCACCAGAATCAACATATGGCTCAACTTATGATGTTTATCGGCGCTAGCGCATAGTGAGATTTTGGCGTGGCAACTGACATGGCTGGGTTAACCCTTGATGGGCGGACTTTCGCGCTGCAAAAAGCGAAATCATGGCCGGGTTGCCTAGTCATAATTTCGTGTTGCTTATAGTGGCTGACAACTTCCCTGCATCACACTGAGCCTCTTGATCCGTTATCCGGTTAGTGCACACGTCATGCCTACAATGTCGCCTGCCGGCAAAGAAGCGGCGAGCTGGGTCATTTAGCCAGAAGGCTTTTCGGCGACGATGGCGGATGAACCCGGTCTGCACTGTTTTGCCACCGCTTCACGCGTGATTTGCCTGACCCCAGGCAGACGCCAGACGCTTAACGACCTGAAAGGAAGCTGCACGATGAAAACCAAAGCCGCTGTCGCATGGAAAGCCGGTGCGCCGTTGACGATCGAAGAGGTCGATCTCGAAGGCCCGCGCGCGGGTGAAGTGCTGATCGAAGTCAAGGCCACGGGCATTTGCCATACCGATTACTACACGCTCTCAGGGGCCGATCCAGAGGGTATTTTTCCCGCGATTCTCGGCCATGAAGGTGCGGGAGTGATCGTCGATATCGGGCCTGGTGTGAGCACCCTCAAAAAGGGCGATCACGTGATCCCGCTCTATACGCCGGAATGCCGTCAGTGCAAGTTCTGCCTTTCGCGCAAGACCAACCTGTGCCAGTCGATCCGCGCCACCCAGGGCAAAGGCCTGATGCCCGACGCCACCTCGCGTTTTTCTCTCGATGGCAAGCCGCTATTTCATTACATGGGCACCTCGACCTTTGCGAATTACATCGTCGTGCCAGAAATCGCCGTGGCAAAAGTGCGTGAAGACGCGCCGTTCGACAAGATCTGCTATATCGGCTGCGGCGTGACGACCGGCGTGGGCGCGGTGGTGTATTCGGCCAAAGTTGAAGCGGGGGCGAATGTGGTGGTGTTCGGCCTGGGCGGTATCGGGCTGAACGTGATTCAGGGTGCGAAGATGGTCGGGGCCGACAAGATCATCGGGGTGGATCTGAACCCGGGCCGTGTCGCGCTGGCAAAGCAATTCGGCATGACTCACTTCATCAACCCGAATGAGTGCGAAAACGTGGTCGATCAAATCGTGCAACTGACCGACGGCGGCGCGGATTATTCATTCGAATGTATTGGCAATACCAAAGTGATGCGTCAGGCGCTGGAGTGCACCCATAAGGGCTGGGGCCAGTCATTCATCATCGGCGTGGCAGCGGCGGGCGAAGAAATCAGCACCCGGCCGTTCCAGCTGGTGACTGGCCGTGAGTGGAAAGGCTCGGCGTTCGGCGGTGCGCGTGGCCGGACCGATGTGCCGAAGATCGTCGACTGGTACATGGAAGGCAAGATCAATATTGATGACCTGATTACGCACCGTTTGCCGCTCGAGCGGATCAATGAAGGTTTTGACTTGATGAAAGCGGGCGAGTCGATTCGCTCGGTGGTTCTTTATTAAGGCCGCGCCCATGCTTGAACTTCTGGCTTCGCATGCCTGTCATGGCGGCGTGCAGCGTTTTTATCAGCATCAATCCCAGGTGACGGGCCTGCCCATGCGTTTTGCGGCGTATCTGCCGCCGCAGGCATTACAGGCGGGGGCAGCGCCTGTGCCGGCGCTGTTTTATCTGGCGGGTCTTACCTGCACTGAAGAAACTTTTGCGCTCAAGGCACAGGCCCAGCGCTTTGCGGCCCAGCATGGGATTGCGCTTATCGCGCCCGATACCAGCCCACGTGGTGCCAATCTGCCGCACGAAAGTGATGCGTGGGATTTCGGCGCAGGTGCGGGCTTTTATGTCGATGCCACTGAGGCACCGTGGTCGAAGCACTACCAGATGTATTCGTATGTGCGTGACGAATTGCGGGAGGTGGTGCTGGCCAGCTTGCCTGTCGATGGTGCGCGGCTTGGCATCTTTGGCCACTCGATGGGGGGGCATGGTGCGCTGGTGCTGGCGCTGCGCAATCCAGAAATTTTCCGCTCGGTGTCGGCGTTCGCCCCTATTGCCGCGCCGATGCAATGCCCGTGGGGCGAAAAGGCATTCGGCGGCTATCTTGGCGCGGCGCGCGACACATGGCGTCAATACGATGCCAGCGAACTGGTGCGGCAAGGTCCGGTGCGTTTTGCCGCGGGCATTTTGCTCGACCAGGGGTTGGCCGATCCGTTTCTTGCCACGCAGTTGCATCCGCAGATATTCGAAGCGGCATGCCTGGCCGCCGGACAGCCGCTCACGTTACGCCGCCACCCGGATTACGACCACGGGTATTACTTCATCGCCACCTTTATCGCTGATCACCTCGCGCATCATGCGCGGGCGCTGGGGCCTTGATGTCCCGCCGTGCCTTTGAGGTGCCTTTTGAGGTGTCCTTGATGTGCTCTTGAGCCTGTGAGGTCCCCGGGGCGGCCGGGGCGTTGTGTTAGCGCCGCCGTAACAGGCTTGCGCCATACACCAGCGCTGCCATCACGGTGATCCAGAAGCTCGTTGGGAAGTCGGTATAAAACGCGAGCGTGATGCCTAACCATGCTTGTGCCAGCGCCAGCACGGCGGCCAGCACCAGGCCAGTGGAAAGCCGTGCCGTCAGGTTTTGCGCCGCAGCGGCGGGCCCAACCATCAGGGTGAACACCAGCAATACGCCAACAATCTGCGTGCTGGCTGCGACGGCCAGGGCTGCGATGGCCAGAAACAGCATTGACACGAGGCGTAGCGACACGCCCCTGGCTTCGGCTAGTTCAGGCTGGAGTGAAGCGAAGAGCAGCGGCCGCATGATGGCCGCCAGCGCGAGCAGGCTCACCACACTCAAGCCTGCCAGCACGCAGAGCATCGCTCGATTGACCCCCAGGATGTTGCCAAATAGCAGCGCAGTGACTTGTGTGGCGTAGGTGGTGAAAAAGTGCAGGCACAGCAGCCCAATGCCGAGTGCCAGTGACAGCACCATGCCGATGCCAACATCGCGCCCGGCTAGCCGCTCGCCCAGCGCGCCCATTGCAATCCCAGCGCTGAGGGTGAAGCCGACCATGCCCCAGATCGGCGACAAGCCAAGCAGCGCGGCCCCGGTAGCGCCCGTAAAGCCGACGTGCGAAAGAGCATGGCCAGCGAAGGTCTGTCCGCGCAGCACGAGGAAGTAGCCCACTACGCCAGCGAGCACCGCGACAATGCCCGATGCCGCGAAGGCATTCACCATGAAATCGTATTCAAGCATCGTGCGGCTTTCCGTGTTTGTGACCACCGGATGACGGGTGGGCGTGCGAGTGAGCATGACCATCTGCTTCATGCTCGTGATCGTGTTTTTCGATTTCGATAGCGCCGGACATGACGAAGATGCGGCCATTCACGCGCATCACGTCGATGGCCGAGCCGTACAGGCGCGATAACACGGGCTTGGTGATGACTTCATCGACCGTGCCGAGCGCAGCGACGCCATTTCCCAGATACAGCACCCGATCCAGCGCTTGCAGCAGCGGGTTGAGTTCATGCGCTGAAAACAGCACCGTGATGCCCAACGCTTGCTGCACCCGGCGCACAAGCTCAACGACGCTTGTTTGATGGTGCGGATCAAGGCTGATTAATGGCTCATCCAGCAGCAGCAGCCTGGGCTGGCCTAGCAGGCATTGCGCCAGCAGCAAGCGCTGGCATTCGCCACCGGAGAGTTCCGACAGCGGGCGCTCAGCCAGGGCTCGGCCATCTACCAGATCCAGCACGCGGTCTACTTCAGCGCGAGTCTGGGCGCTGGCGCGCGGCCAGCCCCAGCGGTGGCCGTCGGCGGCCATGGCGATGAAGTCGCGGCCGCGCACGTGCCGGCTGGTTAGCGCGCTGCGGGTTTGCGGCATATAACCGATCGCCGGGTTGCCGCGCATCACCGGTTGTCCAAGCACCCGGAGCGAGCCGCCTGATACCGGCACGAGGCCTAGCAGGGCGCGCATCAGCGTGGTTTTGCCCGCGCCATTTGGCCCGAGCACACCAATGAATTCGCCCTGGTTGATGCTCAGGCTGGCGTCATGCAAGAGCGTGCGGCCACCGAGCGTGAGCCGCACATGTTCCAGATCAAGCACAGGGAGGGACGTTGCTGGGCTCATGGCTTGGTGACTGGGTGTGACGGTGTGCGTGACGGCGCGTGTGACGGCGTGCTGCTGGCATCGCCTGCGGCCAGCGCAGCATCGAGTGCGTCGAGTTGCGCCAGCATCCATTGCTGGAAGGTTTTGCCCGCTGGCTGTGTTTCGGTGACGCTGATTGCCGGCACGTTCGAGCGGCGCGCGAGCGCGAGCAGGCGCTGGGTCAGCGGTTCAGTGGCCTGGCTGTTGTAGATCAGCACGCGCACGCGCCGGTTACGCAAATCGCTTTCGAAAGCTGCGATATCGGCGGCGCTGGCCTCAGTGTCGTTCATCGCCGCGAGCTGGAAACGCTGGTTGCGCATCGTCAGGCCAATGGCAGCGGAAAGATAGCCAAATACGGGTTCGGTCGCGGTGACCGGCAAGCCGGCATAACGCGTGCGCAACGTGGCGATTTTGTCGTCGAGCGGTTTGAGTGACGTCAGAAACTGCGTCAGGTTTGCTTCATACGTGGCTTTGTGCGAAGGATCTGCGGCGATCAGGGCGGCGCTAATGGCGCGCGCCACGGCTGGCATGGTGGCCGGGTCATACCACAGGTGCGGATTGTCGCCACTCTTTTTACCTGTGAGCTGAGCCGCGACGATCACCGTGCGCTGCGGATTGCTCGATACATCCAGCAGCTTTTTCATCCATGGGTCGTAATCGGCACCGTTATAGATGACCAGGCGCGCCTGGTGCAGTGCGCGAGCCGTTTTCGGGCTGGCTTCGAACAGATGCGGATCTTGATCGGGGTTGCTCAGAATGCTGCTGACTTCAACCTGGTCGCCACCCAGTTGCCGCGCGACGTCGCCATAGAAATTCTCGGCGGCGACCACGGGAATCTTCGTGCTGGCGGCGTAAGCCACATGCGTGAGCATCAAGGCAGCCGCGGCGGCAGCCAGAAATTTCGGCACAGCGAGCGCGCGGCGTGCATTGGGCCACAACGAACGGGTGAGTTTCATGGGCATTCCTGAAAAGGTGAAGGGGAATGGCGCGGCGCGCCGCGGTTAGCGCGAGTGGCTGGGCGTTGCTGCCGCCTGGATTTGCCGCGCTTTGCATGTGGCGCACAGGCCACTGAGCTCGACCACCTGATGATGCACTTCGAAACCATGGGCTGGGTGGGTGTGCGCTAGCTGTTCGGCGAGCGCGCCGCCAGGGATTTCGACCGTGTTGCCACAGGTTTCGCAAATCAGAAACTGGCTTTGATGCGGTTCGCCGATCTCGCAGCAGGCAAAAAAGGCATTTTTTGACTCGATACGGTGAATAAAACCGTTGTCGACGAGGAATTCGAGCGTGCGGTAAACCGTGGTGGGCGGTACGCGTCCGCGTTCGGGCGCGAGTGCCGCTAGCAGATCGTAGGCCCCAATGGGTTTGCCGCTGGCAAGGATCAGCGCATACACCTGGCGGCGCAACGGCGTGAGCGCCAGGCCGCGTTTGGCCGCGAGGGTATCGGCATGCTGAAGGCGGATGGTGAAACTGTTGCTGCTGGCGGACGGACTAGCCATGGATGGGGGACAGGGGCGCCTGGAACTGAATGAGGTCGCAATGATATAACGTATCGCGTTGGTGTGTCATGGTGTGTGACATGGGGCTGAGGCTGCCCGGCCGCGTGCTGCGAGACCGGGCAAGCCCGTTGCTTGCGCCGGGAGGCAGCAGGCAACGGTGGGGGGTCAGGCGGCTGGAACTTCAGAGGACTGAAGGGTTTTCTCTCCATTTTTGGTTTCAATCAGTTTGAGACTGAACCTCTTCTGCAGGATTATTTTTTCAACTGGCTCAAGATCATCTAGTGTGATTTGCTCGATTTTTTCAGGAGATGTTTTGGGGCTAAATACTTTTCTGATAAAGCTAAAAGGATTAGATTTTTCGGCCGGTTTAATGTCGGACCATTTTTGGGTTTGTGCATCCAGTTGCTTGATGAAACTGAGCATGGTCTCGATGTCGATATGTTTTTCTGAATTGGCCAAAGGAATTGATGCTTTAATTTTTTGCAGAACATCTTTTATTGATTGGAATTTATTGTTAATTCTCTGTAGTTTGTCAATGTTGCCAAATGTATCAGGAGAGGTGGATGATCCATTTATTTTTGTAATGTTTTCGATTAAGGTGAGTGCTGCCTGATTTAGAAGGGTTGAGCCGATTTGTTTGCCGCTGAAATCCGGGATTTTAGCCGAAATGGCTTGGGAGTGCTGGTTTATATTTTTCAGCCATAAATGTAAAAATTCAATTGGAGATGGTACCTCATCTATCAGCTTGGAGATAAGGCTATCTTCCGAACTGAAATCATATCTGAAATTATTTTGCAGAAAATTTACGAGGTAGTTATTTACTTCGACCGGTGTTTTAGGGAAAATTTCGGATTTAACAGGGGATTCGCTGTTTGGTACGGTTACGGGCGAATCATTCTTTATTTCATCAGTTATGTCGGATTCTTTATTTTCATGCTCAATAGGATTCTTGTTCGGGGTAGATGAATTCGAACTGATTTCAGCCGATTCCTCGGAGTTGTTTTCACTCGCAGAAGTGCTGGATATAGGCACAAAAAGCTCTGTGAGCTTGATTTCATTTGTGCCTGGAGAAAGAAAGGAATTGATTGTTGACAGTGCTGATAGATTTTCGGGAATGTCGGTGTTTTTTATTGTTTTTGCGTAATTATCTTTGGTAAGGTGCAGTGCGCTTAATAAATTTTTGTATTCAGGTGATGTTTTGTCTTGAACGTAGACAGCCTTGACTTTTTCCAAGTCATTTAATGCGCAGTCCAGCTCCTTTAATATGACTACTTTATTGTCCGTCAGAACAAAATCTTTCATTGCTAGAGCGATAGCTGTTAGTTTATCTTGGTACATTGCAATGCTATCGTCGTACGGTAAATTAATACTTCTTTTTTCCAGTTCGCCCTTGATGTATGCTTTTTGGGAATCGAGCGTCTCAGAGGACTCGTATTCCTTTTCTAGCGATACAGTGTCCTTAATTTTGTCGATATTTTTGCAATATTCATCAATAATCGCATAATCGTGAAGATGATTATCCAGTTCAATCGCTTTTTCACCGACATATTTCCCCTTGCCCGGAAACGTTGCGTTTACCAGATCGGTAATTTCGGCGTACCTATTCAATTCAATTTTAATTAGATCAATGCGACTGGAACTATCGGATGTACTTGAGTTTATATCGGAAACGGTATTTTTAATGACATTGGCGAATGTAACACAGCGCCAATCCTTGGGCTGGTTTGCCCAGGCGTTGAGCGTTGTAAGTACGTGGCGAGTGACGGGGGCATGATTGACCGTATCTTTATTTTCCATCCCCGGCTGTACGGCAGAAGTTTCATTAATCACGGCCGTGATATCTGCGGTACCACAGCTATTCCGAATTTGGTCTATCAGGTTAGCGATATTAGCCATGTGGGTAACAAGACCTTTAGCTTCCTGATTTTGGTGTTTCTTAAGTAACTCTTGTCTCTCTTCTTTTAATTTGATAACAAGCGATGTGATATTTTTCTTGTTAAGCAATTGAGTTGCCGCAGCGTTAAATTTAGAATGTGTTGCATCGGTTGAATCAAGATTTATATTTTTGAGTAATTTTTCGGTTTTTTCACGGATGCTTTTTTGCAAGTCATTAAGATGAGGCTGATGTTGTGTATCAGAAGAGGTGAGCCGGGTTAATTTTTCAAATGCCTCGGCAATAAGCACGATAATATTTTCGTTGTCACCTTCAATAATCTCGTGATTCGAGATGCAAGTCGGATTTGCGATGCTTGAATCATTGATGTAAGCATGAATGTATGTTTCAAGTTTTGTTCGTGCGCTCTCGGCATCCGGATGAAGGCTCGGGGATGTACGGCCCTGCAGGATGTGCTTGGCTTCTTCGATCGCATCCCAGCACTCCTTAACCGAAAAGACGGACTCCGTTCTGGTTTTTTTCGGCGGTGAGGCCACGCTTGCGTTTTTGATAGGGTTGCCGGTTGACTGGGGGTGGCCTTCGGTGCGCTTCTCGCCATCTGTTTTGCTCAGGAACGAGAATAATCTCTTGGTGGGTTTCTTTTCCACCGGTGATGAATCAGAGGTATGCGTGGCTGGCGAAGTACTCGCGGATGTCGTTGTTAGCGTCACGATGGTCGTTCCAGAAAAATAAATAGGTATGTGCCCCTTTAGTAACCATCGGTAGCGATCCGTTCCACCTATCGCAGCGTTTGCCCGCGCGGCCTCAGCCTCTTCACTGGGGCCGCCCTGGCGGCCCCTTAAAGCAGTGTCCGCACATGCCACAGCTCGGGGAATAGCACGACGTCCAGCATCCGGCGCAAGTAGGGTGCGCCGTTCGTGCCGCCGGTCCCGGGCTTGAAGCCGATGATCCGTTCAACCGTGGTCACATGACGGAAGCGCCACTGGCGAAATGCGTCTTCCAGATCCACCAGTTCTTCCGCCATTTCGTACAGGTCCCAGTGTTGCGCTGGGTTGCGATAGATCTCCAGCCAGGCAGCTTCTACCGAGGCGTCATGGCTGGTTGGCTGGGTCCAGTCAGCCGCCAGCCGCGCTGGGGCGAGCGCAAAGCCGCGCCGGGCGAGCAGCCGCACGACTTCGTCATAAAACGATGGCGCTTCCAGTGCCGCCTTGACCTCGGCGTAAATCTCCGGGCGATGCGCATGGGGCTTGAGCATCTGTGCGTTCTTGTTGCCCAGCATGAATTCGAGCAAGCGGTACTGATGCGATTGAAAGCCCGACGAGCTGCCCAGATACGGACGCATGGCGCTGTACTCGGACGGCGTGAGCGTGGCGAGCACGCTCCATGCCTGCACCAGTTGTTCAAGAATTCGTGACACGCGCGCGAGCATCTTGAACGCTGACGGCAGTGCGTCATGGCGCACGGCATCACAGGCGGCGCGCAGTTCGTATAGCGCGAGCTTCATCCATAGCTCGCTGGTCTGATGCTGGACGATAAACAGCATCTCGTTGTGATCGGGCGAGCGCGGGTGCTGCGCCGAGAGCAGCGTATCCAGCGCCAGGTAATCGCCGTAACTCATCGACTGGGCAAAATCGAGCTGCGCGTGGTGCCAGCCCTCTGGGTGGCTGGCGTCAGCCTGGGGTGCGGAGGTGGGCGCGTGCTGGCCAAACGGGCAGCCGGAAGCCACAGGGACGGTGGCCGCGGCAGTGACGGTTTGGGTTTCAGCCGTAACCTCAGCCGCAGCGCTGACGGGTGGTTGTAGCGGATCAGTCATCACTCGCTCCTTACGTGACGCTGCCGCGTGCGGCGAATGCGGGCGCACGCCATGCTTCGGTGGCGAGCACGTCTTCGAGCGCGGCGACGGCATCCCAGACATCGACGAAGCGCGTATAGAGCGGAGTGAAGCCGAAGCGCATCACATGCGGCTCACGGTAATCGCCAATCACACCGCGTGCGCTTAGCGCCTGGATCAGCGCATAGCCTTGCGGATGCTCGAAGCTAACTTGCGAGCCTCGCTGGGCGTGGTCGAGCGGTGTGATGAGATTGAGCCCGTAGGCTGCGCAACGGGTCTGCACCTGCTCGATAAACAGATCCGCCAGCGCCAGCGATTTACGCCGCAGCGCTGCCATGTCGGTCTGCAAAAACACATCGAGCCCGCATTCCACCAGCGCCATCGACACGATCGGCTGCGTGCCGCACAAAAAGCGCCCGATGCCATGCCCGGGCTGGTAATCCGGCTGCATCTCGAATGGCGCGCGATGCCCCCACCAGCCGGATAGCGGTTGCGTGCAACGGTCCTGATGCCGCCGCGCGACCCAGGCAAAAGCCGGTGAGCCAGGACCGCCATTCAAATATTTGTAGGTGCAGCCCACGGCGTAATCGGCGTTCGCCTGATTCAGATCGACGGGCACCGCACCGGCCGAATGCGCCAGATCCCATAACGCCAGCGCGCCTTTTTGCTGAATCATCTGGGTCAGCGCGGCCATGTCGTGCATGTAGCCGGTGCGGTAGTTCACGTGCGTCAGCATCACGAGTGCGGCGGTGTCATCAATGGCCTGCGCCAGTTCGGCGGGATCATCCACCAGACGCAGCGTATAGCCCCGGTCAAGCTGCTCGATCAACCCTTGGGCGATATACAGATCGGTGGGGAAGTTGGCTCGTTCGGAGACGATCACGCGGCGCTGTGGCGCGCGCTCGTGCTGTAGCCGCAAGCCCGCCGACAGCAGTTTGAACAGATTCACCGAGATCGTATCGGTCACCACGACTTCATCGGCGGCAGCACCGATCAGCGGCGCGAGTTTGTTGCCGAGACGGCGTGGCAGGGCGAACCAGCCCGCGTTATTCCAGCTGCGAATCAGCCCTTCGCCCCATTCGGCCGCGATTACCACCTGGGCGCGCTGAGCTGCGGCGGCGGGCGGCACGCCGAGAGAATTGCCATCGAGGTAGATCGTTTGGGCGGGTAACGCGAACTGGTCGCGTAACGGGGCCAGTGGGTCGGTGCTATCGAGCGCAAGCGCGTCGTCACGAGTGGTCATGGCGTGGGTGCAGGTGGGTTGTGAAAGAGGTGAAAGAGATGAACGAGCGCACCGGTGGCGTACGTGGCGCGGTTTGGTTCAGGCCGGCCATGCTCGCAGCACGGCCCGGACTGGGCTGGCATCGAGCGTGGTGAATTTAAGCGGCAGCGCAATCAGCTCGTAGTCGCCTGGTGCGACTTCATCGAGCACCAGGCCTTCGAGAATCGCCATTTGATGACAGCGAATGCGTTGATGTGCGCTCATGGCGCTTGATTGCTGTGGGTCGAGCGAGGGCGTATCAATCCCGATCAGACGCACGCCGTGAGCCGCTAACAAATCGATGGTGCTGGGTGCGACAGCGCAAAACGCGCTGTCCCAGTGCGTCACTGGTGCTTGCTGCCAGGTGCGCAGCAACACGCGCGGCGGCAATGGCGTCGTTAGTGCGGCGGCGAGATGCGCGGGGGTGATGAGCGGCGCAGCGCCGATGCAATGAATGACCCGGCAGGGGCCCAGATAAGCATCGAGCGGCACTGCACCAATAGCCGCGCCGTGAGCGTCGTAATGCAATGGCGCATCGGCATGAGCACCGGTATGGGGCGACAGCGTGACGCGCGCGACATTCACCGGTGAGCCCGCCTCCATGCGCCAGACGGGCGTGATACTGAGTGGCGTATCGCCGGGCCAGACCGGCGTGCCAGAGTGAATCGCGGGCGTGATGTCCCACAGCGTGCGCATAGAGAAACCCTCAGCGGGAAAGATCGGTTGGTGCTTCAGATCATAGGCGGGGTAGGACGCAATGTGCTTGCGAAGAAAACTTCTTGAATGGCGTTCGCCGGCACATAATTTGAGAGAAACCGCAAACGGAGACAAAAAATGAATGCAATCTCACTTGATGCCACCGATTGCCGCATCCTGACCGTGCTGCAGCAAGAGGGACGGATTAGCAATCTAGACCTCGCCGAGCGTATTTCACTGTCGCCTTCGGCGTGTTTGCGGCGGCTGCGGCTGCTGGAAGAGCAAGGCGTGATCGACCGTTACCGGGCGTGTCTGAACCGGGAGGTTTTAGGGTTTGAGCTGGAAGCGTTTGTTCAGGTTTCGATGCGTAACGATCAGGAAAACTGGCACGAGCGTTTCGCGCTGGCGTTACGTGACTGGCCGGAAGTGGCGGCGGCGTATGTCGTGACGGGTGAAAGCCATTACCTGCTGCGGGTGCTGGCGCACAACCTGAAACATTATTCGGATTTCGTGCTGGAGCGCTTGTATAAAGCGCCGGGTGTGATGGACATTCGCTCGAACATTGTGTTGCGCACCCTGAAAGAAGACGCCGGTGTGCCGGTGGCGCTGGTGCCCAACGGGACGCCGGGCACTAGTGCAGCGAAAGACGTGGTTTAGGGCCCGATGGCACGGGCAGCCTGGGCGCTAAAGCAAGCACTAAAGCAAGCGTTAAAGCAGGCATTAAAGCGTTTTTAGCCCATGAAACAGGCCGCTCTGAAACACCAGCGGCGCGAGTTCAGCGGCATCGGGATGCACGCCGCAGCGTTCCACCTCGCCGACAAAAATCACGTGATCGCCTTCTTCATAGCGGCTGCGGTTATGGCATTCGAACCACGCCAGCGAGCCATCGAGCACGGGCATGCCGCTATCGCCAGCAGCATGTGAGACTCCTTCGAAGCGATCGCCTTTGAGCGTGGCAAAACGCTGGCACAACCCGAGTTGCGACGCGGCTAGCACATTGATCACATAGTGGCTGTTCATCTGGAACACGGGCATGGACGCTGACCGGGTGGCGAGGCTCCACAGCACAAGTGGCGGCGTGAGCGAGACGGAGTTGAATGAACTGGCGGTGATGCCGATCAACTCGCCCGTGGGCGCGCGAGTGGTGATGACCGTGACACCGGTGGCGAACTGGCTCAGCGCGCGTTTGAACGCACCCTGATCGAAATTAGGCGGACTAGCACGCTTCATTAAACGAAAACCTCTTGAACTGCCCAGCCAGCGGGCAGATGCGCCTGAGCGGAGAAAACTGCATTGAAAGTCATACAAAAGACCGGCGAAAGTTGCCCGATTTTAACGGAAGCAGAGCGAACCGGATGGGTGGCGGTGGCGTTGCCGGGAAAAACCGCTAAGCTGCAAAACACCTCACGATCGAGCTAAAAGGAGTCAGCATCATGAATCACATCAACGAAACTGCGACGCTGGGCGGGGGCTGCTTCTGGTGTCTGGAAGCGGTATTCCTGCAAGTCGATGGCGTGAGCGCGGTCGAATCGGGTTATGCCGGTGGCCATACCGCGCAGCCCACCTATGAACAGGTGTGCGATGGCACCACGGGCCATGCGGAAGTTGTGCAAGTGAGGTTCGATCCCGCGCGGATCAATTACCGGGAAATACTCGATATTTTCTTTGCGATCCACGACCCGACGCAGCTCAACCGGCAGGGCAATGATGTCGGTACGCAATACCGCTCGGTGATCTTCACGCGCTCAGAGGAGCAACGTGCCAGCGCTTTGCAGGCGATTGGCGCGCTTGAGGCGCAGAACGTGTACGACGGCAAGATTGTGACCGAGGTGTTGCCGCTGGATGTGCCGTACTGGCCCGCTGAGGCGTATCACCAGAATTACTTCGCACAGCATCCGGAGCAGGGCTATTGCGCCTTTGTGGTCGCGCCGAAGGTGGCCAAATTTCGCCAGAAGTTCGCGCAGCGGATCAAGCGAGACTAAAAACGAGGCTAAAAACCGTGCGGCGCTGAGGCATGACTGCTTCAGCGCCGTGTTTCGAGCATGACGGGCGCAATGCCCGCCATGTCAGCGCGCCAGGGTCAGGCAGATTTCTGCTCATACCTCATACATATAGCGCCGCGACCACGGCAAGGTCGAAGCGGGGCGTCCCGCCTTGCGGCACACCACTTGATAGATCGATACGTCGTCTTCCTGAAACGCATAGGCGCAACCAGCGAGATAAACGCGCCAGATGCGGAACTTCTCCTCATCGACCAGCTTGCTCGCTTCCTGCGCATGAGCTTCGAAATTCGCAGCCCACAGGTCGAGCGTGCGGGCGTAGTGCCGCCGTAGGTTTTCGACGTCCAGTGCTTCCAGCCCGCCCTGTTGCATTGCTTCAAGCGCTAGGCCGATATGCGGCAGCTCACCATCGGGAAACACATAACGGTCGATAAATTCCCCGCCGCCCAGCGCGGTTTCGCCGCTGTTGTAATCGGTCGAGGTGATGCCGTGGTTCATTGCTACGCCGTCGTCTGCCAGCAAGTCGTGAATCTTCGTGAAGTACGCCGGTAGTTTTTTCCGACCGACGTGTTCGAACATGCCGACGCTCGTGATCCGGTCGAATTGCCCGGTGACGTCGCGGTAGTCCTGCAGGCGAATCTCGATCTGGTTTTCAAGCCCGGCGGCGGCGACGCGCTGGGTGGCCAGGTCGAACTGGTTTTGCGACAGCGTGATGCCGATGCATTGCGCGCCGAATTTTTGCGCGGCCCGCAGCACCAGCGCGCCCCAGCCGCAGCCAATATCGAGCAGGCGTTGCCCAGGCTGCAACTGGATCTTGGTCAGGATGTGGTCGATTTTCTTGATCTGCGCGGTGGCCAGATCTTCATCGCCGTTTTCGAAGTACGCACACGAATACACCATGTTTTCGTCGAGCCATAACTGATAGAACTCGTTCGACACATCGTAGTGGTACTGGATGGCTTTTTTATCGGTGGTTTTGGAGTGGTGGAAATAGCGCCGCACGCGTGCGAGCTGACTGGCGCTGCTGGCGGTGTTGCGCGCCAGCGCATAGCCGATGTCGATGATGTCCGACAGCTTGCCGTCGATGTCGATCTTGCCCTTGATGTAGGCCTCGCCCAGGTTGTCGAGACTGGGCTTGAGCAGGTAAGGCAGCGCCGTGGCGCTTTTCACGTGCAGCGTGACTTGAGGCGAGGCGAACTGTCCAAAATCGTGTTGCTGCCCATCCCACAAGACGAGTCGTGCGGGCAAATTAGCCTGGGTTTTGACTTCATCAACCCAGTGCATCAGTTTTTTCTCCCAGAACATGCTGTTTTCTCCGTTTTGAATGACATTCAAAGAAAAACCTGCGGCATCGCTGTGTGTGGCACCGGGTAAATCATTGACGGTAAAACGTGAGGCGTGATGCCGGTTGCCACCGTACAGCACATCAAGCGATTGAGCCCGAAGCGCAACACGCCTCCGGGTTCAATAGCGGAAAACACAACGTTAAAGAAGCCTTGATAAAACCAGAATGAAAAACTTAAGGGGCCAGCCGGGCGATTTGCCACTCGCCTTGTGCGGTGCGCGTATAGCGTAGCCGGTCATGCAGGCGTGATGGCCGGCCTTGCCAGAATTCAAGCATCTCAGGCACCAGACGGTAGCCGCCCCAGTGCGGCGGGCGCGGTGGATGGTCTCCGTAGTGTGCGGCGATTTCCTGCTCGCGTGCTTCGAGCCATGCACGGTTTTCAATCACTTTGCTTTGCGGTGAGGCCCATGCGCCGAGCCTTGAACCGAGCGGGCGCGAGGCGTAATACGCATCGCTTTCGGCCGCCTCGACGCGTACCACCGGGCCTTCAATGCGGATCTGCCGCTCAAGCTCGGGCCAGTAAAAAAGCAGGCAGGCGTGCGGGTTATGCGTGAGATCCATGCCTTTGCGGCTGGTGTAGTTGGTAAAGAACACAAAGCCGCGCTCATCCACGCCCTTGATGAGCACGGTGCGCGCTGACGGCCTGCCGTGCTCGTCGGCGGTGGCGAGTGTCATGGCGTTGGGTTCGGGAAGCTGGGCGCTCAATGCCTGGGAAAACCAGGCATTGAATTGATGAACGGGATTGGCATTGACACCGGTTTCATCCAGTGAGCCGAGAGCGTAGGTTTTGCGGAGTTCTGCGAGTGAGGTCATGTTGTGTGCGAATACTTCAGTCCGGCCAGTCAGAACGGGGGAGTGAGTTTCGGCGCGCATTGTGTCAGGGCGATGTTGCTTGCATGAAGCAGGCCTGATGCACGTTGCGTCCGGTGGCGTAATGCGGAAGCGACAGAAACGATGCGCTTGTAGTGAGGCGATCAGGCAGAATACGGGCGTTCAATTCCGAGCTTTCAATGATGACAATGCCCAGCGTTGCCGCACCTGTCCGCGATCTTACTCCCAGCACGAGCGCATTAAAAGACGCTGAGCGCGAGCGCCGTTTCGGCGGCGTGGCGCGGTTGTATGGCGCGGCGGCGCTGAAATCGTTTGCGCAGGCGCATGTCGCGGTGATCGGGATTGGTGGCGTGGGCTCGTGGGCAGCAGAAGCGCTCGCGCGCAGCGCGATTGGCCGGTTGACGCTGATTGATCTGGATAACGTTGGCGAGAGCAACACCAACCGGCAGATTCACGCGCTTGACGGCAACTACGGTAAAGCCAAAGTCGAAGCGATGGCCGAGCGCATTGCGCTGATTGATCCGGCATGTGAAGTGCGGGTGGTCGAAGACTTCGTTGGGCCGGACAATTTCGCTGCGTTGCTGGGGGGCGGTTTCGACTATGTGATTGATGCGATTGACAGCGTGCGGACCAAGACCGCGTTGATCGCATGGTGTGCCGAACATGGGCAGCGTTTGATTACCGTGGGGGGCGCGGGCGGGCAACTCGATCCGACGCGCATTCGCATTGACGACCTGGCGTTCACGATTCAAGACCCGTTGCTGTCGAAAGTGCGGGCGCAACTGCGCAAACAACATGGCTTTCCGCGCGGAGCCAAAGCGAAGTTCAAGGTGAGCGCGGTGTATTCGGACGAGCCGTTGATTTATCCAGCGCGGCTGGCAGAGGAACGTGATGAAAGCGATGAGCGTGGTGCAGAGCAGGACGGCGTGACGGCCGCTGGTGCATCTGCTGTATTTGCTGAATCTGCTTCGGCGGGGGTGGCGGGGCTGAATTGCGCGGGGTTTGGTTCAAGTGTGTGCGTGACGGCGAGTTTTGGTTTTGCCGCTGCCGCACACGTGTTGCGTGCGCTGATGCCGCGCGTTGACTAATTACTGGGTACTGGGCGGCTAGATGGGTCTAGCTAGCCGGTTACTTAAGCTACTGAGCCACCCGAGCCACCCAATGACCAACACTTAAAACAGCGCGGCGCTCAGCTTTCTGCGCCATTGCGCGACGAGCGCTGGCTGGTGTGCGGCGAGATCGAAGACCGAGAGCATGGTCTTGCGCGCGAGATCATCACGAAACGTCCGGTCGCGCTGCACGATGAACAGCAGATGGCCTAGCGCTTCGTCGTACTGGCAGCGCGCGATAAATGCGCTGGCCAGATCGAAGCGCGCTTCAAGGTCATCGGGATGACTGGCGACCTGGGCTTCAAGAGCGTCGGGCGGTGGCAGCGCGGCAGCTGCTTCGAGCGCATCAAACCGGGTCTTGAAGGCGTTGTAACGCGCATCAATGCCTTGTGTGGTTTTCGGCGAAAGCTGCGCGGCTTCACTCCGTGCCTCATCCAGGCGATTGTCTTCCAGCAGTAATTCGAGCAGGTCGAGGCGGATTTCGTCATCGTCCGGCTCATGCGCGAGCCCATCGCGGAGCACGGCGAATGCGTCGTCACGGCGGCCTTCGGCCAGCGCGGTTTGCGCGACGCTCCGGGCTGATGTGGCAGCGTCCGGCACGAGCCGCTGCAAAAAAGCTCGCAACTGGCCTTCCGGCAGCACGCCATTGAACTGGTCAACCGGGCGTCCGCCCAGAAACGCAACGACATGCGGAATGCTGCGCACCTGAAAATGCGCCGCCAGTTCCTGGTTTTCATCGACATTCACCTTGACCAGCCGCCACTGGCCTGCGGCTTCACTTTCGAGCTTTTCCAGCACCGGGCCCAGGGCTTTGCAGGGCTCGCACCACGGAGCCCAGAAATCAACCAGCACGGGCATCTGCATGGAAGCGGCGATGACGTCGTTTTCGAAAGTAGCTAGCGTGGTATCCATTGCATCCTCGTTTTTGAAACTGGGTTGGCTGGCGGCAGTTAGGGTGAAGCGGGCCGCATGAGTGTCTGAGTGTCTGAATGCCAGTGCGGCCTGGCATGAGCTTGTGCGTGCTGACGTGCCCATGAATGGGCTCATTCATGGGCATTAACGCGGCTTGATGGGCGGCTGGGCGATCCATTGGGTTTCGCCTGGTACCTGGCCCATGGTCTGGTTCGCCCAGGCGGCTCTGGCGCGCGCAAGGCGCTCGCGCGTGCTGGCGACAAAATTCCATTCGATCAGGTGGTCGCCCGGCAGTTTCGCGCCGCCCAGCAGCATCGCCGTCGCGCCTGTGCGGCTGGTGAGCGTGACGCTCGCGCCGGGCGTCAATACGGCCATCTGCTGTACATCGAGCGGAGTGTTGTCTAGCGCCAGCTCGCCATCGACAAGATAAACGCCGCGCTCGTCATGTTCCGCTTCGAAGGTAAAGCGGCTGTCTGGCGCGAAATGAGCCGCGGCGTACAGCAGGGGTGAGAAGGTCGTGACCGGAGAGGTTGCGCCGAACCCCGTCCCCGCTAGCAGATGCAAGGTCACACCGGCGCGCTCGAGATGCGGCAGGGTAGCGGCGGGATAGTGCTCGAACGAGGGCGGGCGGTCTTCCTGGCTGGCAGGCAGTGCGACCCAGCTTTGAATGCCATGCAGGCGCTGGTTTGCAGCGGGATGGTCCGGCGCGGAAGGGGTGCGCTCGGAGTGCACGATGCCCCGGCCCGCGGTCATCCAGTTCACGTCGCCGGGGACAATCTGTTGCACCGAACCCAGGCTGTCACGATGCAGCAGCGTGCCTTCGAACAGATAAGTCACCGTCGAGAGCCCGATATGCGGATGTGGCGGCACGTCCACGCGTTGAGCCGTGTCATTGGCGCGCTGATCCATGTGATCGAAGAAGATGAAAGGGCCGATCAAACGTGCGGCCATGGCGGGCAGCAAACGGGCCACCTGCAGGCCGCTGACGTCACGTTGATGCGGTTTTAGAACAGCTTTGACTGAAGTGGACATAGCTACTCCATAGGGTGGGGTAGGGGGGCATTCTACTGTGTACTGTGCTGGCCCAGCTTCGCCAGAGACCCCAGCAAATCTTGCCGAAGCCCCACCCAGTGGGCTTCAGCGTTATCTCAATATATTCGGTAGACTCCGGCGTTTGAATCTGTGCCGTGCAAACAGGGAGTGGTTGATGTCGCCGAAGGATTTATTGCTGGCGTTAGTGGTGGTCTTGGCATGGGGGGTCAACTTCGTCGTGATCAAGATTGGTTTGCATGGGGTGCCGCCGATGCTGCTGGGCGCGTTGCGTTTTACCCTGGCGGCTGTGCCGGCCGTGTTTCTGGTGAAGCGTCCGGCGGTGCCATGGCGCTGGTTGCTGGCCTATGGCGGCACGATTTCGCTGTGCCAGTTTGTGTTTTTGTTTTCGGCGATGTCGTCAGGAATGCCTGCGGGGCTTGCGTCGCTGGTGCTTCAGGCACAGGCGTTTTTCACGCTGATTTTCGCGGTGCTGTTTTTGCAGGAACGGTTTCGCGTGCAGAACGCCGCGGGGCTTTTGATCGCGGCAGTGGGGCTGGCGGTGATCGGTCTGGATGGCGGGCACACGATGACGCTCGCGGGTTTTGCGCTGACGCTGTGCGCGGCGGTGTCGTGGGCGCTAGGCAATATCGTGACGAAGAAAATCGGCGCGTTTGGCCGGATTGATCTGGTGGGCCTGGTGGTGTGGGGCAGCGTGATTCCGCCGCTGCCATTTTTTGCGCTGTCGTATGTGTTCGAAGGACCGCAGCGCATTGGCGCGGCGCTGGCGGGCATTAGCGTGACCTCAGTGCTCGCGGTGGTTTATCTGTCGTTCGTGGCGACCCTGCTGGGCTATGGCCTCTGGAGCCGTTTGCTGTCGCGCTATCCAGCAAGCCAGGTCGCGCCATTTTCGCTGCTGGTGCCGATTGTCGGGCTTGCTTCGGCGGCATGGCTGCTGGATGAGCATCTGTCGCTGATGGCGCTTGGCGGCGCAGCGCTGGTGATGACTGGGCTTGCTGTCAATGTGTTCGGTGGCTGGGTGGCGCAGCGTTTCGCGTTGCGCTGAGCGGAGGGCCTGAGCTGCGCCATCTACGCCGTCTGCGCCCTCTACTCCCTCTACTCCCGCACTTGGCGCTTGAGCGGCAAGTCACGCCTTACTACTGCTGCCGCTGCGCCGGATGCGTCACTTCAGGTCATGCGGTTTTTCGCCAGCGGCGGGTTCGCTGCGAAATAACGTTTGATGCCGGTCAGGATCGCGTCTGCCATCTTGTTGCGATAGGCGTCGTCGTTCAGGCGGCGCTCTTCTTCCGGATTGCTGAGGAAGGCGGTTTCGACCAGGATCGACGGAATATCAGGCGCTTTCAGCACGGCAAACCCGGCTTGCTCAACCGAGCCTTTGTGCAGCTTGTTGATCCCACCGATCTCTTTGAGCACATAGCTGCCATAACGCATCGAGTCGCGGATTTGCGCGGTGGTGGACATATCGAACAGCGCCCGGTTCACCGTCGCATCAGCTGACTTGACGTTGATGCCACCGATTTTGTCGGAGGCGTTTTCTTTATTCGCCATCCAGCGCGCAGCAGCGCTCGATGCACCGTTTTCAGACAGGGCGAAGACCGACGAGCCGCTGGCCGAGGGCGTGGTGAAGGCGTCCGCGTGGATCGAGACGAACAGGTCGGCGCCCACCCGGCGCGCCTTTTGCACCCGGACATTGAGCGGGACGAAGAAGTCGGCATCACGCGTCATCATCGCGCGCATATTCGGCTGGGCATCGATTTTCGCCCGCAGCTTTTTGGCGATATCGAGCACAACGTTCTTTTCGTAGGTGCCGCTGCCGCCTACTGCGCCGGGATCTTCACCGCCGTGGCCGGGGTCGATGGCGACCGTCAGCAGACGGCGGGTGCCTGCTTTGCCGGGCGTGGTGAACGCATAAGCGTCGTCCGGGCTGTCGTTGCGGGCGCTGACGGTTGGTGGTGCTGCTGGGCTGCTGGGGGTGGGTTTGACTGGCGGCGTGCTGGACAGAATCGGCGGCACCGGTGCGCCGCCGCGCGCGGGAGCGGAGGGCGAGGCGGATTTGGCCGGCGGGCTGTTCTGGGCGTACTGCTCGAAAAACGCGTCGCTGTCGGCGGCGGGTGCCGTGGTGGGGCCGCTTAAGGTTGCGGGAGGCGGAGTCGCCGCTGCATTGCTGGTGTCATTCAGGCTCTGCTCCTTGCGCTCGGATTGCGCCAGAAGCTCCATCAGCGGATCAGGTGCGACAGCGGGATAAAGATCGAATACCAGCCGATAGCGATAAGTGCCGACCGGCGGCAAGGTGAACACCTGCGGCTTGACCGAGCCTTTCAGGTCGAACACCATCCGCACCACGTGTGGCTGGTACTGACCCACGCGCACGGACTGGATTTGCGGATCGTTGGGGGTGATCTTCGAGACCAGGTCTTTCAACGACTGGTCGAGCTCAAGGCCATCCAGATCGACCACCAGCCGGTCGGGGCCCTCCAGCAGTTTTTGCGTGTTTTGCAGTGGCTGGTCGGATTCGATCGTGACGCGGGTGTAATCGCGTGCGGGCCACACCCGCACCCCCAGCACGGCGCTCGCCCAGGCCATACGAGGGACAGTCAGCCCAAGCACGAGACAGGAAGCGCCTGCACGCAAAATCTGCCGCCGCCGCCAGTTATGCGTCGCGGTAGCGGCGGATTCGATCGAATGAAACGGTTTAATCAACATCTTTCGAGACATGCCTTTCCTGATTCGCTATACGCCCGGGCGGCAAGCTGGCGGCCAGTGCCGCTGCTGTCGAGATCGAGTGAGAACACGAGATCCGGCGTGCCAAGCAGCGTGCCAGCCCGTTGCGGCCATTCGACAAAACAAATAGCACCACTGCCGAAATAGTCACGCAGGCCAGCATCGGCCCATTCAGCCGGATCGGTGAAACGGTAGAGATCGAAGTGATAGAGCGCAAGTTCCCCGTCCGGTTGATCGACGGTATAGGGCTCAACCAGGGTGTAGGTAGGGCTGCGCACGCGGCCGGTGTGGCCAAGGCCGTGCAGGGTGGCGCGCACGAGGGCGGTTTTGCCCGCACCGAGGTCGCCGCGAAGCTGGATCTGGAGCCCCTGAAACGCCGGGCCCATCGCATGCCGCAACTCGCTGATCGCTTCGGCAAGCTGTGCGCCGAATGCGTCTGTGGCGGCTGCATTGACCAGCGTGAAGTGACGCTCGAACAGAACGGCGGCGGGTGGTATGAGCGCGGAAGCGGAATCGGGCTGAACAGGCATGCTCGTAAAATGGCGTGATGAACCGAAGTCCTGAAAGTCCTGAAGATCCCACTATGACTGATGTGCCTGCCCTGAGCGAGGCTGTGCGCCCGTTGAATGACGCGGCGCTGATGGCGCTGGCGCAGCGCATTCGGGCGTGGGGCGGTGAACTGGGTTTCGGTGCCGTTGGCATTAGCGATACCGATCTCGAGGAAGCTGAGGCGGGGCTGGCTGCATGGCTCGAAGCCGGTTACCACGGCGAGTTGGATTATATGGCGAAACACGGGATGAAACGTGCGCGGCCGGCCGAACTGGTGCCGGGGACGCTGCGGGTGATTAGCGTGCGGCTGGCCTATTTACCGGCTGCCGTGCTGGAGCCGGCTAGTTTTGAGGCTGTGGCCTGTGCGGACAGCACGAACAGCACGGACAGCACGAACAGCACGAACAGCACGAACAGCACGAACAGCACGAACAGCACGAACAGCACGAACAGCACGAACAGCACGAACAGCACCCATCGCAGCGCTGGCAGCGCCAACTGGCGTGCGGACGAATTTGCCCGGCTGGCAGATCCTGCGGCGGCGGTGGTCTCGGTGTATGCCCGTGGCCGCGATTATCACAAGGTGATGCGTCAGCGGCTGCAGCGTCTTGCGGAAAAAATCGCAGCGGAGATTGGGCCGTATGGTTACCGGGTGTTCACTGATTCAGCGCCAGTGCTTGAAGTGGCGCTGGCACAAAAAGCGGGCATTGGCTGGCGTGGCAAACACACGCTGTTGTTGCAGCAAGACGCGGGGTCGCTGTTTTTTCTCGGTGAAATTTACCTTGATGTGCCGTTGCCCACTGACGCCCAGATCACCCCCGCGCAGGCCCCGCAAACCGCTGGCGCGCATTGCGGCAGTTGCACCCGTTGCCTGACGGCGTGTCCTACAGGGGCAATTGTTGCGCCTTACAAGGTGGACGCACGGCGTTGCATTTCATATTTGACGATTGAACTCAAGGGCAGCATCCCGGAAGATTTACGGCCGCTGATCGGCAACCGTATTTACGGCTGCGACGATTGCCAACTGGTGTGCCCGTGGAACAAATTTGCGCAGGCGTCGCCGGTTGCAGATTTCGATGTGCGCCATGGACTGGACCGGGCATCGCTGGTCCAGCTGTTTGCCTGGAGCGCGGAGGATTTCGAGGCGCGCATGCAGGGCAGTGCGATCCGCCGGATTGGCTATGAGCGCTGGCTGCGTAACCTTGCCGTCGGGATGGGCAATGCGTTGCGTGCGGAAGCGGGCAGTCTCACGCCTGAGGTGCGCCGGGCGCTTGTCGATGCGTTACGGGCCCGGCTGGATGATCCTTCGCCGCTGGTCTGCGAGCATGTGCGCTGGGCGCTTGAAGCGGTGTAGTTCGTGGCGGGATGCGGGTTTCTGTTTGATGGCCGCTTGCTCGCTGCAAAGGTTTTTCAGCCAGCGTTTTCTGGGCCGGGATTGGGATAGCGTGGTGAAGCACCGGATAACGCGCCAGGCGAGTGCGATTCCGGCTTGAGCGGAATGGAGAAGAATTGAGCGGAAAGGGAGTGAAGTGATGTTCAGTGCAGTCATGAGTGCGCCCTTTGGCAAGGTGGGTATCCGCATTGCTCAGGGTGAAGTGCGCGAGATCGTTTATCTGCCGCAGGAAACGCCGGTGCTCGCTCCCGATACGCCATTGGCGCAGCAGGCCGTGGCGCAGATCGAGCGCTATTTGCATCAGCCGTCGGCGGCTTTTGCGTTGCCGCTGGCGGGGCTGGGCTCGGCGTTTCAGCGCCGGGTCTGGCAGGCGATCAGTGGCATTGCCCCCGGCCAGGTGCTGACTTACGGGCAACTGGCGCAGCAGGTTGGCAGCGTGCCGCGCGCGGTAGGCCAGGCGTGCGGCTCGAATTTATTTCCGCTGGTGATTCCATGTCACCGGGTGGTCGCAGCGAATGGCATCGGCGGTTTCGCGCATCACGCGGGCGATGATTTCTTTCGCCAGGTGAAGCGCTGGCTGCTGGCTCACGAGGGCGTTTTACGCTACGCGGCATGAGCGAGAACACGGCAGCAGAAAATGCAGCGGCTGAACAGCGGCGGCTGAGCAGCACTTCGATTGACACCTTCTGCGACGCGTTGTGGCTCGAACACGGCCTGTCGCGCAACACCATCGACGCTTATCGCAGCGACCTGCGGCTTTTCGCTGAATGGCTGGCGTGGCGCGGCATGTCACTGGATGCCGTGCACGAAGCCGATCTCGATGCCTACAGCGTGGTGCGGCTGAAAGACCGGCCGACGTCATCCAATCGCCGTCTTTCGGTATTTCGCCGCTATTACGCCTGGGCTGTACGTGAACATCGCATCAACGCGGACCCAACCTTGCGCGTGCGTTCAGCGAAGCAACCGTTGCGCTTTCCGTCGACGCTGACCGAAAGCCAGGTTGAAATGCTGCTCGCGGCCCCGCTGATCGACACGCCACGGGGCCTGCGCGATCGCACGATGCTGGAGTTGATGTACGCCAGCGGCTTGCGTGTGACCGAACTGGTGACGCTAAAAACCGTCGCGGTGGGGCTCAATGAGGGCGTGGTACGCGTGATGGGCAAGGGCGCGAAAGAGCGCCTGGTGCCGTTTGGCGACGAAGCACGCGGCTGGATTGAGCGGTATTTGCGCGATGGCCGCCCTGCGTTGCTCGGCGCACGCGCTGCTGATGCGCTGTTTGTGACCAGCCGTGCCGAGGGCATGACGCGGCATCAGTTCTGGCACATCGTGAAGCGCCATGCGCGGACGGCGGAGATTCACGCGCCACTGTCACCGCATACGTTGCGTCATGCGTTTGCCACGCATCTGCTGAACCACGGCGCGGATCTGCGCGTGGTGCAAATGCTGCTGGGTCATACGGATATTTCGACGACGCAGATTTACACCCACGTCGCCCGTGAACGTCTGAAAGTGCTGCATGCGCAGCACCATCCGCGTGGTTGATCGGGCTGATACGGCTGATAGGGCTGATACGGCTGATAGGGCTGATACGGTTGATAGGGCTGATACGGTTGATAGGGCTGATACGGTTGATAGGGCTGATACGGTTGATAGGGCCGATAGGGCCGATACGGTTGGGCCGAGACCGCCGTGCCGCATGCAGGTTCATGCAGGTCCACGCAGGTCACGTAGCGCGGTGAAGTGGCGTGGCGTGAAGTGACGAAGTGACGTAGAAGCGCATCTTCACAGTAAATCGCGCAAGCGATGCTTTAGCAGCTTGCCGGTTGCAGCGGCGGGCAAGGCTGCTAACACATGGATTTCCGCCGGGCGTTTATAGGGGGCGAGACGGGCGCTGCTCCACGCGATCAGTTCGGCGGCTGAAACCTGTGCATGAGCGGCTAGCTCGACGAACGCGATGACTTCTTCGTTGCCCTCAACCGGGCGTCCGATCACCGCGGACTGCACCACTTCAGGATGCGCATTCAGCACCTGCTCCACTTCAGCCGGATAGACATTGAAGCCGGAGCGGATGATGAGTTCCTTGCTGCGCCCCACGATATGTAATGCACCATCGGCATCCTGCCGGGCGAGGTCGCCGGTTTTCAGCCAGCCTTCGGCGTTGACGGTGAGGCGGGTTTGCTCAGGATTGCGGTAATAGCCCAGCATCACATTGGGGCCGCGCACCCATATTTCGCCGGTCTCACCTGTGGCTGCAGGGGTGCCGTCAGGCAACATGAAACAGACTTCGACACCCGGAATGATCTGCCCGGCTGAGGTATCGCTGCGCGGCGCATCAAGCATGGTTTGAGCGATGGTTGGGCTGCTTTCAGTCATGCCGTACCCGTTATGCAGGGTGACGCCGTAGACGCTTTCAACGCGCGCCTTGAGCGCCGCATCGAGGGGCGAGCCGCCCGAATAAGCGAAACGCAAATGTGGTGCGACCCATGGCAAGCCTTGCGCATGCAGGTGGTCGAGCAGTTTGGCGTGCATGGCGGGCACGCCCTGGAAGATCGACACGTGTTCGTTGGCCAGCGCGTGCCGCACGGCCTCCGGGGTGAAGCGTGGCGCTAGCCGTAGCGTGGCTCCGGCATACAGGCTGCCGAGGCAGACGGAGGCCAGCCCGTACACGTGCGAGACAGGCAAAACGGTGTAGACCACATCGCCGGGCGCGACACGGCGCAGGGTGCTGGAGATCGCCGCGATAAACAGCAGATTGCGATGTGACAGCATCACGCCCTTTGGCGCACCGGTGGTGCCGGTGGTATAGATCAGCGCGGCGCATTGGTGGCTGCTGGCGGTGCTGGCACCGCTAGTGGTTTCGGCTGTCACTTGCGGGTCAAGCGTATAGGCCCACTGACCTATTTCAGGGCCATGGATGGCGGTGGGAGCAGCTTGCGCCTGATGCCGCTGCGCATGGTGTTGTGCATCAGCGGAGGTTTCGAGCACATACGCCACCACGCGCGGCTGGGCATGCGCACGAATCGCATCGAGCTCCGCTGCCGACAGGCGCGCATTGGATACCAGCGCCCACGCATCCAGCGAGGCACTGGCCAGTAGCAGCACGATTTGCGCGATGCTGTTTTCGGCGACGATCATCACCCTGTCGCCTGACTGGACGCCCCATTCGCTTAGCTGAGCGGCCGTGGCCTGGATTGCCTGGAGCAGTTGCGCGCGGCTGAGGTGCCGCCCGTCTTCGATTAACGCGAGCGCTTCAGGCTGAAGCGCGGCGGAGCGCACCACGATGTCGCTGATCCGGCTGGGCAGGGTGGCCAGCAGCGCGGGAAGATCGAATGGCGCGGCGGGGGTGGTTGCGAGGGTGGCCGCAACAGAGACGGTGGCGCTTTGGACCTGAGGTTGGGATATCAATGCGGTCTCCTTGATATGACGGCTGCCCCAGAATTTCCTGCTCCAGGGCAGCCGGTAGCGAACGATCGTGCCATAGCCGGGTGGCCTGCACAATCAGCCATCTGGCTAGTGGCGCGAGCAGCAAAGCCGCGCTTACAATGCGCCGATGAGCAAATCCAGACACGTTTCCGAAACCCCCGCCACGCAGTTTTTGCGCCGTCATGGCGTGATTTTTGGCGAGCATCCCTATGCCTATCTCGAGCATGGCGGCACGGCAGAATCCGCGCGTCAGCTAGGCGTGGATGAGCACAACGTCATCAAGACCCTGGTGATGGAAGACGAGCACGCCAAGCCGCTGATTGTGCTGATGCACGGTGACCGTACCGTTTCAACCAAAAATCTTGCGCGGCAAGCCGGGGCAAAACGCATTGAGCCGTGCAAGCCCGAGGTGGCGAACCGTCATTCCGGTTATCTGATCGGTGGCACGTCGCCGTTTGGCACGCGCAAGGCGATGCCGGTTTATGTCGAGGCGAGCGTGCTGGCGTTGCCCACCGTCTGGCTGAATGGCGGCCGAAGGGGTTTTCTCATCAGCCTCGCCCCTGATGTGCTGACCACGCTGCTCAAGGCCATACCCGTGCAGTGCGCCAGTGTTGATTGAACTCGCTACGCCAGCGGTTTAGCGCGCATGGCATTCGGTAGAATGCGCGCTACTTCATATACGCCGCAGCAGACAGTGACGCTGCTGGCTTCCCCCGATGCTGACAAGAGCTCTTCCATGGAAAACCTGATCGTCGCCGTTGCCGCTTATCTGATTGGCTCGGTGTCATTTGCTGTGATTGTGAGTGCGGCGATGGGGCTGGCTGACCCGCGTTCATACGGTTCAAAAAATCCTGGCGCGACCAACGTGCTGCGCAGCGGCAACCGCGCAGCGGCGGTGCTGACCTTGCTGGGCGATGCGTTTAAAGGCTGGCTGGCGGTCTGGCTGGTGAGTTATTTCGGGCCGCGTTACGGGTTGGGCGACGGCGCGATTGCTGTGGCTGCATTAGCGGTGTTTCTCGGCCATCTGTACCCGGTGTTTTTTCGCTTCAAAGGCGGCAAGGGCGTGGCGACAGCGGCGGGTGTGCTGTTCGCAATCAGTCCGGTGCTAGGGCTGGCCACCATGCTGACCTGGGCGATCGTCGCGTTTTTCTTTCGCTATTCGTCGCTGGCGGCGCTGGCGGCTGCGGTGTTCGCTCCGCTTTATGACGGCTTTCTGTTCGGCGCGAATATCGTCGCGCTGGCAATTGCGCTGATGAGTGCGCTATTGATCTGGCGGCATCGCGGCAATATTGCCAAGCTGATGGCGGGGCAGGAAAGCCGCCTTGGCCATAAGGCGGGTGAGGCAGCCCGCCCGGGGCGCAACCACAAACGCTAGCGCTAGCGTGCGGCGCACCGGGCGGCTTAGGGTTTTAGTCGCGGAAATTATTGAAATCGAGTGGCGTATCGGTTACGTCTTTGCGCAACATGGCCATTACGTTTTGCAAGTCGTCACGCTTGGCACCTGAGACGCGTACCGCATCGCCCTGGATGCTCGCCTGAACCTTGATCTTGCTGTCCTTCACCAGCTTGACGATTTTCTTGGCGAGTTCGCCTGAAACTCCTTTTTTGACCGTGACGACCTGCTTCACCTTGTCGCCGCCAATTTTCTCGATCTTGCCGTATTCAAGAAAGCGCACATCGACGCCGCGCTTGGCCATCTTCGATAGCAGGACATCCTTGACCTGGCTGAGCTTAAAGTCATCGTCGGCGAATGCGGTCAGCTCACGTTCTTTTTGTTCGACGCGTGCGTCGGAACCCTTGAAATCGAAGCGCGTGGAAATCTCCTTGTTGGATTGCTCCAGCGCGTTTTTGACTTCGATCATGTCGGCTTCTGAAACGACGTCGAACGATGGCATGGTGATTTTTCCTTTGAGCTTTTGAGTGCGGTGACCAGAGCGCGAGCCGGATGGCTGGCCTCGGGGCGGCCGCTATAATAGCGAACTGGGCGCCATTCTACCGGCGCCTTTCTTTTTCCCCAAAGGCCGTTGTGCCAGGCCGTCTCCACGTTTATCCCGATTGATCCCGATGTCGCCATCTAACGCTCCCCGGTTTAGCGCTGACTATCCGCTTCGTGCGCACAACACGTTCGGTTTTGATGTCCGGGCGCGCCTGGCCTGCGAGATTCAGCACGAGGCGCAACTGCCTATCGCGTTGCAGGCGGCCGTGGCGGCTGGCCTGCCACGGCTGGTGCTGGGCGGGGGCAGCAACGTGGTGTTCACCCGTGACTTCGAGGGGCTGGTGCTGCGCATGACGCTGCGTGGGCGGCGCGTGGTGGGTGAGGACGATCACGCGTGGTATGTCGAAGCCGCGGCTGGAGAGAACTGGCATCAGTTTGTCTGCTGGACGCTGGAGCAAGGCATGCCGGGTCTTGAGAATCTCGCGCTGATTCCCGGCACCGTGGGCGCTGCGCCGATTCAGAATATTGGCGCGTATGGGCTGGAAATGAGCGAGCACCTGGTCTCGCTGCGCGCACTGGAGCTTTCGAGTGGCGAGCCGGTGGTGTTGACTGCCGCCGCTTGCCGCCTTGGCTACCGCGACAGCTTTTTCAAGCAGGAGGGGCGTAATCGCTTCGCTATTACAGCGGTAACGTTCCGTTTGCCAAAGGCATGGGCAGCGCGTGCGGGCTACGCGGATCTGGAGCGTGAGCTGGTGGCTCAAGGCGGCGCGGCACGTCCTGATGCGCAAGCAATTTTCGCGGCGGTGGTGGCAGTGCGGCGTGCCAAGCTGCCTGATCCAGAGGTGCTGGGCAATGCCGGGAGTTTCTTTAAAAATCCGGTGATTGAGGCTGAGCATTTCACGCTGCTGCGCGAGCGTGAACCTGGGCTTGTGTCGTATCCGCAGCCGGATGGCCGGGTCAAGCTGGCCGCTGGCTGGCTGATTGACCAGTGTGGCTGGAAGGGGCGTGCGCTAGGCGCGGCGGCGGTGCATGAGCGTCAGGCGCTGGTGCTGGTCAATCGCGGTGGCGCGAACGGCACGCAAATGCTGGCGCTGGCGCGAGCGATCCAGAACGACGTAACCGAACGCTTTGGCATCGTGCTTGAACCCGAGCCGGTGTGTTTATAGGAAGCTGTGCAGACAACCCGCGCAAACAACACGATGGGCAGAAGGCAGAAGGCAGAAGGCAGAAGGCAGAAGGCAGAAGGCAGAAGGCAAAAAAGCCGCCGATTTGATCGTTTGATCGCCGGCGGCTTTTTGTCGTTTGCCCGTGATTCAGGCGGCTGTCTTCAGGGTTGAATCTTTAGGCAGCGGCAGAGGGTTAGCCGCGCTGACGGCGGGCATTCTCTGCAATTCGCATCCGCAGGGCATTGAGCTTGATAAAGCCGCCCGCGTCCGCCTGGTTGTAGGCACCGCCGTCGTCGTCGAACGTGGCGATGGTTTTATCGAACAGCGTTTCTTTGGAGTCGCGCGCGACCACGGTGACGCTGCCTTTGTACAGCTTGACGCGCACCCAGCCGTTTACCTTCTCCTGGGTGTGGTCGATCAACACCTGAAGCGCGCGGCGCTCCGGGCTCCACCAGTAGCCGTTGTAAATCAGCGCGGCATAACGGGCCATCAGGTCGTCTTTCAGATGAGCGACTTCGCGGTCGAGCGTGATGGATTCGATGCCGCGATGGCCTTTGAGCATGATGGTGCCGCCAGGCGTTTCATAGCAGCCGCGTGACTTCATGCCAACGTAGCGGTTCTCCACCAGATCCAGCCGCCCGATGCCGTGCTTGCCACCCAGGCGGTTGAGTTCGGTCAGCATCGCGGCTGGCGTCAGGCGTTTGCCGTTCAGCGCGACCGGGTCGCCGTGTTCGTATTCGATATCGAGGTATTCGGCCTGGTCTGGCGCGGCTTCTGGTGCGACTGTCCAGCGCCACATGTCGGCTTCAGCTTCGGCTTTCGGGTCTTCGAGATGGCGGCCTTCAAACGAGATGTGCAGCAGGTTGGCATCCATCGAATACGGCGCGCCGCCTTGCTTGTGCTTCATTTCAATTGGGATGCCCGCTTTTTCTGCATAGGCCAGCAGTTTTTCGCGTGATAGCAGGTCCCATTCGCGCCATGGAGCGATGACCTTGATGCCGGGTTCGAGCGCGTAATAACCGAGCTCGAAACGCACCTGGTCGTTGCCTTTACCTGTTGCGCCGTGCGATACCGCTTGCGCGCCACAGGCGCGGGCGATTTCGATCTGGCGTTTGGAGATCAGCGGCCGCGCGATTGAGGTGCCGAGCAGATATTCGCCTTCGTAAATCGTATTGGCGCGGAACATCGGAAACACGTAATCGCGCACGAATTCTTCGCGCAGGTCTTCGATGTGGATGTTTTCGGGTTTGATGCCAAGTTGCAGGGCTTTTTTACGCGCTGGTTCCAGCTCTTCGCCCTGACCGATATCGGCGGTGAAGGTGACGACTTCGGCGTCGTAGTTGTCCTGTAACCATTTCAGGATGACGGAGGTATCGAGGCCGCCGGAATAGGCGAGCACGACTTTCTTGATATCGCTCATGGTGAACTCGTGGCAGAGAGGCTGGCTGATGCGAGCCGGTTAGGCGCGCGGAAAAGGCGCTATTTTGACATCAAACCCATTGCGCTTTGTGTTTTTAGACTGGCTAAAGCGGAATAGAAAAAGATAAGGCTGCAGCATCAGGCCGGTGTGGCCGGGTGCTGCAGCCGGGTGGGTCAGTGATTGAGCTGGCCCAGCAGCAAAAATTCCATCAGGGCTTTTTGCACATGCAGGCGGTTTTCTGCTTCGTCCCACACGACGCTTTGCGGGCCGTCGATTACTTCAGCACTGACTTCCTCGCCGCGATGGGCTGGCAGGCAATGCATGAACAGCGCATCGGGGTTGGCGCGCGCCATCATTGCGGCATCGACGCACCAGTTGGCGAAGGCTTGCTTGCGCGCTTCGTTTTCGGCTTCGTAGCCCATGCTGGTCCAGACGTCGGTGGTGATGAGGTCGGCACCGACGCACGCTTCGCGGGGATCGGCGAATTCACGGTAAAGCGGCGCGCCTTGTGAGGCGACCCGCGCTGGATCGAGTGCGTAGCCGGGGGGGTGGACAGATGCAGGTTGAAACCGAGTATTTCGGCCGCTTCGATCCACGTGTAAAGCATGTTGTTGGCGTCGCCGATCCACGTCACGGTTTTGCCGCGAATGGGTCCGCGATGTTCGACGTAGGTGAAGATGTCCGCCAGCACCTGGCATGGGTGAAACTCATTGGTGAGCCCATTGATGACTGGCACGCGTGAATTTTCGGCAAAGCGCTGGATGATTTCCTGGCCGAAGGTGCGAATCATGATGATGTCGACCATCCGCGAGATCACTTGGGCTGCGTCTTCGATGGGTTCGCCGCGCCCAAGCTGGGTGTCGCGTGTGCTCATGAAAACTGCGTGGCCGCCCAGCTGGAAGATGCCGGCTTCGAACGACAGACGGGTACGCGTCGAGTTTTTTTCGAAGATCATCGCCAGCGTGCGATCGTGCAGCGGGTGATAGGTTTCGTAGTTTTTGAATTTGCGTTTCAGGATGCGTGCGCGTTCCAGCACGTATTCGTAATCTTCCAGGGAGAAATCCTTGAACTGCAAATAGTGACGAATTTTCTTGGTAGTCATGAAACGGGGGCAGCGCTCGTACCCGGCAGTATTGCTGGGGCCGATGCTGTTATTTAGGGATGGTTGAAGGTGAGCTCGAAGCAGCATAAAGGAATTCGCAGCGTTTGACGAGTTAGCCAAAAGGCTTGCTGGATATGGCGCGAGTGTCTCTCAAGGGCTTTTTTGCGGCCGGCGGCAGTGCGGGGGCGGGGGCGCTGCGCTATAATTTCAAGGTTTTTGTCAGCCCAGCCGGTCAGGTTTATGCCTGCAAGACACGGCTTGAGTCATCTGGTGTTTCATGCGTACTGGTGGCCGGGACTGCAGAGCATCCACAAGATGTTCCGGCAGCTTGACCGCCGGGCAGCCGCACAGGTATCCCTACATGGTCGAAGTACCCCCAACCGAATTCTTTATTCAAGGCATTACTAAAAGCGGCAAAAAATTCCGGCCAAGCGACTGGTCGGAACGGCTCGCGGGTGTGATGTCGAGCTTCGGGCCGGGCGCGCGCGGGCCAAACGCCCGTTTGCAATATTCGCTGTATGTGCGTCCAACCATGCTGGGCGACCTCAAGTGTGTGATTCTCGATTCCCGTTTGCGTGAAATTGAACCGATGGCGTTCGATTTTGTGATGAATTTCGCCAAAGACAACGATCTTGTCGTGACCGAAGCGTGTGAGTTGCCGCCCGAGCACGGCACGCAGCAAAAGGGCGTGGCCCGCTAGCTGGTAGCGATGCCTTTCTGCCTTTCCGGGCTTCGGAATAAAAAAGACCAGAAATAAAAAAGCACCCTGATGGGTGCTTTTTTATGGTGCAGCGGAAACAGGAAGTAACCCGCTATGGCGGGCTAACCGGAATGCGATGCGAATTACTGAGCTGCTGTTGCCTGCAGGCCTTTGATGGCTGCAGAAAGGCGGCTTTTCAGACGGGCTGCCTTGTTTTTGTGAACGATGTTCTTGTCAGCGATGATGTCGATCGTTTTGGCTGATGCCTGGAAAATTTCAGCGGCTTTCGCTTTGTCGCCACTGTCGACTGCTTTGCGCACGGCCTTGATGGCGGTACGGAATTTCGAGCGCAGTGCCGAGTTGTGCGAGTTGGCCTTGGCGGCCTGGCGAGCGCGTTTGCGTGCTTGTGCGGTGTTTGCCATGACGGTTCCTTATCCTGTTCCTGTTTCCAGAGCCTGGCCTTTTAAAGGTGGCCGGGCACTGCTTTGCTTTAGATCCGAACCCCTGGAAGCGATTGCCCAAGGGCGCAAAAAATATCGAAGGCTACTGGTTTGCCCCGCTCTCCATCCGTTTTGCCCCGTTTTTTGCCGCTTATTGCTGACTTGCCGCTGAGTAATCAGGCTAATCAGACATAACCCCGGCGCTGACGGAATGGCTTCTGAAGCAATAAAATTCAGGCTATCTGAAAATTGAGCGAGCTTCGAAACCGAAGATTATAGCAACAAAATCAGCGATGTGCGAGAAAAAGCACAGCCATGAAGTTGCTAGGGAGGCTGTGGCGGATAGTTTTTGCTGGGCGGGGCCAGTCTGGTGCGCGCGGGTAGTATCTGCGGGCGGTATCCGTATAATGAGCGCCCCATGAATCTCTTCCGAGCCTTACTGACGGTCAGCGGTTTCACGCTGCTGTCGCGCGTGACCGGATTGGCCCGCGAAACACTGATCGCCCGTGCGTTTGGCGCCAGTCCATACACCGACGCGTTTTACGTCGCTTTCCGTATTCCGAACCTGCTGCGCCGGATTTCCGCCGAAGGCGCGTTCTCGCAGGCTTTCGTGCCGATTCTTGCCGAATTCAAAAACCAGCAAGGCCATGACGCCACCAAGGCGCTGGTTGATGCGACCTCGACCGTGCTGGCGTGGGCTCTGGCGCTGCTGTCACTGATTGGCGTGGCGGGGGCGTCATGGGTGGTGCTGATTGTCGCGTCCGGCCTGCGGGCTGAGGGCGAGGCCTACGCGCTGGCCGTCACGATGACACGCATCATGTTCCCGTACATCGTGCTGATTTCGCTGACGTCGCTCGCGTCCAGCGTGCTTAATACCTACAAAAATTTCTCGCTGCCCGCGTTCGCGCCGGTGTTGCTCAATCTCGCGTTTATCGCCGCGGCCTTGTTTATTGCGCCGTTGCTGCACACGCCGGTGTACGCGCTGGCATGGGCGGTGATTGTTGGCGGGGTGCTGCAGTTCGTGGTGCAACTGCCCGGATTAAAGAAGATCGGCATGCTGCCGCGCATTGGCCTGAACCCGCTGCGAGCGCTTGCGCATCAGGGCGTCAAGCGGGTGCTGGCGAAGATGGTGCCGGCGATGTTCGCGGTGTCGGTGGCGCAGATCAGTCTCATCATCAATACCAATATCGCGTCGCATATCGGGCCCGGCGCGGTGTCGTGGATCAATTACGCTGACCGCCTGATGGAGTTCCCCACCGCGCTGCTGGGTGTGGCGCTCGGGACTATCTTGCTGCCCAGCCTGTCAAAGGCCCACGTTGATGCCGACGAGCACGAGTATTCGTCGCTGCTCGACTGGGGCTTGCGCGTGACCTTCCTGCTGGCGGCACCTAGTGCGGTTGCGCTGTTTTTCTTTGCCGAACCGCTCACGGCGACCCTGTTTCATTACGGCAAGTTCGATGACCATGCGGTGGTGATGGTGGCGCGTGCGCTGGCCGCGTATGGCATCGGTCTGATCGGCTTGATCCTGATAAAAATTCTCGCGCCGGGTTTTTATGCCAAACAGGACATCAAGACGCCGGTGAAAATCGGCATCGGTGTGCTGATCGCCACCCAGCTTGGCAACCTGGTATTCGTGCCGTTGTTCGCTCATGCGGGGCTGACGCTCAGTGTTGGGCTAGGTGCCTGTGTGAATGCATTACTGCTGTTCGCTGGTTTGCGCCGGCGCGGAATTTACCTGCCGTCGCAAGGCTGGCTCAAATTTCTCGTGCAGCTCGCGGGGGCGTGCCTCGTGCTGGCGGGGGCGATGCACTGGTTTTCGGCCAACTTTGACTGGATTGGCCTGCACGCCAGGCCGTTCGAGCGCATGGCGTTGCTGGGGGCGTGCCTCGTGCTCTTCGCCTCGCTTTATTTCGGTATGCTCTGGGCAATGGGCTTCAAGTACGCCTATTTCAGACGACGAGTGGCGTAATGACCATAACCCGGGTTCTCGATTACTTCAGCACGCTGGTGGCCGACGATGACAGTCTGCCGCTCACCGAAGCGGCACTGGCGCTAGCCCAGGACGCTTATCCCGATCTCGACTTGCAAGGCACGCTGGCTGAGCTTGATGCGTTGATTCTGCGGTTGCAGCAGCGCTTGCCGCGAGAGGCCAGCATCAAGCAGAAAGTCGCCTTGCTGAACCAGTTTTTCTTTCGTGAGCTGGGCTTCTCCAGCAACCTCAACGATTACTACGATCCCGACAACAGTTATCTGAACCGGGTGCTCAAGCGGCGGCGTGGAATTCCGGTGTCGCTCGCGGTGCTGTATCTGGAAATGGCTGGGCAGATTGGGATTCCGGTGCGCGGGGTTTCTTTTCCGGGGCATTTTCTACTCCGCGTCATGACGCCAGCGGGTGATGTGATGCTCGATCCCACAACCGGGCACTCGCTGTCCGAGAGCGAGATGATCGAGATGCTTGAGCCTTATGTGGCGAAGGCGGGGGAGCCGGTCGGGCGGGCGTTGCGCTTGCTGCTGCAACCGGCCACACGGCGCGAGATCGTCGCGCGCATGCTGCGTAACCTGAAGACCACGTATTTGCAGACCGAGCGCTGGCAGCGCTTGCTGGCCGTGCAGCAACGGCTGGTGATCTTGCTGCCGGACAGTATCGAAGAAGTGCGCGACCGTGGGTTTGCCTACGCCCGTTTGAATTACCTGCGTCCCGCGCTCGAAGATCTTGAGCACTATCTGGGCGATTGCCCGGATGCCGGGGACGCTACCCTCATCGAGACGCAATTGCAGGAGCTGCGTCAGCGTGCCCAGCACAACGACCACGAATGATGCGATGTGACGCGATGATGGCTGCGGCGCGGGCCGCGCTTTACTTCGGTTGCATCCGGATCGCGCCATCCAGGCGAATCACTTCGCCATTCAGCATCGGGTTATCGAAAATCTGTTTGACCAGCATCGCGTATTCCGCCGGTTTGCCGAGGCGCGGCGGAAACGGCACCATCGCGCCAAGCGCATCCTGAACTTCCTGTGGCATGCCCAGCAGCATCGGCGTTTCGAAGATGCCGGGGGCGATGGTCATCACCCGGATCGCGTTGCGTGACAGGTCGCGGGCGATGGGCAGCGTCATCCCAGCAATACCCGCCTTGGATGCCGCATACGCGGCCTGACCCATTTGCCCATCGAAGGCGGCTACCGAGGCCGTGTTCACCACCACTCCTCGTTCACTCTGCGCATTGGGCTCGTTCTGCGCCATCGCCGCTGCGGCGAGCCGCAGCATGTTGAAGGTGCCGGTGAGATTGATTGACAGCGTGCGGGTAAAGGCCTCTAGCGGATGTGGCCCTTCCTTGCCGAGGGTTTTGATCGCAGGCGCGATGCCAGCGCAATTGACGAGCCCGCGTAATGTGCCCAGTTGCGTGGCCGCTGCGACCGCTTGCTGAGCGTCTTCTTCGCGGCTGACATCGCACTTCACAAACACGCCGCCAAGCTGCTGCGCGAGGGCTTGGCCTGCCTCCTGGTTCAGATCGGCCAGCACCACCTTGCCGCCGTGCTGCGCGAAGAGCTGCGCCGTTGCCGCGCCCAGCCCGGAGGCCCCGCCCGTAATCAGAAATACATTGCCGTGAAGCTCCATGTTGTCTCCTGGGTGTCAGCGTAGGTGTAGAGGGTGTTTTGTTTGAGCCGAACGATTCGAGCGGCGCTATGGATGTGAGTGGACCAAAACAAAACCCGCCAGGGCATGAACTTGCTGGCGGGTTTTGTATAAGACGGCGGCGAACCGGGCGGCGTGGCGCTTACTTCAGCGCATCCAGCACGCGAGTGCGAATTTCTTCGACACTGCCCAGCCCTGAAATGCGGCGGTACTGCGGTGCCTTGAGCGGTGTGGCGGGGTCGCCATTTTGGGCCCAGCCGTTGTAGTAGTCGATCAGCGGCCGGGTTTGCGCGACATACACATCGAGCCGCTTGCGCACGGTTTCTTCCTTGTCGTCATCGCGCTGGATGAGCGGCTCGCCGGTGAGGTCGTCGTGACCAGCGTGCTTGGGTGGATTGAAGCGGTCATGGTAGGTCCGGCCCGATGCCGCGTGAACCCGGCGTCCGCTCATGCGTACGATGATTTCGTCAAATGGCACGTCGATTTCAACTACGTAGTCGATGGCGACGCCTGCCTGCTTCATGGCTTCGGCTTGCGGCAGCGTGCGTGGAAAACCGTCGAACAGATAGCCATTGGCGCAGTCAGGGGCCAGCAGACGTTCTTTGACCAGGCCGATGATGAGCTCGTCTGGCACGAGTTCGCCCGCGTCCATGTAGCGTTTGGCTTCGACGCCAAGAGGTGAGCCTGCCTTGACCGCAGCGCGCAGCATGTCGCCCGTGGAAATCTGCGGAATGCCGAACTCGGTCTTGATGAAGTTTGCCTGGGTGCCCTTGCCCGCTCCGGGAGCGCCCAACAGGATCAAACGCATGTGATATCTCCAGATCTATGTGAATTTCGTGCAGCGCGGCCCGTGCTTGAAGATGCGGCTTGCTGCTTCTCCAAGTCGTTGTGTTTCGCACTGCGCAGTGAAACTGGCGGTGCGGCAAAACAGGCGAAAAGGAGCTGGGGCAGGTAAAGCCGGATGCAAATCTGACGAGCGGTGTAGCGAAGTGGGGCGCGCAAAACGTCCGATTATGCCATGGGTTTTTCTGCCCCCGAGGCAAATCCCGAGGCGAATAGCGCCTGCACCCGTGCTAGATCGGCGGGGGTGTCGACTCCGGGGAGCGGCGCGTCACTGGTGAGCAGCACAGCGATGCGCTCGCCATGCCACAGCGCGCGGAGTTGTTCGAGCGCTTCGGCTTGTTCGATGGGGGCTTGGGTGAGCGTCGGGTAGGTGCGCAGAAACTGTGCGCGATAGGCGTACAGGCCGATGTGGCGGTAGACCGTCACCGCTGCGGGCGGCGTGGGCATCGCGCCAATTTCAGGCCAGTGCGGCTGATAGGCATCGCGGGCCCAGGGGATCGGCGCGCGGGAAAAATACAGCGCGATGTCGCGCGCGTCGAGCACGACTTTGACAACGTTCGGATTAAAGATGTCGGCAGGGTCGGTGATGGGGTGGGCGGCGGTGGCGATGGCGCAGCCGGGGTTCGCTGCCAGATGCGCGGCGACGCCGCGCACGAGTGCTGGGTCGATCAATGGCTCATCGCCTTGCACATTGACGATGAGGGTGTCGTCGCTCCAGCCGAATTGCGCTGCTACTTCTGCCAGACGATCCGTGCCGGAGGGGTGATCGGCACGGGTGAGCACTGCTTCGAAGCCGTGCTGGCGGGCTGCGTCGAGGACCGCTGGCGCATCCGAGGCGACGAGTACCTGGCTCGCTCCGGCGGCGCGGGCGCGTTCCGCGACGCGCACCACCATCGGTTTGCCGCCGATATCAGCGAGAGGCTTGTTGGGTAGCCGGGTAGAGGCGAGGCGTGCAGGCACTACGGCAATGAACGGGACGGCAGGGGAGTTGGTCATCGGGAGCAACGCGCTAGCGCTAGGTGGGCTGTCTGGAACCGGAGGGGTGAGGCGGCGGGTTGGTGCCGCCTGGCACGTGGTGAACTGGGTTCGGCCTGGTGCCGTTTAAAGGGTGCTTAAAGGGTGCTTAAAGGGTACTTAAAGGGGTCTGCCAAAGCTTAAAGAGCGAATAAAGGGTGCTCAAGGAGTACTTGAAGGCAGACACACTCAGCCCGGTCGTGGGTGGCCGTGGGCTGAGCTGAGTGAGCTGGATTGAGCGTGCCTTGTCAGGCTGGGCGCGCGGGATCGGGGTCGACGAGTGTGCCTTCGACGGTTTGCCGGGCTTCGTCGACGAGCATCACAGGAATGCCGTCGCGGATCGGATAAGCCAGTTTGTCCACACTGCAAACGAGTTCTTGTGCCGCACGCACATAACTAAGCGGCCCTTTGCACAGCGGACAGACAATGATTTCAAGCAAGCGAGCGTCCACGGAGTTTCTCCACAACTAGGGCAATGAGGCGGGGGTCCAGCACGGCTTCGACTGGGACAACCCAGATTCGGGCATCGCGCCAGGCGGCCAATTTTACTGCATCCTTTTCGGTGACCAGAATGGCGTCCGAGTCGACTGCCGCGAACGGATTGCTGCTGAACGCGTAATGATCGGGCAGTGCGAGCGTGCGTGGGGTGATGCCCGCCGCGCGGACGGTGGCGAAAAAGCGCTCAGGCGCACCGATGCCCGCGGCTGCCAGCACGCGCTGGTCGCTGAACTGCGCCAGCGGCCGCCGCAGTGACGGTTGATTGAGATGCCAGGCATCCGCGGGCACGAGATTGAGGGCAAAGGTGTTGGGCCAGGGCGGCAGCACTGCTTCATAAGGGTTGTTAACCAGCGTGGCATCGCGGCGGCGTGATAGCGGTTCGCGCAACGGGCCTGCGGGTAGCAGGAAGCCATTGCCGCCCAGCCGGTGATCGAACACCACCACCTCGACATCGCGCGCGAGCCGGTAGTGCTGCAAGCCATCGTCGCTGACGATCACGTCGACTTGCGGCTGGGCGTGGCAGAGCGCGGTGGCGGCCGCGACGCGATCCGGGCAGACCCAGACCGGTGCGCCAGTGCGGCGCGCGATCAGGAGCGGTTCATCGCCCGTTTCGCTGGCGTTTGAGGTGGGGCTGACCGGGACCGGCTGGCGCACCGTCGCGCCATAGCCGCGCGACACGACGCCCGGCGTGAAGCCCGCGCTACGCAGCGCTTCGACCAGCGCGATCACGCTGGGCGTTTTGCCGGTGCCGCCAACCGTCACATTGCCGACGACCACAACGGGCACGTGCAGCTGCACTGCCTGGCACCAGCCCAGCGCATACGCGGCGCGGCGGGCCGCCGTGATGGCCGCAAACAGGCAGGCCAGCGGTGTCAGAGCCCAGGCCAGCGGGCCGCGATGCTGCCATTCCTGGGTAAGACGGGCCTCAATGCGGCCGCGTAAGCCGCTCATGTCAGTTGCGCCACAACGGCGTCAGGCAAGACCTGCATGGAAGGGATTCTCCGGGGAAGGTGAAAGATGCCGGGGTGAGAGGGCAGGAGGGCGGCTGGCCGAAGTCCGGTGCTTGATGAGCGATTAATTGAGCAACTACTGAACATGAGCCCCTGTGCCGGAGTGGCCGCGCGAAACCCCGGCACTCTAGCGTGCGACCTAGCCGCGCGGCAAGCCGCGTGCCGTGTTTGCGTGGTGGACGGGAGTGGAAGCGCCCCGTCCAGCCTGTGGATAACTTTGTGGAGAATTCACTGTTTCACGTCTAGAAAAGGCCGTCCAGCCGTGTTGTTATCGTCATTCAGCATTGTTTTATGGATAAAAAGCATAAATAAATCAAAGGCTTGATGCGGATTTAGTAGATCTGGCAAGCAATCTGGGCATATTTGGGACAAAAGCCGGAAATTGTGAACATTTTGTGTTTCCCGGGCGCTGCGCTGGACGTTGGCGGCGCGTCGGTCTATCGTCTGGACCACTCTGTCAAACCGGTTTTCCCGTATGAATTCCACGCCTGATTTTTCTTCCCCCGAGCTGGCTAGTGCCGAGGTTGTCGTGCCGGTTTCGGCCCTGAACCGGGCGATTGGCTCGATGCTGGAGCGCTCGTTTCCGCTGGTCTGGGTCGGTGGCGAGGTGTCGAACTTTACGCGCGCCGCCAGCGGCCATTGGTACTTTTCACTCAAGGACACGCAGGCGCAGATGCGCTGCGTGATGTTCCGTGGCCGGGCGCAGCATGCGGGCTTTACGCCGCGCGAAGGCGACCATATCGAAGTGCGGGCGCTGGTCACGATGTACGAGCCGCGCGGTGAGCTGCAACTGAATGTCGAAGCGGTGCGCCGTACCGGCCAAGGCCGGCTGTACGAGGCGTTCCTGAAGCTCAAGGCGCAGCTCGACGCGGAAGGGCTCTTCGCCGCTGAGCGTAAGCGTCCGTTGCCGCTTCATCCGCGCGCGATCGGGATCGTCACATCATTGCAGGCGGCGGCATTGCGCGATGTGTTGACCACCTTGGCACGCCGCGCGCCGCATATCGCGTTGATCGTGTATCCCGCGCCAGTGCAGGGCGCAGGCGTAAGCGCCAGGCTCGCGGCGATGGTGAACGCGGCCAGTGCGCGGCGTGAGGTCGAGGTGCTGATTGTGTGCCGGGGCGGCGGGTCGATTGAAGACCTGTGGGCGTTCAACGAGGAGGTGCTGGCGCGGGCGATTGCGGCGTGCGAGATACCCGTGGTGAGCGGCGTGGGCCATGAAACTGATTTCACGATTGCCGATTTTGCGGCGGATGTTCGCGCGCCGACGCCAACTGCCGCCGCTGAACTGGTCAGCCCGCAACGGGCTGTGTTGCTGCGTGAGCTGACGCAGCGCCAGGCGATGCTGGCGCGCGGTTTCGAGCGTCTGCGCGAACGGCGGGCGCAGCAGCTCGACTGGCTGGCGCGGCGGCTGGTGTCGCCCGCTGAGCGGCTGGCGCGCCAGCGCATGCATTTGCAGCAACTAGGAGTGCGCTTGGCGTCGGCGGGCGCGCGTCCCGTGCGCGACGCGCGGGCGCGCTTTGCGTTGACGCAGATGCGCTGGCAGCGCTGGCGCCCCGATCTGGCCGCACATCAGTCACGGCTGACGGGGCTGACGCAGCGTCTTGATCAGGCGCTGCTGCGGCGGCATGAACGACACGTCGCGCGGGTGGCGACATTGGCCGCGCGGCTTGAGGTGCTGAGCCCGCAACGCACGCTGGAGCGCGGCTATGCGGCTGTGCTCGAGGCGCATAGCGGCCGTGCAGTGCGGACACCCGCGACACTGAAGCCGGGCCGGCGTCTGACGCTGCATCTGGCTGATGGCACGGCCGATATCACGCTCGCCGATGTGCAGGCGCGGCTTGGTGACGATTTCTAGCTGGCTAGCTGGTTGGCTGGCTCGGGTGGGGGCGGTTGAATATGCTCCCGGTGCGTATTGCCAGGCACCGCCATACCACGCCTGGTCGATGCCTTTCTCCGGGAGGCTGTCGCCAATCGTTGGGTAGTGCTGAGGAGATAGCACGCGGGTTCGGTGGCTCAGCGTCACGCCGCGTCGCCTTCTGCTGCGAGGCACGCGCGGCCAGGCTGGTAGAGCGGGTTTAGCGTAAGTGCAGCTGGTTTGCGGGGTTATTCCAACTCGCCTACAATCGAGCGTTCTACGGCGTTATCCCGCAGATCCCCCACAAACAGACAGAAAGGAACAACACCATGGAACATACGCTCCCAGCGTTGCCTTATGCGAAAAATGCGCTTGCCCCGCATATGTCGGAAGAAACCCTTGAGTTTCACTACGGCAAGCATCATCAAACCTATGTGACCAATCTGAACAATCTGATCAAGGGGACGGAGTTTGAAAATCTGTCGCTCGAAGAGATTGTCAAGAAAGCGAATGGCGGCATTTTCAACAACGCCGCGCAAATCTGGAATCACACCTTTTTCTGGAACAGCCTGTCGCCCAAAGGTGGCGGCGCACCGGCTGGCGCACTAGGTGACGCCATCAACCAGAAGTGGGGCTCCTACGACAAGTTCAAGGAAGAGTTCGCCAAGACCGCAGTCGGCACGTTCGGCTCAGGCTGGGCGTGGCTCGTGAAGAAGCCGGACGGCTCGCTCGACCTGGTGTCGACCAGCAATGCCGCTACCCCGCTGACCACAGACTCAAAGGCACTCCTGACGATTGATGTGTGGGAGCACGCGTACTACATCGACTACCGCAATGCCCGTCCGAAGTTCGTTGAAGCGTTCTGGAACCTGGTTAACTGGGACTTCGCAGCGAAGAACTTTGCTTGAGTTTTGTCGGGGTTTTATCTGACAGACAGAGCTGTTGTGGCGTCGACGTGATTCTCTGATCTAGCCTGGAAAATCCAGGCGGGTCGCCGCAGCAAGATTTGGCATTGATAGCAGGAGTGAAAGCCCTCGGTATGAGGGCTTTTTTTATGGTGCGCTCAGCATGGGCGCACCATAAAAAACGAGACGTCAAACATCGACGTCCCGTTGTTACCCCATTGTTGCCATCGTCAGCGCCTGGCTTTGGCTAGCGCGGCGCTGACGTACTCAGGAAACGACTAGAACTCGTAGCCAACCTGAGTGCGCACCCCAGCATCGCCGGTTGAGGTCACTGAGACAGCGCCATTGACGAGCCAGCGTCCATTCATCGAGCGGTACGTCACACTCGCTGCGGCAGCGGAGCCATTTTTATAGTTCGCCGCACCGGCCGCGACGATCGTGCGGCCAGGGCCGGACGGCGTCATGCTTGGCATCGCCATGGCTGCTGCAACACCCGAATAAGCACTGCGTGCCACGGAGTTGATCGCATGCTGGGCTGAGTCGAAGCGGCTGTTCAACTGCCCCAGGTTGACGGCATCGGTTGGTGCTACACCCGCTGCGACGTTGGTGATCTGACGCTCCGCTCCGGCCGCGCCGACCGAGACAGTGTTATCCCGGTCAGCGAGTGAGCCCTGGCCGAGCGCCACTGCGTTGTCTGCAGGTGCTGCGGCACCGTTGCCGATAGCCAGACTGCCGTTGCCCGTTGCTTGCGCACCCGTGCCAATGGCGATGCTGCCGGTAGACGGATTACTCGTGCCTGGCAGGCCATTCAGGCCTGCAATCCCCTGGCCTCCTATGGCTCCGGTGAAACCTTGGGCACCGTCATTGCCGTGCGTCACCTTTTCGTTGAGATCTTTGACATGGCCATTCAGCGAATTGAACTTGTCGTTGATCTGCTCTTGCAGGGTGAACAACTGGCCCCCGTTGATCGCCTCCATGCTGTCCGAGGCGACCCGGCCTTTACTGAGGTTACCGATCACCGTGCCGTGAGTGCCGCCTAGCGTGGCATGGCCGAGCGAGATGTCGTCATAGACCACAGCGCCCATCATCTTGCCGCTCGCATCGACCAGACCAACTGATTTCAACTGCGCCACGGTGACGGCATCGCGGTCGTTGACACCATTGGCGACACCTGTAATCACACGCGGCCCAGCCGATCCAGCGACATTGATGAGCTCACCGCCCTGAGTGCTGGCGATGGTGATGTTGTGCGTCACTGGATCTTGCTGGACGAGGCCGGTGGTGCCGTTGGTGATGTTGTTCACCGTGGTGTTGAGGGTGGTGATGTCGCCGGTGTTTTTCGTGGTGGCGGCATCGAGGCTGGAGAGCGCTGAGCCAACGTTGTTGGCCGTGGTGCCCTGGACTACGTAAGAAGGTGCCTTGATGGAGCCATCGGCATTAACCTCTGCACCGCCACCTAATGCTGTCGTCACCCCTTTGAGTTGCGAGACGTTGACCGCGTCGGTATCCACTGTGCCTTTCGATACACCGTTCAACTGACGCGTGCCAGCCGTGCCGGTGAAATCGACGGTGGTGCCGCCCGTGCTTTTGGCAACGGTGATGGCGTTGCTGGTGGCGTCCTGCTGGACAAGGCCGGTCGCGCCGCTGGTGATGTTGTTCACCGTGGTGCTGAGGTTGGTGATGTCGCCGGTGTTTTTCGTGGTGGCGGTATCGAGGCTGGAGAGTGCTGAGCCAACGTTGTTGGCTGTGGTGCCCTGTACTACGTAAGAAGGTGCCTTGATGGAGCCATCGGCATTGACCTCTGCACCACCTCCTAATGCTGTGGTTACGCCCTTGAGCTGCGAGACGTTGACCGCGTCGGTATCTACCGCGCCTTTCGATACGCCATTCAACTGACGTGTGCCCGCCGTGCCGGTGAAATCCACAGTGGTGCCGTCAGTGCTTTTGGCGACGGTGATGGCCTTGCTGGTGGCGTCCTGCTGGACGAGGCCGGTGGTGCCGCTGGTGATGTTGTTCACGGTGGTGCTGAGGTTGGTGATATCGCCTGAATGCTTCGAGATATCGCTGGTGTTTTTGTTGATGTTGGTGGTGTTGGTGATGATGTCGCCCGTGTTTTTCGTGGTGGCGGCATCAATGCTGGCCAACGCCGTGCCAACGTTGTTAGCGGACGCGCCCTGGACCAGATAAGAAGGTGCCTTGATGGAGCCATCAGCATTGACCGCTGCATCACCTCCTAACGCTGCCGTTACCCCCCTGAGCTGGGAGACGTTGACCGCGTCGGTATCTACTGCGCCTTTCGATACACCGTTTAACTGACGAGTGCCCGCCGTGCCGGTGAAATCCACAGTGGTGCCGCCCGTGCTTTTGGCGACGGTGATGGCCTTGCTGGTGGCGTCCTGCTGGACGAGGCCGGTGGTGCCGCTGATGATGTTGTTCACCGTGGTGCTGAGGTTGGTGATGTCGCCGGTGTTTTTACTGATGTTGGTGGTGTTGTTGTTGATATCGCCAGTGTTTTTGCTGATGTTGTTGGTGTTGGTGGTGATATCACCAGTGTTTTTCGTTACGGCGGCATCAATGCTGGCCAACGCCGTGCCAACGTTGTTAGCAGACGTGCCCTGGACTACGTAAGAAGGTGCCTTGATAGAGCCATCGGCATTAACCGCTGCATCACCTCCTAACGCTGCCGTTACCCCCCTGAGCTGCGAAACGTTGACCGCGTCGGTATCTACTGCGCCTTTCGATACGCCATTCAACTGACGTGTGCCAGCTGTGCCGGTGAAATCGACGGTGGTGCCGCCCGTGCTTTTGGCGACGGTGATGGCGTTGCTGGTGGCGTCCTGCTGGACGAGGCCGGTGGTGCCGCTGGTGATGTTGTTCACCGTGGTGCTGAGGTTGGTGATGTCGCCGGTGTTTTTGTTGATGTTGGTGGTGTTGGTAGTGATGTCGCCCGTGTTTTTCGTGGTGGCGGTATCGAGGCTGGAGAGCGCTGAGCCAACGTTGTTGGCTGTGGTGCCCTGTACTACGTAAGAAGGTGCCTTGATGGAGCCATCGGTGCTGACTTCTGCACCACCTCCTAGCGCAGTGGTTACGCCCTTGAGTTGCGAGACGTTGACCGCATCGGTATCTATTACGCCTTTCGATACGCCATTCAACTGACGTGTGCCAGCCGTGCCGGTGAAATCGACGGTGGTGCCGCCCGTGCTTTTGGCAACGGTGATGGCGTTGCTGGTGGCGTCCTGCTGGACGAGGCCGGTGGTGCCGCTGGTGATGTTGTTCACCGTGGTGCTGAGGTTGGTGATATCGCCTGAATGCTTCGAGATATCGCTGGTGTTTTTGTTGATGTTGGTGGTGTTGGTGTTGATGTCGCCCGTGTTTTTCGTGGTGGCGGTATCGAGGCTGGAGAGCGCTGAGCCAACGTTGTTGGCTGTGGTGCCCTGGACTATGTAAGAAGGTGCCTTGATGGAGCCATCAGCATTGACCGCTGCATCACCTCCTAACGCTGCCGTTACCCCCCTGAGCTGCGAAACGTTGACCGCGTCGGTATCTACTGCGCCTTTCGATACACCGTTCAACTGACGAGTGCCCGCCGTGCCGGTGAAATCCACAGTGGTGCCGCCCGTGCTTTTGGCGACGGTGATGGCGTTGCTGGTGGCGTCCTGCTGGACGAGGCCGGTCGCGCCGCTGGTGATGTTGTTCACCGTGGTGCTGAGGTTGGTGATGTCGCCGGTGTTTTTACTGATGTTGGTGGTGTTGTTGTTGATATCGCCAGTGTTTTTGCTGATGTTGTTGGTGTTGGTGGTGATATCACCAGTATTTTTCGTGGTGGCGGCATCAATGCTGGCCAACGCCGTGCCAACGTTGTTAGCAGACGTGCCCTGGACTACGTAAGAAGGTGCCTTGATAGAGCCATCGGCATTAACCGCTGCATCACCTCCTAACGCTGCCGTTACCCCCATGAGCTGCGAAACGTTGACCGCGTCGGTATCTACTGCGCCTTTCGATACGCCATTCAACTGACGTGTGCCAGCTGTGCCGGTGAAATCGACGGTGGTGCCGCCCGTGCTTTTGGCGACGGTGATGGCGTTGCTGGTGGCGTCCTGCTGGACGAGGCCGGTGGTGCCACTGGTGATGTTGTTCACCGTAGTGCTGAGGTTGGTGATGTCCCCAGTGTTTTTGCTGATGTTGGTGGTGTTGGTGTTGATGTCCCCCGTGTTTTTCGTGGTGGCGGCATCAATGCTGGCCAACGCCGTGCCAACGTTGTTAGCGGACGCGCCCTGGACCAGATAAGAAGGTGCCTTGATGGAGCCATCAGCATTGACCGCTGCATCACCTCCTAACGCTGCCGTTACCCCCCTGAGCTGCGAGACGTTGACCGCATCGGTATCTACTGCGCCTTTCGATACACCGTTTAACTGACGAGTGCCAGCCGTGCCAGTGAAATCGACAGTGGTGCCGCCCGTGCTTTTGGCAACGGTGATGGCGTTGCTGGTGGCGTCCTGCTGGACGAGGCCGGTGGTGCCGCTGGTGATGTTGTTCACCGTGGTGCTGAGGTTGGTGATATCGCCTGAATGCTTCGAGATATCGCTGGTGTTTTTGTTGATGTTGGTGGTGTTGGTGATGATGTCGCCCGTGTTTTTCGTGGTGGCGGCATCAATGCTGGAGAGCGCTGAGCCAACGTTGTTGGCTGTGGTGCCCTGGACTATGTAAGAAGGTGCCTTGATGGAGCCATCGGCATTGACCTCTGCATCACCTCCTAACGCTGCCGTTACCCCCCTGAGCTGCGAAACGTTGACCGCATCGGTATCTACTGCGCCTTTCGATACACCGTTCAACTGACGAGTGCCAGCCGTGCCAGTGAAATCGACGGTGGTGCCGCCCGTGCTTTTGGCGACGGTGATGGCCTCGCTGGTGGCGTCCTGCTGGACAAGGCCGGTGGTGCCGCTGGTGATGTTGTTCACCGTGGTGCTGAGGTTGGTGATGTCGCCGGTGTTTTTACTGATGTTGGTGGTGTTGGTGGTGATATCACCAGTATTTTTCGTTACGGCGGCATCAATGCTGGCCAACGCCGTGCCAACGTTGTTAGCGGACGTGCCCTGGACTACGTAAGAAGGTGCCTTGATAGAGCCATCGGCATTAACCGCTGCATCACCTCCTAACGCTGCCGTTACCCCCCTGAGCTGCGAAACGTTGACCGCGTCGGTATCTACTGCGCCTTTCGATACGCCATTCAACTGACGTGTGCCAGCTGTGCCGGTGAAATCCACAGTGGTGCCGCCCGTGCTTTTGGCAACGGTGATGGCGTTGCTGGTGGCGTCCTGCTGGACGAGGCCGGTGGTGCCGCTGGTGATGTTGTTCACGGTGGTGCTGAGGTTGGTGATATCGCCTGAATGCTTCGAGATATCGCTGGTGTTTTTGTTGATGTTGGTGGTGTTGGTGTTGATGTCCCCCGTGTTTTTCGTGGTGGCGGCATCAATGCTGGCCAACGCCGTGCCAACGTTGTTAGCGGATGCGCCCTGGACTACGTAAGAAGGTGCCTTGATAGAGCCATCGGCATTGACCGCTGCATCACCTCCTAACGCTGCCGTTACCCCCCTGAGCTGGGAGACGTTGACCGCGTCGGTATCTACTGCGCCTTTCGATACACCGTTCAACTGACGAGTGCCAGCCGTGCCAGTGAAATCGACGGTGGTGCCGCCCGTGCTTTTGGCAACGGTGATGGCGTTGCTGGTGGCGTCCTGCTGGACGAGGCCGGTGGTGCCGCTGGTGATGTTGTTCACCGTGGTGCTGAGGTTGGTGATGTCGCCGGTGTTTTTGTTGATGTTGGTGGTGTTGTTGTTGATATCGCCAGTGTTTTTGCTGATGTTGTTGGTGTTGGTGGTGATATCACCAGTATTTTTCGTTACGGCGGCATCAATGCTGGCCAACGCCGTGCCAACGTTGTTAGCAGACGTGCCCTGGACTATGTAAGAAGGTGCCTTGATAGAGCCATCGGCATTAACCGCTGCATCACCTCCTAACGCTGCCGTTACCCCCCTGAGCTGCGAAACGTTGACCGCGTCGGTATCTACTGCGCCTTTCGATACGCCATTCAACTGACGTGTGCCAGCTGTGCCGGTGAAATCCACAGTGGTGCCGCCCGTGCTTTTGGCGACGGTGATGGCCTTGCTGGTGGCGTCCTGCTGGACGAGGCCGGTGGTGCCGCTGGTGATGTTGTTCACCGTGGTGCTGAGGTTGGTGATGTCGCCGGTGTTTTTACTGATGTTGGTGGTGTTGTTGTTGATATCGCCAGTGTTTTTGCTGATGTTGTTGGTGTTGGTGGTGATATCACCAGTGTTTTTCGTTACGGCGGCATCAATGCTGGCCAACGCCGTGCCAACGTTGTTAGCAGACGTGCCCTGGACTACGTAAGAAGGTGCCTTGATAGAGCCATCGGCATTAACCGCTGCATCACCTCCTAACGCTGCCGTTACCCCCCTGAGCTGCGAGACGTTGACCGCGTCGGTATCTACTGCGCCTTTCGATACACCGTTTAACTGACGAGTGCCAGCCGTGCCGGTGAAATCGACAGTGGTGCCGTCAGTGCTTTTGGCGACGGTGATGGCGTTGCTGGTGGCGTCCTGCTGGACGAGGCCGGTGGTGCCACTGGTGATGTTGTTCACCGTAGTGCTGAGGTTGGTGATGTCCCCAGTGTTTTTGCTGATGTTGGTGGTGTTGGTGTTGATGTCCCCCGTGTTTTTCGTGGTGGCGGCATCAATGCTGGCCAACGCCGTGCCAACGTTGTTAGCGGACGTGCCCTGCACCAGATAAGAAGGTGCCTTGATGGAGCCATCGGCATTGACCGCTGCATCACCTCCTAACGCTGCCGTTACCCCCCTGAGCTGCGAGACGTTGACCGCGTCGGTATCTACCGCGCCTTTCGATACACCGTTCAACTGACGCGTGCCAGCCGTGCCAGTGAAATCCACAGTGGTGCCGCCCGTGCTTTTGGCAACGGTGATGGCCTTGCTGGTGGCGTCCTGCTGGACGAGGCCAGTGACACCGTTAGCGAGATTGTTGATATCACTAGCGTTTTTACTGATGTTGCTGGTGTTGGTGGTGATGTCATCAGTGTTTTTCGTTATGGCGTTATCGAGGTTGGTCAATGCCGTGCCGATGTCGCTGGAGATCGAGTACTGCACCGCGTAATAAGGTTTCTTGATAGAGCCATCAGCGCTGACTTCTGCGCCACCTCCTAGCACCGTGGCTATCCCCTTGAGTTGCGAGACGTTGACCGCATCGGTATCCACCGCACCTTTCGATACGCCCTTCAACTGACGCGTGCCAGCCGTGCCAGTGAAATCGACCGTGGTGCCGCCCGTGCTTTTGGCAACGGTGATGGCGTTGCTGGTGGCGTCCTGCTGGACGAGGCTGGTGGTACCGCTGGTGATGTTGTTCACCGTGGTGGTGAGGTTGGAGATATCACCCGTGTTTTTCTTGATGGTGGTATCGAGGCTGGCCAATGCTGTGCCAACGTTGTTGGCGGACGTGCCCTGCACCATATAAGTAGGTGCCTTGATAGAGCCATCGGCATTAACCGCTGCATCCCCCCCTAATGCTGTCACCACACCCGTGAGCTGCGAAACGTTGACCGCATCGGTGGTGGCCGTGCCAGCCGCGACATTGACGATCCGGCGTTCGCTGCCGCTCTTGCCGATTGACACGGTCTTAGCCTGAGTCGCCAGGCTGTCTGAGCCCAGTGCTACCGAGCCGTCGGCTGAAGCCGTGGCGTTGTTGCCCAATGCCACAGCGCTGCTTCCGGTGGTGAATGTATAGCGGCCTATGGCGGCGCTGGCGAACCCGGTAGCCGTGCTGGAGTAGCCAAGTGCGAGCGAGCGGTTGCCCGTGGAAATGGTGTCGCCACCAATCGCAATCGCGCCGGTTTGTCCGCTGTTGCCCGCCAGTGCGTTCTGGCCGATGGCAATCCGGTCGACACCGCCGCTCCCGCCTACTGTTCTAGCGCCAGAACCAATCGCAATCGAGCCATCGCCTTCCGCAGACGCGCTTGCGTTCTTGTCGTTGGCATTGGCTACGAAGGAAGACATGGACGCATCGAGCTGCGCCTTGTTCACCGCATCGCCTGAGCTCGTTCCAGCCGCGAGCGAGGTGATTTTCTTGTTGCCCATGTCAAGGTTGTCTGTGGCGAAAAGCCCGGTGTTCGAGATTCTTAACTTGTCCACCCCATTGGCACCCAGTCTGAGCGTATTGGGATCGGTGGCAGTAATGAACGAGCCCCAGGCACCCTTGGCATCGTAAGAAACGAGCGCGGCCTGCTGGCCGCCACCCGCAGAGTCGCACACTGAGCTTGATTGTGAAATAAATCCCGGAGCCGACGATGATAAGCATCCATTTCCCACCGTGAGTTTGCTTAAGATGCCGACGGCGAAAGAATTATTGGGTGCCGCCATGGCGTCCATTGTTCCAAGGCTCCCGCTCCCCGCGAGAATCACTGCGGCGAGCAGCTTTTTATTCGTACTGCCTTTACGGGGTCCACTGGTAATTTCAGACGCGACGGTCCAGAGGTGGCGGGCGTTATTCCAGATAACTCTATAGATTCGGTTCATGAATAAAAAGCTCCACAAGGAAATGAAAAGATGTTCTACGGCCTATCGGTTATTGCGTTACCGGCGATGTCAGGTACGGATTAGTTATTATTTTAATTAATGCGTAAGATTTACAAACTCTTAAAAATTTCACCATCTTTGGGAGGTGCAATATAAGAGACCCATATTTATGCTTAATGGATGGTTTAAGAATTTTTCTGCATGCAGAATAATTTGTTTTAGACGTGCGTGAATAGGCCCACTCACCGTGGCTAGGGAGCTTGACGAACGAAACGGTATGCGGAAGCACAATGAATTATGTGCTCTGGATAATTTGCGAACTTAAAAGGGACAAATGTTTTTCAGGTAGATCTCCGGTTTTATCGTGAGTAAATAAGCATTGCGCGCATTTTTCTTAAGTCTTGCGTTATGTAATGAGAGAATAGTTTTGGTTGAAATGGAACTACATACTGCTAACTATTCGGCGGAAATATGGAAAATCATCTAAAAAATTATCCAGGATGAATCTGCGTTGCATAAACGCGACTCCCGGTGAAAGTTTTTACAGGAGAAATAAAGTTGATGCTTTTTCGCCGCAGGCGGACTGTTTATTGCTGGATTATTGATAATAAAAATTCCGCAGCCGAAGGGCATGTCGAAATTTCGTTCAACTGTTTCAGGAACTGGAATCTGTCCGGTGCATAAGACCGGTCTTAGTGTGAAATTGGGTAAAGCACGGTCGACACAGGAATACCCCTTTAGCCTTGTGTTCTCCGCTAACAATCAGTGCTGTGTCACTCAGAAAAAGCTCTGTTGGTTCGAATTTCCCACGGCAGGAAAAGCAGTGTGAAACCTGCTCCAGGAGTAGGCGAGCCCGTGTCCGGGCTCGAATCAGGTAGTGAGGCAGGCGGGCTTTGGCCACCGTGCAGGCCATTTTCAGCTCTTGCGCGGGCGTGGCCGATGGCGCTGCCGACTTGCCTGGGAAGCCGAGTCCCTTGAACAGAATCCGCGCTCGCAGTACTTCGAACGAGTAGCCGCGCCCCATCTGGCTTGTCACTTTGGCGATGCCGTTCAGCGCTTCGGTGTAGGCGCTCATGACGGGGAAGTCGAAGTAATTGAGGATCTGTGCCCGCCAGTTCTTCATGGCCTGTATCAGGTCACCCAAGTCTTTCTGGCCTACCTTCTGCGCGGATGCCAGCCATGCGTCATACGTTTCGATGGCCTCGGCTTTCGACAGGCCGTAGATGCGAAACAGTGCTTCCTTGAACTCGTCTGCCTTCCGGATCTCCGGGGGATGCTCAAGTCTTGTCCCGCGTGTCGCCTGCGGCTTTTCGATCAGATGGTGCTGGCCCGGTGAGATGTGCCTCCTGGCAGCTTTTTTCTCCTGGGCAGGGCGCAGGCGGCGCGGGATGTTTTCCAGCACGGTGTTCATCATTCTGGCGACGTGGAACTTGTCCAGCACCACCGGCACGCCAAGAACCTCGTTGACTGCGTCGCGGTAATCCGTACACAAATCAGTCGATACCGCCTTGATGCTGCTGCGGAAAGGATAGTTTTGCAGCCAGCAGACGATGGCCTGCTTGTCGCAGCCCTGAATGATGTCCACCGGCTTCTGGCTTGCCACGTCCGCAATCATGGCGCATATCTCGCCGCCCAGATAAAGCTCGCCGATGCCCAGATATTCAACCTCTGGCAATGCGTATTGCCCGTTTAGCTTGTGAATATAGTCAGCTGCGACATGCCGCACGGTCGTCTCGTTGAGACCCAGTTGGGTGGCGATGTTCGTGAAGGTGTCGTGCAGGCACTGCTTGGCGATGTATTCGGCGCACCGCACGGTCATCAGCCTGCCGGGTTCCATGTTGTCAAGCGCCTGCTGGAAGGTGCTGCCGCAGTTCCGGCACTTGAAGCGCTGGACATTGACCATCAAGCGGACAGGGTGACCAGAAATAGGGCTGTCGCGGTAGATAACAGGCTTCTGGCCGTGCTTGTACAAGCGCCCGGTGGTGCCGCATTTCTGGCAGGAATCGGGCTGCTTGTCGTAGGTAACCTCAAGCTCGTACTCATTGCCGACAAGCCGCTTGCCAGCAACGTGCCAGCCAGGAAGGCCCTGATTGTTAGCGAAAATGCCCGTCATTTCGACCCGCCAGTCAGCTGAAAAAGCTGGTCGCAGTACTGAACATTACAACGGTGGGAAAGTTTTTTGTCGGCTTTCAACTCGTCTTGGGTTTGCTTGCAGACTTTGCCGTGTTCCAGAGGGTTCCAACGTTGGAAGCTTGTCTGCTGGGGGCTGGCGCTCGGAGAATCGTTGTGCCAGTTGCCAATCGCATCGGGCTCGCGGGCCCATTTGCTCACAGTCATGAAAATTTTTTACACACGTTAATTTGATACGGAGTCTACACGATAAATTCAGTTTGCATACACATTTATGACAATTCGCCATTCGTCGTGATGGGCTGGTAGAACCCGGATTCTTTTGTGAAAAATAATTATGGTTTCCTTAATTAATCATGAATGGGTTGCTTCGGTAGCGGATGGCGGATGAGTGCATGGCGATTTTTCGGCCACGCATGGCATGGCTTCTACCTCGCCGTGATGTTGTGCCAGGCTCATCCGTCATTGGAGCGCGGTCTCGATGGGTCTCGATGGCGGGTGAGGGAAGGTTCGCGCGTTTCGTATCTCTGCGGCATAAAAAACGGGACGTCAATGAACTGAATTGACGTCCCGTTTTTGCTGCCAGGCGTTTGCTTTAACCGGCTTCGGCGAGTGCGGCGCTGGTGCGTTTAGCCAAAGACTAGAACTCGTAGCCGACCTGGGTGCGTACCCCGGCGTCGCCGGTTGAGGTCACCGAGATGGCGCCATTGACGAGCCAGCGTTCGTTCATTGAGCGGTACGTCACGCCTGCTGCGGCAGCGGAGCCATTTTTATAGTTCGCCGCACCGGCTGCGATGATCGTGCGGCCAGGGCCCGATGGCGTCATGTTTGGCATCGCCATGGCGGCTGCAATCCCCGCATAAGCATTGCGTGCTACGGAGCCGATCGCCTGCTGGGCTGAGTCGAAGCGGCTGTTCAACTGACTCATGTTGGCGGCATCGGTTGGCGCGATGCCATCCGCGACATTGGTGATCTGACGCTCCGCGCCGGGTGAGCCGACCGAGACAGTGTTATCCCGGTCAGCGAGCGAACCCTGACCAAGTGCCACTGCATTGGCTGCGGGTGCTGCCGCACCATGGCCGATAGCAATGCTGCCGTTGCCCGTCGCTTGCGCACCCGTGCCAATCACGATGTTGCCGCTTGAGGGATCAATCGTGCCTTGCAAGCTCTTGATGATCTGAATTTCACGGATTCCTGAATTATTAGACAGCTCCTGTGAGACTTGGTTGCTGTTCGTCACCTTGTCGTCGAGATCATTGACCCGGCCATTCAATGATGTGAGCTTGTCGCTGATCTGCTCTTGCAGGGTGAACAACTGGCCGCCGTTGACCGCTTCCAGGCTGTCAGCCGTGATCTGGCCATTGGCGAGATTTGCTATCACTGTGCCGTGAGTGCCGCCTAGCGTGGCACGGCCGAGAGAGATGTCGTCATAGAGCACGGCCCCCATCATCTTGCCGCCTGGATCGACCAGACCAACTGATTTCAATTGGGCCACGGTGACCGCGTCGTGGTTGTTGACGCCGTTGGCGAGGCCAGTCATCACGCGCGGCCCAGCCGATCCCGCGATATTGATTAACCCGCCGCCTTGCGTGCTGGCGATGGTGATTTTTTGCGTCGTGTGATCTTGCTGGACGAGGCCGGTAGTACCGCTGGCGATGTCGCTGATCGAGGTGCCGAGGCTGGAGATATCGCTGGTGTTTTTCGTGGTGGCGGCATCGAGGCTGCTCAAAGCCGCGCCCACGTTGTTAGCGGTTGTGCCTTGCACCACATAAGACGGTGCCTTGATGGAGCCATCGGCATTGATTTCTGCGTTGCCCCCTAGTACGGCAGTGACGCCCTTGAGCTGTGAGACGTTGACCGCATCGGTATCTGCTGCGCCTTTCGATACGCCATTGAGTTGACGTGTGCCAGCGGTGCCGGTGAGGTCTAGCGTGGTGCCGCCTGTGCTTTGGGCGACGGTGATGGCCTGGCTGGTGGCGTCCTGCTGGATGAAGCTGGTTGCGCTGCCGCTGATGTTGTTTACCGTGTTGCTAAGGGTCGAGATGTCGTCCGAATGCCTGGAGATATCGTGGGCATTTTTGTTGATGCTGGTGGCGTTGGTAACGATGTCACCGGCGTTTTCCGTGGTGGCTTCATTGAGGATGGTTAGTGCCGCGCCCACGTTGTTGACGGTTGTGCCCTGCATCACATAAGACGGTGCCTTGATGGAGCCATCGGCATTGACTTTCGCACCACCGCCTAACGCTGTCGTCGCACGTTTGAGCTGCGAGACGTTGACCGCATCGGTATCTGCCGCGCCTTTCGATACGCCATTGAGTTGACGTGTGCCAGCGGTGCCGGTGAGGTCTAGCGTGGTGCCGCCCGTGTTTTTGGCAATGGTGATGACCTTGCTGGTGGCGTTTTGCTGGACGAGGCCGGTGGTGCCACTGGTGACGTTGTTCACCGTGGTGTTGAGCGTCGAAATATCGCTGGCATTTTTGTTGATGCTGGTGGTGTTGATAACGATGTCACCGGTGTTTTTCGTGGTGACGGTATCGAGGCTGGCCAGTGCCGAGCCTACGTTGCTAGCGCTCACACCTTGCACCAGATAAGACGGTGCCTTGATGGAGCCATCGGCATTGACTTTTGCACCACCGCCTAGCGCGGTCGTCGCACTCTTGAGTTGCGAGACGTTGACTGCATCAGTTTCCGCAGCGCCTTTCGACACGCCAGTTAATTGACGTGCGCCATCGGAGCCGGTGAAGTCGACACTGGTGCCGCCCGTGTTTTTGGCAATGGTGATGGCCTTGCTGGTGGCGTTTTGCTGGACGAAGCTGGTTGCTCCGTCAGCAATGTTGTTCACCTTGGTGTTGAGCTTGGAGATATCGCCGGAGTGCTGCGAAATATCGCTGGTGTTTTTGTTGATGCTGGTGGTGTTGGTAACGATGTCACCGGTGTTTTTCGTGGTGACGGTATCGAGGCTGGCCAGTGCCGAGCCTACGTTGCTAGTGCTCACACCTTGCACCAGATAAGACGGTGCCTCGATGGAGCCATCGGCCTTGACCGCCGCACCACCACCTAATGCTGTGGTTGCGCTTTTGAGCTGCGAGACATTGACTGCATCGGTATTGGCCGCGCCTTCCGAGATGCCGTTTAACTGGCGTGTGCCAGCAGAGCCCTTGAAGTTCACGGTAGTGCCATCCGTGTCTTTGGCGACAGTGATGGCCCCGTCGGTTGGGTGCTGCCGGATAAAGCCAATTGCGCCTTTGGCGAGGTTGTTCGCGTCGGCCCAGAGGTGAGCGATAGTGACTGATTGCGTGGCGACATCGCCTCCCAGCTTCGAGATAGCGCGGGTGTTTCTATTGATGACGACGGTGTTGCTGGATATACCGCGGGTGTTGTTACTGACGGCGGTATCGAGACTGCTCAGTGCTGCACCCACGGTGTTGGCAGTCGCCCCTTGCACGCTATAAGACGGTGCCTTGATAGAGCCATCAGCCGTGACTGCTGCATCACCGCCTAGCGTTGTCGTTACGCCCTGGAGTTGCGAGACGTTGAGCGCATCGGTAGCGGCGGTACCCGAGGCAACATTGACGATCCGGCGTTTGTTGTCGCTCGTCCCGATGGACACGGTCTGTTCCTGATTCGCCACGCTGTTTGAGCCCAGTGCTACCGAGTCATTAGCCGAAGCTAGTGCGTTGTTTCCCAGTGCGACGGTATTACCACGACTGCCTGATGCCCAGGCATGGTTGCCTAGCGCAACGCTGCCGGCCCCGACGGCCTTGCTGGCGGATCCAAGCGCAATCGAGCCTCCGTCGGATGCGAACGCTTCCGAAATTGAGCTCGAGTCACCAGCGCCAGTGGCCGCAAAGTAAACGTCCATACCGTTCGCCGCCATTCTGGGTGTGCGTAAGGAGACTTTCTCGTGGTTCAGCCTTGGCGTGCGGGTGCCGGTTGTGCTGAGGTTCGCGTCTGGGACGCCATTGGCATCAGATGAAACGGATGCTGTCTGCAGGGGACTCGGCTCCGAAGCACAAGCGTTGGCCGTTTGCGCCATGTTTTCCGGAGAGGGTGACGACAGACATTCACTGGCAGAGGCGTTCATGCTAACGAGGCCGATGGCACAAGCACTAGCTAGCATCGCTACGGCCCTGATTGATCGAGCGCTTCTGCCTCCAGCGAGTATCGCGGCGGCGAGAGTTCTTTTATTCGTCCCGCCTTTACGCCGGCCGCTGGCTATTTCAGAGGCGACGGCCCAGGCGTGGTGAGTGCTATTCCAGATAACGCGATAGATCCTGTTCATGAGTAAAAAATTCCATAGGTGAATGAAGATAAATTTGCTATGCCTTTCCCTTCGGTGCTTTACTGCTGTGCTTGATATAGGCTGATTATTATTTTCAGGGGATGAAGTCTCAGATTGTCAAAATCTGATGAGTTTTGGGTGCGCGATTTAAATCGTCGTGATGCGCGACTGATAAGTGAATTGAGGAATTATTCTAAATTTAAAATAATTCGTTATAGATGCGCGAACTCGCTCAGCCATCGTGCTGAAAGGCTTGATGGGAAGGGGTTTATGTGCAGGAGTAAGCGGCTTGTGTATTACGGGGAAACTGTTACAAAAAAATTTTCAGGCAGATATCAGGTTCCCTTGTGAAAAATAATTAAGGCGCGCATTTTTTATTAAATACATGCCGCAATCAATAAAATTGCTAATTAAAATTGGACAAAGATCCATGCCGCTAAAGATTGAGCGGAGGAGCGAAAAAATATAAAAGATGTTGTTATTGTCTGCGGACTAACTGTTGCCGGATTTGAATAATAAAAATTACGCTTCCAGAGGGCGTGTGGAAATTCCGGCTAATTGCTTCAGGAGGTGGCTTCGCGTGAGGCGCGGCTGACATAAGCGCACCCTGGGAGAGTGCCTGATGAGCCTTGTGTGCTTCGCAGACAACCGGTGCTGCGTTGCCCAACAACATTCTGGCGGTGCGGGTACAAGCGGCGGGTGATGCGGTGTTTCAGGTCTGCATCAGGCTATTGGCCGCGGGTAACGTCATTAGATTCGTTACCGGGAAGCCGTTTGCCTGCAATGTGCCAGCTAGCTTCCATTCAAACACGCAGTCCTTAGCATTGAACTGGGCATGCCGGTAACGGTATGCCCAGTTCAATGCCAGGAATTCGCTTGCAGGCTGAGGCCTGGATCAGGGAAACCCTGGCGTGGAAGCCAGTTTTGCTGTGAATTGCTGCCTTGGCCGCTGTGCCGCTTGCCAGTCACGCTGCGCTTGCGGAACGCCTGGAGGCTTTCTTTCCAGGCTCTTTGGGCCATTTGCTTCGTACTCTTGTGGATTTCTTTCCACACGTTAATCTGAAGCGGAGTGTACACGAAACAATTCAATACGCATACATTTTTATGACAAATTTAAATTTCCTTGTGCTAAGCAAGCAAATTTTCTTTGCGTCCGAAAATTGATTGCGTCTCCTGAGCGAATCGTTATGACGCACTTCTTCTCGTCACAAGTGGTGGACACGTTCAGCGTGCTTCTCCCGTCAGACGGGGCGCAGCGCCTGTCAGCATGAAGGTTGCGCAAGGCTAGGCAACGCAATCAGAACGTGGTCTCGCTGACCGGAAAGTTCGCAAGGTCAGCATGCGACCCCAAGCCAGACATCAAGCGCTTGTCTCACCCATCACATGCATTAACCACCTGGCAGATGAGCCCGGCGCTGCCCGGCAGTTCATTAGCCATCACTAGAAGATTAAAAGTTCGAAAGGAAAGAGAAAGCTTTCGGCGGGAGCGCTTTGTGGATTGATGCGCGGCTTTTTCTCGAGGGCTTATCTCGTTAACCCGATATTGACGCTCCAATTCCTATCGCATATTCTTTTTTCAACAAGAGACGCTGTATCTCATAGAGAGACAACATGTTAAAAACACTAGATAGCGCATTGGCTTTACTGACCCGTTTCACGATTGATGAACCAACGTGGGGCGTGCGCGAACTTGCAAAAGCAACCGGGACGCATCACGCGGTTGTGCATCGTGTGCTGGCGACCTTCGCGGCGAACGGCTTTCTGATGCAGGACAGCGCAGGCCGTTACGCGCTCGGTTTGCGTTTGTTCGAGCTAGGGCAGGTCGCTCATCAAACCTTCGTGCCGTCAGCGGTGGTCCAGCCTGCGTTAGACGCGCTGGCCGAACACTGCGGCGAGACGGTCTTTTTGACGCTGCTAGATGGCAACGAAGGGGTTTGCACCGACATCGGGCAAAGCCAGCAGCAACTGCGTTTTTCCGTTGAGCTTGGCCAGCGCTTTTCGTTGCTGGCAGGTGCTCACGCGAAAGTCATCCTGGCGTTCCAGTCAGATGAGTTTCGGGCGGCGATTTATCAGAGCGCGGACATTGCCGATGCCGCCACGATTGACGGCGATCTTGCCCGGATTCGCGCCGATGGCTGGAGCTACACCCGTGAAGAGGCTGCTGCCACGGTAGCGGGCGTGGCCTTGCCACTGCGCTCGTCCGACCGGCGCCGAGTCATTGGTTCGCTGGGAATTGCTGGCCCCCTGCAACGGATTGAAGGTGAGACGGTTACCCAATTAGTCGAAATTCTGAAGAAAACGCGTGAAACGATTGAACCCGTGGTTGGGTTGAATCGTTAGGCACGCTGAGCATCCCTTACTTTTTATTCATTACATAGCGTAACAGCCGCAGCCGGAGACAAAACATCATGAAAGCAGTTGTGGACCTTCCCGATACACCCGAAACACCCTCCGGTCCGAAGCCCGAACGCACCCGCGTTTCGTTCTTCGAGCCACTGCTGATGCTGGTTTCTATTGGGCTGTCGGTTCTGGGCGCGATCATCGGGATGCAATTGATCGTGTCGCTGGGCATCTCGGCCAACACGTCGATCATCGGTGCGCTGATTGCCATCGTGTTCTCGCGTATTCCATTGGCCATCACGCGCCGCTTCCGGGTGCTGGAGCGCCAGAACCTGGTGCAGACCTCGATTTCATCGGCCACGTTCGGCGCGGCTAACTCACTGATGATTCCGCTTGGTGTGCCTTTTGCCATGGGTATGCCGGAGCTCGTCACGCCGATGATGATCGGCTCGATTGCCGCGATGCTGGTGGATGGCGCAATGCTGTACTTCCTCTTCGGCAGCAAGGTTTTCCCCGCGACGGGGACCTGGCCTGCGGGTGTGGCGACTGCCGAAGCGATCTGGGCTGGCGATCAGGGCGGCCGTAAGGCGGCATTCCTCGGGCTGGGTGTGGCCGCAGGGGTCGCCGGTGCCGTGATGGGCGTGCCGATGTCCGCGTTTGGCGCGGCGTTTCTCGGCAACCTGGCTGCGCTGACGGCATTTGGGATTGGTTTGCTGACGCGCGGTTACTCAATGCCGCTATTCAATGTGGACCTTGCCGCAGCCTACGTGCCTCATGGATTAATGATTGGCGCGGGTCTGGTGGCGTTGTTTCAGGTTGCACGCGAGATTCACCGCTCGCGCGATAGCGCGGTTGATCCGAGGAACGCTGAAATGAGCGGCACGCGCGCCAGGCGTGTGCTGTCAGCGGGCTTCTTCGCCTACATGCTGGTGGCACTTCTGATCTCGGTTCTCGCTGGGCACATTACTGAGTTGTCGCCAGGCATGCTGATCGCCTTTGTGTTCTATGCCGCGTTCGCCGCTTACGCACATGAACTGATCGTGGGCATCGCAGCGATGCATTCGGGCTGGTTTCCTGCCTTTGCCGTCGCACTGATTACGTTGACCATCGGTATCGTGATTGGCTTTCCGCCGAGCGCGCTCGCCGTGCTGGCAGGCTTTTCGGCCGCGACCGGACCGGCCTTTGCCGATATGGGATACGACCTGAAAACCGGTTATCTGCTTCGCGGCGAAGGCCGTGACATGGAAGCCGAACGCGCGGGCCGTAAGCAGCAACTGATTGCCGCGATGGCGGGCTTCCTGGTCGCGGCGGTGGTGGTGATTTTCTTCCATGACCACTTCTTCTCGCGCGGCATGCTGCCACCTGTTGACCGTGTGTATGCCGCTTCCATCAAGGCTGGATCGTCGATGGAAATCGCCACCAGTCTCGCGCTCTGGGCAATTCCTGGGGCACTGATCCAGCTTTTCGGGGGTGCTAAACGTCAGCTCGGCATTTTGCTGTCGACCGGGATGCTGATCGCATCGCCTCTCGCTGGGTGGGCCGTTCTTGCTGGTTTGGCTATCCGCTTCGTGGTGATTCGTCTGCGCGGCGAGCGTCATTCGGCTGAAATGAGTGCCTTTGCTGGCGGTGTGATCGCGGGTGATGCGCTGTTTAGCTTCGGCAACTCGATGACGCGTCTGCACAAATAGCCTGTTTTCCCCCTTTACTGCCTGGAGAGATTCCCATGGACATTCAAGCGATCCGTCAAGCGACCCCGCTCACCGCCACCACCGTCTATATGGATACGGCCGCGGCTTCCTTGCCGCCCGATGTGGTGCTGGACGAGGTCTGCGAGTACCTGCGCGACACCGGCCGGATCGGTATCTACCTGCCGTCGTTTCGCAAACAGACTTACGCCCGGGTGGAGGCAGTGCGGGCACAGCTCGCGGCTTTTCTTGGCGCGCAAACCAGCGAAGTGGCCTTTACCAAGAATGCGACGGAGTCGATTTCTCTCGTGGCCCGTGGCCTGACATGGCAAGCAGGCGACGAAATTCTGGTGGCCGACACAGAGATGCTGAGTAATTTGTTGCCATGGCGTCGGCTTGAAGAAACCCATGGTGTGGTGGTCAAGATGATTGCCGCCGATTCATCCGGGTTGCTAAGCGCCAGCGCATTCGCGCAAGCGATTACGCCTCGCACCCGGTTGCTGACGTTCTCGCATGTGCCGAACTCCACCGGCGCGGTGCAGCCCGCGATGGAGATCTGCCAGGTGGCTCGCGCGCAAGGGGTGATGTCACTGGTCAACGCGGCGCAAAGCGTCGGCATGTTGCCAGTGAACGTGGCCGAGCTAGGGTGCGATTTTCTTGCCGGATGTGGCCGCAAGGCGCTCAGGGCAACTGAGGGGTCGGGCTTTCTGTACGTGAGTGAGCGCCATATCACGGCGCTTGAGCCGGTGCTGGCGGGCTGGTGGAACGGCGCTTACGACCGCTCCACGGGTGAGCTTTCGTTCGTTGATGGCGCGCGCCGGCTTGAAGCGGGTTGTCCAATCGTGCCCGCGATCCTCGCGCTGGGCGCAGCACTCAGCTACGCCGGGCAGATCGGTATCGACGAGATTGCCGCGCGCGTGCGCGATCTGACCGCGTATGCCGTGCAGCAACTCGGCAGTTTGCCTGGCTTCGAGTTGTACGGCCCCCGGGATGTGGCCCAGCGGATTGGCATCGTGCCGTTCAACTTGCGTGGCATCGACCCTGCCACGCTCGTGACGGCGCTCGAAGCCCAGCACTGCATCATCGAAGCAGGCGGTTTCATGGCCGATGCGATCCTCGCGCGTTATGGCGTGAGCACGATGGCGCGTGTGTCGCTGCATTACTTCAATACGCACGAAGAAATCGACCGCGTGGTGGACATCATCCGCAAGACGGTCGCCTGAATTCCCTCTTTTGACATTAATCAGCAGGAACCCAGCCATGACACAACGCATTCTTTTGATGAGCAGTTCGCGCAAAGACAACCTTGGTTATCTCGAACACGCCAGCCAGCAGATTCATGCCTTGATGGAGCGTCAGCCGAAAAAAGTGCTGTTCGTGCCTTACGCGGGGGTGACGTTCAGCTTCGAGCACTACGAAAGCATGGTCAAACCGGTGTTCGAAAAACTGGGCTATGCACTGGAGTCGATCCATCACAGCCAAGACCCGCGAGCCGCGATTGAGCGCGCCGAGGTGATTGCAGTGGGTGGGGGTAACACCTTCGCGCTGCTGAAACGTATGTATGACGCGGGCATTGTTGACGCAATCCGCGCGAAGGTGAAAGCCGGGACGCCTTACGTGGGCTGGAGTGCTGGCAGCAATGTGGCCTGCCCAACGATACGGACCACCAACGATATGCCGATCGTGCAACCACCCTCGTTGCGCGCGCTTGGCCTGGTGCCGTTCCAGATCAATCCGCACTTCATCAGCGGCAAACCCGCCGGACATAACGGCGAAAGCCGCGAGGAGCGTCTGGCGGAGTTTTTGCAGATCAACGCTCCTGAGCAGGTTTTTGCTTTGCCGGAAGGCTCCGCGCTGCTGGCGGATGGCGTCAACGGCACCGTCCTCGGTGAGCGCGGCGCGCTGCATTTCGACAGCGATGGTTCGGCCACAACGATTTCAGAAGGCGAGACCTTTGCGCTTTCCCGCATTACGGGCCCCACGGACATGGCTAACTGGCCCGCGATGCGGACCTGAATCCAGCACTAAACACTGATTGCGCCAGACATCATCACCAGCGGCGAGGCCGCTGGCGGGAGGCGCTCGTCTATTTACTCTGCAAGGCTTTCAGATGAACTCAACTCGTTACCTCTCCGCCCTCGCGCTGATGCTGCCATGTGCTGCATGGGCGCAATCCAGCGTCACCCTGTATGGCGTGATTGATGCCGCATTGACTTATCAGACCCATGCCAATTCATCGGGCGATAGCGTGATTGGTCTTCAGCAAGGAAACGAAGGTTTTCTGTCCGGTAGCCGTTTTGGCCTGAAGGGCACGGAAGATTTGGGTGGGGGTGTTAAAGCGGGCTTCACCCTTGAAAACGGTTTTCTCGCTAACTCAGGCAAGCTCGACCAGCAAGGCCAGTTGTTTGGCCGCCAGGCTTTCGTGAAAATTGGCAACCAGTACGGCGATCTCGCATTTGGCCGTCAATACACCACCGCCAACACGATGCTGTATTACGTCGATCCGCTGGGTATCGGTGCCGCGCCGTCGAATTCATGGCTGGTGTATTTAACGGGCCAGCGTTACGACAATTCAGTGAGCTATACCGGCACCTACGGGCCGTTGATGGGGATTGCGCAATATGCGTTCGGTGGCATAGCAGGGGACGCTAGCGCCAGGTCATCGCAGTCATTTGGCTTGAAGTACGCGGGTGGCCCTGTCACGGTGATTGGCGATGCGCAGTTCACCCACGACAGCCAGAGCCGCACCGCGCGGATTTATATCGCTGGGTTGAAGGCGACAGTAGGTCCAACCCGTCTGTTCGCCAACTACATCTATAGCAACCGCGACGCAGGCTTTGACGCGTCGAATGGCGGCACCGACACCGCGTCGATCACCAGCATGTCGACGGGTGCAACTGCCACCAACGCTGCAGCGATTGGTTCCGTGTTCGCCAGCAAGCGCCGTGATGATTTCTTTACCGTTGGGGCCAGTTGGCTGGCGACGCCGGCCGTCACGCTGACTGCCAGCGCGATGTATAACCGCACGCGTGCGGATGGCTTCAATGGCACTCGTGCGACGACCTACGGCGTGGCTGACTATGCGCTGAGCAAACGTAGTGATGTTTATCTGGCTGTGGCCTATGACTGGGTCGGCGGCGACTGGAGCGGTCTGCTTGGCAACAGCACGACGAACTGGACCGGCGGAGCGGGCAAGCCGTTGAACGGCAACAACAATCAGACCACGGTGATGGCGGGCTTGCGGCACGTTTTCTAGGCAAACCGCTCTGCGCCTCGCCTCGTGTGATGCGGCGCGCTATCACCCGCGCCGCGCGTTTCGCATTAATTTTCTTTAGGAAAACGATTTCATCATGTCACTGCAACCCACTCTCACTGTGTATGAAGCGCTCGATAGCGCAACCGTCAATGGCCAGAGCATCAAGGAGATGTTCGCGCCTTACGCTGAGTTCGGCGTCACGGTGACGGTCACGACGGTCAACAACGAATTGCCGCAAGGTTCGTTGGCCACGACGGACTTTGTCTCGATCCTGATTCCTGGCTCCAGCGGCAAGACCAGCGGTGGTACCACGCGCACGCTTGGCGTGGTTGGCCGCAATGGTGCGATTGGTGCCCGTCCGGCCCGGATCGGCATGGTGTCTGACGCGGATGGCGCGATTGGTGCGATCGCGGTGGGCCTCAAGCTGGCACAGATGAAAGCGCGGGGCGATCACCTTCCTGGCGACGTGCTGGCGACGACCCATCTCTCCACGGATGCGCCGATGAGTCTCAACGACGGGATTCCGTTTATGGGCATGCCGGTTTCGTCGGCGACGATGAACACCTACGAGGTGTCGCCGGAGATGGATGCGATTTTGTCGCTCGATGCATCGAAAGGAAACAGCATCATCAAGCAGCGCGGCTTTGCGATTTCACCAACTGCGATGCAGGGTTACATCCTGCGCGTGTCGCCTGATCTGGTGAAGATCATGGAGTCGACCACCGGCAAGCCAGCCGTCACCTGGCCCATTAGTCAGCAAGACATCACGCCTTACGACAATGGCCTGTATCACTTCAACAGCATCATGCAGCCGCACGTGGCAACGAGTGCGCCGGTGGTCGGGGTTGCGCTGACGGCACGCTCGGTGGTTGGGGGCAACGATTCAAGCGCGAATCATGAGATTGACATCGCGGAAGCCGTGCGCTTCTGTGTGGAAGTCGCCAAGCGCTTTACGGTTGCAGCGCCGGGTTATTCCTGCGAGTTTTACAACACGGTGGAGTGGCAAAAGATTCGCGCGGTGTATCCGGATTTGACGGTTTTTCAGGGTAACGGTGTGCAGGCGTCGTAACGCTTGCCGTTTGGCTAGGCACGTGTGGCAAATGTTTGCCGCGCGTGCTTCAGGTTTGCGCGTGTTCGGCATGCTGGCTAGCCACGCAGGCCGATGCAGTTGCCCCATGGGTCGAGAATCTGGCACATGCGCAGCCCGTCCTGGATCTCCAGCGGCCCACGATACAAGCGGCCGCCCAGCGCAAGAAAATGAGCGACGCTCTGGTCAAAATCAACCGCGCGCCAGTAAACGACACTCCCTGCAGCACCCGCTGTTACTTTCGCGTCACTCGGCACTAGTTCGAGATGCACGCCGTTTATGTCCAGCAGATAAAAATCAAACGCTTTCAGATAGCGCCGCACTGCATGTGGAAACGCGCGCTGGTACCAGGTCAGCGCCGCGTTGACGTCGGACACGTGAACCAGAACAGCGCTGATGGGAGAGGGGGCGGCAGCAGGGCAGGCGGGCATCGTGGAAAGCCAAATTAGCGGGGTGGCCCGACAGAGTAGCCGTAACGCATGCATCGTGCCGTTTTGGTTCGCGTGATTGCAGCCTGGTGGTTGCAGTCCGGTGGTTATATCCCGCTCATGTATGCCGTTATGCCGTTAGTCTCCCGGAGCGAAATCAAGCAGCACCTTGCAGCTCGATTTCGGCCGAGATTCCGCCAATTCAAACGCCCGCGCCGCGTCACGAAAATCAACGGTGTCGGTGATGATCCGCTCGGGCTGAACCAGGCCACGGCTAATCCAGTCGATCACTTTGGGGAACATGGCGCAGTTCAGGCGCGATGCGTACAGCGTCAGTTCCTTCTTCGTGAGTTCTTGCTGGGCGATCGCCGATGGCGTCGATGAGAATCCCAGCACGCCGATGCGTCCCGCTGGTGCTGCGATTCGCACCGCTTCTTCCAGAATCGACGGGTGGCATACGGCGTCGTAAATCAGCGTCGGGCCACCTTCCACGCCACGGTTGCGCAGCGCCTCGGGTAGCGATTCATGGAGCGTATTGATGGTTTCATCGGCGCTGGCTCCGCATGCACGCGCGAGTGCGAGACGTTCATCGAGCTGGTCGGTGATGAAGGTGCGCACGCCATAAACCTGCTTGAGCACTTGCAGCAAGTTCAGCCCTACGGTGCCCGCGCCGTAGATCAGTGCGATATCGCTGGGCAGCACCCCGGTGCGGGCCGTGACGTTGGCGGCGACAGCGAACGGCTCGATGATGGCGGCACAGGTTGAGGCGATGGTTTCCGGCACGGTGTAAGCGTTTTTGCCGGGGACGCAGACGTATTCGCTAAAACCACCATCGCGGTGCACCCCCAGCACAGTCAGCTTGCTGCAGACGTTTTGCCGGCCGATGAGGCATGCATGGCATGCGCCACAACTGATGACGGGATCAACCGCGACCCGCTCACCCAGGCGGGCGGGGTTGACGCCCGCGCCCACGGCTTCGATCTGTCCAACAAACTCATGGCCAATGATGCGCGGGTAGGACACGAACGGATTCTTGCCGCGATAAATATGCAGATCTGAGCCGCAGATGCCTGCATAGCGCACCCGGACACGGACTTCTCCTGCCGTGGGCGTGGGGAGCGGCATAACGCGCACGCTCAGGCTGTCTGGTTGATCGACAACGATGCTCAACATGATTAAGGACTCCGCTGGTTTGGTGATAAAGACGGTGTGCGCTAGAAGATAAAACGGTGTTGTTGCCGGGCTACCAGTTCCACATCGAACCATCGCGCAGCCGTGCTACTGGCAGATAAGCCCGTTCATACGGATACTTCGCGGCGAGCGCTTCGTCGATCTCGACACCTAGGCCCGGCACCTCATCCATCACAAGGAAGCCTTTGTCGAAACGGTAGTTGTGCGGGAAGACTTCATCGGTGAGCGCGCTATGTGGCATCAGTTCCTGAACGCCGAAGTTAGGCACCCAAAGACCAAAATTCACTGCCGCGGCCATGCAGACCGGGGAAAGATCAGTGGCCCCATGAAAGCCGGTGCGCACCTGGTAGAGCGCGGCGTAATCGGCGATGCGGCGTACATGGCTGATGCCGCCCGCGTGAACGATCGTCGCGCGGATGTAGTCGATGAGCTGCTCACGGATCAAATCCTTGCAGTCCCAGATTGAGTTATGCACTTCGCCCACCGCGAGGGGCGTGGTGGTGTGCTGGCGAATCAGGCGGAATGCTTCCTGGTTTTCGGAGGGAGTCGCATCTTCCAGCCAGAACAGCCGGAACGGCTCCAGATCCTGGCCCAGCCGGGCAGCTTCAATGGGGGTGAGGCGGTGATGTGCGTCGTGCAACAGATGCGGCTCGAAGCCAACCGCGTCGCGCACCTTGCGAAACAGTTCAGGGGTATGACGCAGATAAAGTGCGGTATCCCAGGGTTCTTCAGGCGGCAGGCCTTTCTCGGCAGGCTCGTAAGCGCCAGCCTGCTTGCCGACGCCATATACCTTGTCCAGACCGGGCACGCCCGATTGCACGCGAATCGCGTGATAACCCATTTCGATATGTTGCTGCACAGCTTCGATGGCTTCGGCGTGGTCGCGGCCATTGGCATGGCCGTACACCATCACACCATCACGGCTTTTGCCACCCAGCAACTGATACACCGGCATGCCTGCGAGCTTGCCGAGGATGTCCCACAACGCCATGTCGATTGCGGCGATTGCGCTCATCGTGACTGGGCCACGGCGCCAGTACGCGCCACGGTAAAGGTATTGCCAGATGTCTTCAATCTGACGCGGATCACGCCCGATGAGGCAAGGGAATACGTGTTCTTCGAGATACGCGCAGACGGCTAGTTCGCGCCCGTTGAGGGTGGCATCGCCTAGGCCGTACACGCCTTCATCCGTGACGATTTTGACGGTGACGAAATTGCGCCCGGGGCAGGTGACGATGGTGTACAGGCGTTCGATTTTCAAGGCAAAGCTCCAGCGGATAAAGGTTCAAATGGGATAAATGTGTGCGGCTTGCAGGCGATGAATGCCCGAACGGTGCGGGGGCGCGATAACTTAAGTCTTTAAACCCCGTGTTTAAACCCTTCAGTCGCGCGTGACGCGTTGAGCGAAGCCTGAGGCAATTGAGGGTGTTTGAATGAGGTTTGTGGGGGGTGTTGGGTTTAGTGGGGTTTGTTTGGGTTTTGGTCCGGGCTGAATAGCCGCTTTTAATAAGATAAAACAGGGTGTGAGGAAAATTTTTCGCCATGTTAATTAGGGCAACTGGATTTAGCAAGACTGGTGTATACGCCAATAAAAATCAGGACTATTAGATTTTATTCTTGCGCCCACGTCGCTGTCCGGCGACGGTCTTCCACTGGGTTGGTTAATTGCCGTGACGTTTCTGAATTACCTGAGCTGCGAGCTTCTTTCGGACGCTGTGAGCCGTCCATCCTACGACCGGAAGCGCGTGCGCCCGGGCATCGTTCACCTTGGCCTTGGCGCATTTCATCGCGCCCATCAGGCGCTCTATACCGAAGCATTACTGGCGCGCGGCGACCCTCGCTGGGGCATCGTCGGAGTGCATCTGCGCGAACCGCGAATGGCAGGGGTTCTAGCCAGACAAGATTATTTGTATTCCGTCACCGAGCGCACCGGCGAGACCGCGACGACCCGTGTCGTCGGGGCGCTGTGTGGCGCACTACATGCGCCCACAGCCCTGCCCAGGGTGCTCAGCCTGCTAGCCGAGCCGACGGTTTCAATCATTAGTACGACTGTGACCGAGAAAGGCTACAGCCTGAATCCCGCCACTGGCGATCTGGATCAGAACGATCCCGATCTGGCCCATGACCTCGAACATCCAGAGATGCCGCGCAGCACGCTCGGCGTGCTGGCAGCCGGGATTCGCCAGCGGCCGGCTACGGCACCGCTGTCGGTCGTGTGCTGCGACAACATGACAGCTAATGGCAGCACGTTACGCAAACTGCTGTTTCAGTACGCCTCGTTGTTTGATCGCGCACTTGCGCAACGTATTCACGACGACATCGCTTTTCCAGACTGCATGGTGGATCGCATCGTGCCAGCGGCGACCCCCGCCACCCTCGCTGAGGCTGAAGCCCGGCTGGGCGTGCGGGATGAGGCCGCCATTGTCTGCGAGCCCTTCACACAATGGGTGATCGAAGACCGCTTTAGCGGCCCACGTCCGGCATGGGAAGAGGCCGGTGCGCTGCTTACCCGGGACGTCGCGTTGTATCAGTCGATGAAATTACGGCTACTCAATGGCACGCATTCGGCCCTGGCTTATCTCGGCCAGTTGCGTAACCGTGCGACGGTCGCGGAGGCGATGACGGACCCATTACTCGCGGCTTTCGTCACACGTCTGATGTGCGTGGATCTGCTTGCTACTGTGACCGTGCCAGACGGATTTGACGTGCAGGCGTACTGCCGCGATCTGCTGCAACGCTTTACCAATCCAACGCTCGCGCATCAGACCCAGCAGATTGCGATGGATGGCACCCAGAAAGTGCCGGTGCGCTGGCTACCCGCGCTACGCGAAAGCCAGGCGCTAGGGCTTGAGCGGCCCGCGCTCGAACGGGCGCTCGCAGCGTGGCTGCATTACCTGTACTGCGGCCGCAACGAGGCAGGCACGCCGCTGGTGATGAGTGATCCCGGCGCGGCGTCACTCATCACCCGGTTGCAGGCGAGCGCGAATGCGAGTGCGCTCGCGCAAGCCGCGTTCGAGCACACCAGCGTGTTCGGCACAGCACCATGGCCGCAGGCGCTGATCGTGCGCATTGCGCGGTACCTGACCCAGTTGCGCGAGGGCGGCACGGATGCATTGCTGGCCAGTGCCGGTTAGCGGCCCTGCGTGAGCCTCAATGCCGATGCCGGGAAGGCCAGACAACGTCGTCATTCCCGCCTGAAGCAGCAAAAGCAGAAAGAAAAACAGTAAGCCGGTTTATCAAATATTCAGGAGAAGAAAGTAAATGAAGCAACGCACAATGACCTGGGTCACGATTTTTTTATTGTTTATGGTCTACATGATTAATTATCTGGACCGTGTCGCGCTATCAGTCACCGCGCCCATGGTGCAGCAAGACCTCGGTCTCGACGCCACCCAGATGGGCGTGATTTTTAGCGGGTTCTTCCTCGGCTACACCGTCTTTAATTTTCTTGGCGGACTCGCCAGCGACAAGCTTGGCCCCAAGCTCGTGTTTATTCTCGCGGTGACGTTCTGGTCACTGTTTTGCGGCCTCACGGCGCTGGCCACCGGGTTTGTCAGCATGCTGGTGCTGCGGGTGCTGTTCGGCATGGCGGAAGGACCGTTGTGCTCGGCCGCCAACAAGATGGTGAATAACTGGCTGCCACACCGGCGAGCCGCCTCGGCGATGGGACTGCTCAGCGCGGGCTCGCCGCTGGGTGGCGCAATGGCCGGCCCGGTTGTAGGTTTGCTGGCACTCAGTTTCGGCTGGCGTTTGACGTTCTGGATTGTTTGCGCCATCGGCCTCGTGTGGGTTGTGGTCTGGATGCTGACGACTACCGACAAGCCCGAACAGAATCGTCACATCACCCGCACGACGGCGGATGGCCTGACTGATGAGACAACAGCAAAGTCCAGCGAGGCGAGCCGCACCGAAATCCCCGCTGTGGCTAAAGGCTCGCCCGAACGGCTGCTGCATTACCTGAAACAACCGCTGGTGCTTGCCACCGCGTTTGCATTCTTTGGCTACAACTACGTGCTGTTCTTTTTCCTGAGCTGGTTTCCGAGTTATCTGATGCAGGCCCATCACCTGAATCTCAAGGAGATGAGCTTGGCCACCGTGATTCCGTGGTCAATCGGCACGGTGGGACTCGCCTTAGGCGGATTGATTTCCGACGCGATTTACAAATGGACAGGTTATCTGCTGTTCTCTCGCAAGGTGGTGCTGGCGAGCTGCCTGTTTGGCACCGGCGTGTGTGTTGCCGCGGCCGGAACGGTGCAGGGCGCGGGTGGCGCGATTGGGCTGATGTCAGTGGCGCTGTTTTTGCTGTATGTGACCGGCGCGATTTACTGGGCCATCGTGCAAGACGTCGTGCATCCCGACAAGGTGGGCAGCGTCAGTGGATGCATTCATTGCGTAGGCAGTTTGTCCGGCGTAGTGGGCCCTGCATTGACAGGTTTTCTCGTGACCCGCACAGGTTCATTTACCGTGGCTTTTATTCTGGCGGGTGGGGTGGCGCTGGTGGGTGCGTTGCTATCCGGGCTGCTGATTCGTGATTCGCGCGTGCCGCCTGATGATGCCGTGCCTGCGACGGTTTGAGTGAGCGTGGTTTGGGTAAGCGGGGGAGCGGGTGTTGGGGCTTGGGTTTGCTTCGCGGCGTCTGGCCGTCTGGTATTGCCCTGACGACTGGATTGGACGTGTCTCTCGCGGGTGTCCCGCTTGCCATAGTGGTAGTAATGAATGGCGCAGTAGGCGCTATTAGTGATCCGGCATTAAGCGCCTAGCCTGGCCGGCCGATTTGGAATGCGTTGGCTGGCCCGGGCCGGGCCAAAACATCATCGATTTTTCTAAATTGTCTCTTCGGTTTGGGATTGATTGATCGTCTTGATTTTTGATCTGGTTCTTGATCTTAATGGCGACGGTATTCACAGCAGTGGCGTCGCTCTGTCCCGGGTTCATTTCGACTTCGCAGGCGAAGGCAGCCGCACGCACACCGGCTGGATCACCACCGGCGATGGTTTTCTCGTCCTCGTCCTTGACCGCAACAACAACGGTGCCATCGACACCGGCGCGGAACTCTTCAGCAACTTCACCAAACTCGCCAACGGCATGCTCGCCGCCAACGGTTTCGACGCGCTACGCGAATACGACAGCAATAAAGACGGCGTGATCCAGCAGGGCGAACTGCTGACACTAGACCAGTCAGGCATCGTCGAAATCCGCTTAAGCAAGGACGGCACCATCCGCACGCTGGAAAACGGCAACATGGTGCGCGGCAAAGGCAGCTTCATACAGATCGTGGATGGCAAACATACCGGACGAGAAATGCTCGAAGTATGGTCTGGCCAGGACACGCTGCATCAAAAGTTCGACACGGCGATTGCGTTACGCGACGACGTGACTGCGTTACCAGACATCAACGGGGCGGGCAATGTGCGCGACCTGTGGCAGGCGGCGAGTATGGAGACGGCTGAGGGCGCGGCACTGCGCACGCTGCTCCGGCAGGTGGCGACAGCGACCACAAGAACTCAACTGGTGACCCAGGTTGAAGCATTACTGAACGCATGGACCGCGACTTCGGCCATGACCACCACGCAGACATTAATAATGGCGGGCACCCGCCGGATAGAAGGCGATCCTGCTGCGCCGGGATGGGCGAGCCGTCTGGCCGTTATGGAAAAGATGGGCGGCACGATGCTGGGCGCACGTGGCGATGGTGTTGTGGCGCTTATCAATGAACGTTTCTGGATGGTGCAGCGGGCATGGGCAACCTTGACCCGGTCGGTGTATGTGGCGCTGGCATCGCAGACCACGTGGAAACCGTATCTGGACACGATCCGCTACCGGTTTGACACGTTCTACAAAGTTGTCGAGCAGTTCAAGTTCGCCAACGGCACGGCCTGGAAAAAGTCGACGCTATCAATCAATTGGTAACTGTTTCTGGATGTGAGCGGTAAGAGGTTAGGCGATGCCACGATTTTTTTTGGGGCTGGAGGCGAAGAGTTATTCTTGGTTCTGTGACAAATGGATATTTGGTGCATCGTATGGCATATAAAGGTTCTAATTATATTTATGCGGGAATTCATATGTTTGCCAATATTGAGATGTATTTAATGAATTAAATCATGGGTTGGCGAGGCTGGAAAATATTATAAAAAATGGACAATGTGAAAATGTGTCAAATTTCAAGCGATCTATTGAAAAATAAATCTTCTGTGTAATAATGTGGAATCAGATTGAATCAATTTTGTAATGATTGGTCTCGCTGCGCGTGAGGGCTTTTGCACGCATTAAATAAATGTGCTATCGGATGATAGGGTTATTTTCCGGGTAGCCTGATTTTTGGTGATTGAAAAGTCATCTTGTTGGGGTGGTATTTTCATGTTCTGGTGAGGTGTTATGTGAAATTCAGTGAGTTAATGAAAATAAGGGAGAAGCCCCTCGAATTTTATCGGGTAACTTTTTTGAGGATAATCTGGTTTTCGATATTTTTAATTGCTATTCTGGCAATGTTTTCTCCTGATGAAATTCCTGATGGCAATTTGGCGTATGGATTGTCGAAAATGGGATTAGTGCTTCCTAGAATTGAAGAATATTCAAGGCGGACGTCGTTTCCATTTGCGTTGCTTGTTAGCTACGGCAGTGCATTCTGGCTTGGGTGGGGAGGAGGTTTTTTCATTTATTTGATCAGTACAATTAATCCGTGGATGAAAAAAAGAACGAGTCTTTTCACTCCCAAGGCGATGCGGTCTAGCATTGTTGTGTCAATTATATTGATCGGATTTATTTTGGGAAGAGATGGTGAAGACGAGCCAATTTACTGGTTGTTTAGGTTGATGACAGAGTCGAGGGTTTGTTTGGCGATGATATCAGGGAGCATGCTTTTTCTTAACTTCCTGACATCTGTTATGTTTTTTTATTCAATCGAATACTATGTAAGGAGATACATATGGCAACGATGACAGATGAGGCGCTTTTGACGGGGGATACGCATAATCGCGCTCCAGTTCTGGTTTCTGATAGTGATATTAGGGCGGCTATTGAATTTCTGCGGAATGATACCGTGGGTACGATATGGGACTCTGTTAGTAGCGGGGCGGATGAAGTTCTATTGCGGGTGACTCGGGGGGAGATAGTCGCAAAAATGGAATATGACGCTCTTGGACAAAAAATGGCATCTGCCATGGAGAAATATCAGCAGAGGATTGTTGTAATAGCGAATCAGGCCAAATCGGAGAAGGTCCGGACAATACTCCGGTATACAGCGGAATCAATGCGTGGAGGAATGGCGAGACTGAATAGTGGAGGTAGCGGAGCGTATGCGAAGTATGCTGAATCGGTGATTTCGCTGACACGTGCAGCTGCGGCCCGTGCGGCATTAGGTCGAGCGAGTCAGTTGGTCAACTAGTTGAGCAGGGCGAACTGCTGGCACTAGACCAGCCAGGCATCGTCGAAATCCGCTTAAGCAAGGACGGCACCATCCGCACGCTGGAAAACGGCAACATGGTGCGCGGCAAAGGCAGCTTCGTACAGATCGTGGATGGCAAACATACCGGACGAGAAATGCTCGAAGTATGGTTTGGCCAGGACACGTTGCATCAAAAATTCGACACGGCGATTGCGTTACGCGGCGACGTGACTGCGTTACCAGACATCAACGGGGCGGGCAATGTGCGCGACCTGTGGCAGGCGGCGAGTATGGAGACGGCTGAGAGTTCTGGATGCCGGTTAGTACCGGCTGCAGACCGAAGCCGCTTCATCCGATTGAGCAAGCCGTTTGACGGGGTGAGAAACAAGCAGCGCACGATGCGCGGTGGATGTCTCGACGGACTGCCCGGGCAAGACATAAGCTGGAATCAAACTCTGCCTGTTTTGCTAAAAGCGATAGTTGTTGCGCCAGAGGTTTGTATGCAAAATGCATAATTCAAATGTTATTACGCCGATAAGATAATTCTTATGCTTAAAATATTGAGATGTATTTTTTAAATAAAATCATAGAGATAAAGATATCAGACGATTTTTGAAAAATTCGCTAATTGTAAAATTGTGTCAATAACGAATTTAATTGTTTGGATGGTGAATTTTTCGTGTAAGAATTACGATTCTTGAGGGGCGAGGAGAGTAGGCGGGGATCGAGATTTATTGCTCACCAAAAAGCACAATTTGTGCCGGCTATAAGATTTGTTGTGGCTAAAGGAAAAATATTCCTCCTGGAGATTTTTGGGAGATGTGGAGAAATTTTGCGCTGTATTTGGAGGAGAGGTGGATCAAAATAAAATAGATAGTTTTATAAAGCCGATTTTTCGTGTTGAATATGTTAGAAAAATTTTTTACACAATATCGGCAGTGCTATTTCTTGTTGCCATTTTATTTCCTGCTGAAATAAGTTCTGACCATGGCACTGCAAACAAAATGTGCCAATTTTTTAGGTTCGTTCCAATTGTTCGGGCATTTGGCGCGCTGAGTGATTACCCTTGTACTGTGGCAGTGGCTTATGGTCCAGCCATATGTTTGGGATTTTTTGGTGGAATATTTTTATGCTTTTGTAAATTCAAAGAACCCATTGATATCAGTTTTATATCTGAATGGGGGAAAATGCAAAAAATTTCCACCGTAATATTTCTGTGTGCTTTTGTTGCTGGATCCTGGCTTGTTTCTCAGCCGCCATCTTCACCTAGGACTATGGGCATATTCATATCGAATAGGTTGGGTATCGCGGTAGGTGCTTCAGGCTATTTTGGTGCGACCATGGTAGTTTGGGCGGTGCTTATTTGTATAGGGAAATTCTACTTTTTTAATTCAGGAGATAAAAAGTGACAGCTTTAACGCAAGAAAAACTTAATTCAATTGTGGATGCTGTGGCGAATAATTCCACGGAAATTCTGGGTATTTCTGCAGGAATGGCATCAGGTGCGTTGGAATGGGCATCTAAAAATAAAACAGCATCCGCAAAAGAGTATGAAATGTTCGGCCGTGCTATGGCTGACCAGGCTAGTAGCCTGGCATATGAACTAATGAATTTAGGTAATGGAGGAGGGACACCAAATCAGCGAATTTTTTTTAAGGAGGCTAGTCAAGCTATGGCCTCTGATATGGAGAGGTTGAGGGCTGGTGGTGCGCAAGCATATGCTCGTTATGGAGAAAATATTGCAGCGGCGGCACGTGCTTCAAAGTTTGCAAAAGGCTTTGGTATCGCTGGAGCGTTCATAGATGGAGGAACGCTGGCGGCAGCGACTCGGAAGGCGGAGCAGACGGGTAACTGGGTTCCCGTTGCTGGAGCAATAGGTGGCATGCTCAGTGCTGCGGCGGTTGGCAGCCAAATTGTTAGTAAGATGGGAGCCCCTGCGGTAGCTTTGACCTTGATTAGGGTGCTTCATCCGATAGGTGCCGTTGTGGTTATAGGGTTGCTGCTGGCAGCTAGTGGATTTTTGGCCAGTAAAGCCGGTGAACTAGCAGGAATAATCGTCGGCAACCTTCTTCTCGGGCAAGATCCTCGACCCGACATGACGGCCTTTTTCATAGAATTGGGCCGGACAATCGGCATGATCGACCCCCTAATCCTCGATCTAAACGGCGACGGCATCCACACCACCGGCGTCGACCAGTCCAGCGCCCATTTCGATTTCTCAGGCGAAGGCAGCCGCACCCACACCGGCTGGATCACCACCGGCGACGGTTTTCTCGTCCTCGACCGCAACAACAACGGTGCCATCGACACCGGCGCGGAACTCTTCAGCAACTTCACCAAACTCGCCAACGGCATGCTCGCCGCCAACGGTTTCGACGCGCTACGCGAATACGACAGCAATAAAGACGGCGTGATCGACCGCCACGATGCGATCTGGTCTTCGCTAAAAATCTGGCACGACGGCAACAGCGACGGCATGACCCAGCAGGGCGAACTGCTGACACTAGACCAGTCAGGCATCGTCGAAATCCGCTTAAGCAAGGACGGCACCATCCGCACGCTGGAAAACGGCAACATGGTGCGCGGCAAAGGCAGCTTCGTACAGATCGTAGATGGCAAACATACCGAACGAGAAATGCTCGAAGTATGGTTTGGCCAGGACACGCTGCATCAAAAATTCGACACGGCGATTGCGTTACGCGACGACGTGACTGCGTTACCAGACATCAACGGGGCGGGCAATGTGCGCGACCTGTGGCAGGCGGCGAGTATGGAGACGGCTGAGGGTTCTGGATGCCGGTTAGTACCGGCTGCAGACCGAAGCCGCTTCATCCGATTGAGCAAGCCGTTTGACGGGGTGAGAAACAAGCAGCGCGATGCGCGGCGGATGTCTCGACGGACTGCCCGGGCAAGACATAACCTGGAATCAAACTTTGCCTGTTTTGCTAAAAGCGATAGTCGTTGCGCCAGAGGTTTGTATGCAAAATGCATAATTCAAATGTTATTACGCCGATAAGATAATTCTTATGCTTAAAATATTGAGATGCATTTTTTAAATAAAATCATAGAGATAAAGATATCAGACGATTTTTGAAAAATTCGCCAATTGTAAAATTGCGTCAATAACGGATTTAATTGTTTGGATGGTGAATTTTTCGTGTAAGAATTACGATTCTTGAAGAGGCGGAGGGAGTGAGCGGAAGTGGAGATTTACTGTTTCTTGAGAAGCTTCATTTGTGCCATATGAGATTCATTGCATGTCGAAGTGATGGATGTTTTTTATCGGCAGGCATTGGGGTTAACGAAAGGGTATTGATTGACCATGTTTGAGCGTTGTATGTTCAAGAGCACCAGCTTGTCTAAAAATGAGTGAGCCATAGATGAGTTAATTCTTTCTATGATGCGTGAGTGAAGTTTTTAAAAGTCGAAGATGGTTGATATTTAATAGATATATTGGCCATTGCTTATAGATCTACCGGGTTGATCTGCTGCATTGCGCATCGCCGGGATGGTAGCCGTGAGATTGATTTTATGTCGTTTCTTCCTGAAGTAAAGAAAAAGCCGCGCTATTTAAATGCCCATATTGATGAATCGGTTTTTTGGGTGCCATTTTCATTCATAATTTTGTCCTGCCTGTTTTTACAGAATAGTCTTTCTGAGAATGACGCGGTGGGGTTTGTTTTGAAAATTTGCAGGGCGCTTCCGTTATTGAATCAGTACGCTTCCCGGACTGAGTTCCCAGTTGCGTTTTTGATTGGTTATGGTTCTGCATTTTACCTTGGGTGGATAGGATCGATTTACCTGTATCTGCGGAATATTTTTAATAAGAAAGTACGGGTGGAGATAGATAAATATGATCGCAAGGAGCGAAGGATGTATTTGATAATGTTTTTTGTGATTTTGGCGCTGGCCATTTGGCCGGATTCAAATTATGGAAGCTCATCAGGGGTTGGTCGAAGTATCGTGCGGAATAGAGCTATTTTGGCGATATTTTCGGGTGGAGTTTATTTTATCAACCTGATGTCCACTACATTGGCAATTTTCATTTTCGAATACTACATCAGGAGGTGTTATGGAAAAATACTTAACAGATGAAGAGTTGATTACGGGATCTGCGAATGAAAAAGGAGATGCTGGGGCAACAAATAGCGATGTCAGGGCTGTAATCGAGTTTGTTCAGGAAAATATAGCGGATATCTGGACCTTTGGTGCTGGGGGAATTGAGGGGTCTGACCAGATTGTGGCTGAGCAGCAGTAGCACCGAACTGTTGCATGGTGGTCCGGATAAATGCACGTGTTTTTCGGTAGAAATTCAGAGAGAGGCATGATTGCCGATGCGATGAATTGCTCTGATGAAGACTGCTATGCATTGATTTATGATGCAAATGCTCCGTCAAAAATGATTTGCTTGTGGAGAAAATATGCCTGTAGGTAGATTGATTAGCATCATTTTTACAGTGTGTTTGTTTCTGTTCATAGTTTGTGATCCGGTAGAAGTGTTGTTTTATACCGCTCCAAAAAAATCTGATTTAATATATTCTTCTGGGGTGGTTAATCTAGACCGCGCGTATAAGGGAGGGGTAATAGTAAAATTAAAAACAAAAAATGGAAAAATGATTTTTGTTTGCAGAAGTGCATCCATGAATATTCTGCAGTCTGTTATGTGTCCATTTTCAAATGAAGAAATAGATCTTCTTGATAAAAAACACGTCACTGTTGGATGGTATAAGCAAAATAAATGGCCGTTAACTTCTTCAGAGTTGCAGGTTTTTGTGCTTTTGTTAAATGATAGAAATATTTTTTCTTACGAAAAAATGGTTGATTTTTATAATAAAAAAAATAAAGAAGTGAGCTTTGGATTTGTAACGATATTCATTGGGCTATTTGCTGTTGCGTGGATGGCAAAGAGTATTTTTGAGCAATGCAAGGTTGATGTAAAAAATGCGGAGAATAAGTAATGTAAAATTTAGGTGTTGAGTATCTTCAAATAGGGCTTGCGCAATTTTCAAATGGTGCAAATGCTGTGCAAGTTGGTAAAAACATAGGAAACATGACAGAAAAAGATCCGGATCGGTCGGCTGCAGTTATTTCTATATTGCAAGCGGCCGATAGTTTTTTGGGGTCAATTGGAAGAATGGCCCCTTTTTTGGTGGCAAAAACTGCACAAGGGAGCATTCCGCTTGCAGGAACTCTTTTATCCGTTGCTTCTTTGTCAAATAACTTGCTTGAAATTTAAAAGCAGTTGCCCTCTGGGAAAATAAATAAAAGCAATATTTACGGTGTGGTTAGCGATCTTTATTCGATTGCAGGTAGCTTAACCATGGGTCTTGCTGCAATAGCTATGGGCAGCTCTGGTGCAATTGCATTAGGTGCGGTTTTAGGTGGAATATTGGTTGTCGGTAGCATTGGGTTTGCTGTTGCATCAGTAATGGCGGGACGTGGCACAGTGAATATTCCGCCACCAATCATGGCTGTATTAGAAGCAACCGATTCATTGGTGAGTAAACTTGGCAATTCGTTGGGCGAAGTCATCGCGGAAATCGGCGAAATTTTGGACAACGTGCTTCATCATGGGGAAAGATCTGTCTGATTTGATATATGGCTGGATTGTAAAAAAAGTAAGCGACATCAGCGCCTTCTTCAGCTCATTCTCCCAGTCGCGCGACATGATCGCCCCCCTAATCCTCGATCTAAACGGCGACGGCATCCACACCACCGGCGTCGACCAGTCCAGCGCCCATTTCGACTTCGCAGGCGAGGGCAGCCGCACCCACACCGGCTGGATCACCACCGGCGACGGTTTTCTCGTCCTTGACCGCAACAACAACGGCGCCATCGACACCGGCGCGGAACTCTTCAGCAACTTCACCAAACTCGCCAACGGCATGCTCGCCGCCAACGGTTTCGACGCGCTACGCGAATACGACAGCAATAAAGACGGCGTGATCGACCGCCACGATGCGATCTGGTCTTCACTAAAAATCTGGCACGACGGCAACAGCGACGGCATGACCCAGCAGGGCGAACTGCTGACACTAGACCAGTCAGGCATCGTCGAAATCCGCTTAAGCAAGGACGGCACCATCCGCACGCTGGAAAACGGCAACATGGTGCGCGGCAAAGGCAGCTTCATACAGATCGTAGATGGCAAACATACCGAACGAGAAATGCTCGAAGTATGGTTTGGCCAGGACACGCTGCATCAAAAATTCGACACGACGATTGCGTTACGCGACGACGTGACTGCGTTACCAGACATTAACGGGGCGGGCAATGTGCGCGACCTGTGGCAGGCGGCGAGTATGGAGACGGCTGAGGGCGCAGCACTGCGCACGCTGCTCCGCCAGGTGGCCGCAGTAAAAACCACGACTGAACAGCATGCGCTGATCGAGTCGCTATTGAAGGCATGGGTGGCGACGTCAAGCATGACGACCACGCAAGCGATGGAAGCTGCTGGCCAGCGCCGGCTGGTGGGTGAAAACGCTACGCGAGAATGGGCAGGCCGTCTGACGGTGCTGGAAAAGATGGCGGGCACGATGCTGGACGCGCGCCATGGTGGTGGCGTGGTACTGAGCATCGAGCGTTTCCGGCAGATCCAGCGGGCATGGGAAACGCTGGTGCACTCGGTGTACGTGGCAGTGGCATCGCAGACCACGTGGAAGCCGTATCTGGATGCGATCCGTTACCGGTTTGACGCAAACGGCCGGGTCAGCATGGATTTCAGCGGGATGGTGGCGTTGTTGCAGACAGCATCCGGGCGCGTCGGGACGATAGAAACGGCGCTGCTGATGACCGAATTGATCCGGCAGCACGGTGAGGGCTGGCGGGCGAACGGTTTCGCGCTGGAAGCGCATTTACAGCGCTACGTCGCCGCGCATGATTCGGCGGCGCTGCGTGCCGCGTTGGCGGCGGTGGGTGTGCATTACGGCGCGGGCGACGTCGAGGGTGGGGCTGGCGCGGATCTTCTGCTGGGCATCGCAGGCAGCACCCGATTGACGGGTGGCGCGGGTGATGACTTGTTGCTGGGCACTAGCGGCGATGAAAAGCTGAACGGCGGAGCGGGCAGCGATCAGTATTTCTTTGGCCGCAACTCGGGCAACGACACGATCAATGATGAACATGACCTCTATGAAGACGACGTCGATGTACTGAACTTCGATGCGGATGTGCTTCCTGAAGACGTGATGGTGAAGCGGGATGGTTACAGTAACGATCTGCTGGTAACGATCAGGGGTGCGACGAATGTGCTGCGTATCAAGGATCAGCTGTACCAGTCTGGCGAGAAATTCATCAAAGCCATTGAGCAATTCAAGTTTGCTAATGGCACGATCTGGAGCAAGGATGAAGTCGCGCTGATGACGCTAAAAAGCACCTCAGGCAATGATGTGATTTATGGCTTCAACGGCAACGATCTGATGGATGGCGGTGCAGGCGATGACCGTCTCTATGGCGGCAACGGCAGCGACACTTACCTGTTCGGCCGTAACTCGGGCAACGACACCCTCTTTGAAGACTACGATTTCAGCGACAGGGACAAAGACGTTGTTCAATTCGATGCAGATGTTCTGCCCGAGGACGTGACGGTAAAGCGGGATGGCAGCACTGACGATCTGCTGATAACGATCAGGGGTTCGGCAAACGTGTTGCGTATCAGCGAGCAGTTACGGCAGCTTGGTCAGACGTTCTACAAAGCCATCGAGCAATTCAAGTTCGCCAACGGCACGATCTGGAGCAAGGACGAAATCGCGCTGATGACGCTACAAGGCACCTCAGGTGACGACCTTCTCATAGGCTTCAACGGCGACGATCTAATGGACGGAGGCGCAGGCAACGACCGTCTCTATGGCGGCAACGGCAGCGACACCTACCTGTTCGGCCGTAACTCGGGCAACGACGTCATTGGCGAAGAATATGACTTCGACAAACGCTACAACGACGTCGTTCAGTTCGACACTGACGTCCTGCCAGAAGACGTGATGGTGAAGCGCGACGGCGAGAGCAACGACCTGCTGGTAACGATCAAAGGCGCAACAAACGTGCTGCGCATCAAGGACCAGTTACAGCAACACCGCGAGGAGTTCATCAAAGCCATTGAGCAATTCAAGTTCGCCAACGGCACAACCTGGAGCAAGGACGAAGTCGCGTTGATGACGCTACAAGGCACCCCAGGTGACGACCTTCTCATAGGCTTCAACGGCGACGATCTGATGGATGGCGGTGCAGGCAACGATCGTCTCTATGGCGGCAACGGCAGCGACACCTACCTGTTCGGCCGCAACTCGGGCAACGACGTCATTGGCGAAGAATACGACTTCGACAAACGCTACAACGACGTCGTGCAGTTCGACACTGACGTCCTGCCAGAAGACGTGATGGTGAAGCGCGACGGTGAAAGCAAGGACCTGCTGATAACGATCAAAGGCGCAACAAACGTGCTGCGCATCAAGGACCAGTTAAATCAACACCACGAGGAGTTCATCAAAGCCATCGAACAATTCAAGTTCGCCAACGGCACAACCTGGAGCAAGAACGAAGTCGCGTTAATGACGCTAAAAAGCACCCCAGGTGACGACCTTCTAATCGGCTTCAACGGCGACGACATCCTCGACGGTGGCTCCGGCACCAACACCCTCGCAGGCGGCGCAGGCAACGACACCTACCTCCACGGCCGCCGTTCAGGCCATAACACGATTGAAGAAGGCTACGACTTCGACAAGCGCTACATCGACGTGGTGCGCTTCGACGCCGACATCCGTCCGCAGGACCTCACCGTCAGCCGCGAGCTGTACACCAGCAACATCGTGATCAAGATTGACGGCTCGCATACCGAACTCAGAATCATCGACCAGTTGGTCCAGCACAACGACGAGTACGTCAAAGGCATCGAACAGTTCGTCTTCGCAGACGGCACGATCTGGGACAAACAGACAATCGCCGAGAAATCCGCGCGCACGCCGCAAATCAGAAGCCTGATGGGTTGGGCCGCAGGAGAGAACGCACACCTGCACGATCCGATTGGCCACATGTGGAAGAAGTATTACGCGGCAGGCGGGAAGCGCGCAGGCGAAGAATCGTTTTATGCCGACGGCACTGCACCGCTGCCGTGGAGTTCGCGCAAGTCGTCGGGGATTGCCGAAGCCGCCGCCGACGCCTTACCCAAGTCCCCCGTTCTACCGGCCTACAGCAAAATTGAAAGAGACGCCGAAGCCATGTATCAGGGGCTATTGCGCGCATATGCCACGCCATCGGCTGCCACTACCACCCGCGAACAACCGCGCGAAACAGCGTTCTTCGCACCACCGTTGATCGCATCGAATATCAGCTAACCTGGCGCAGCGTCAAAACTGGCTTGGTGACAGGAGTAAAAAAAGCAAACGCAACTGTCACCAGGCTACTTCAAACATCGACGTCAAACACCCGCACCTGAGTAAACACACAAAAAGTTCGCGGCCGGTTTGACCCAAGACCCAGGACCCAAACCAGAAAAGCTACGCCCACTCACTGCAGAAGAGTGGACGCAGCTCCTGATTTCTCGCTAACCCATCATTAAACGAAGCGCTCATTCGCCGTCAGATGCAGTGGTAGTTACCGCTTTGCGTGGACGGCGGCCACGAGTGGTTTTAGCGGCGGGCTTTTCTGATGGCTCAGTGGCAACGGCCTGGGCCTCACGGGTATCCGGTGCAGCAGATGCAACCGGCGCAGCAGGCACATCATGGCCCGCCGTATCAGGCACTGCCTCAGTCGCTTTTTGTGTCGTTTTGCGTGCCGCAGGTTTGCGGCCACCACGTGCGGTCCGTGGTGCTTTAACCGGTTGTTCCAGCACTTCAGCCGCAACCCCAGCCGCTTCCGTCATGCCAGCACCAGCACCAGCACCAGCACCAGCACCAACGCTAACGGTTGCCCGGAGCGCATGAGCCTCACCCTCGGCTGTCGCACGAACGTCCGGTGTTGCCACGCTTTCCGTGCTCCGCGCTTCATGAGCGGCTTCTATGCCCCCGCTCCGCGCAGATTTCCCGCGTCCGCCACGGCCTTTGCGCCGCGTTTCGTGTTTGCCGCTCACGCCTTGCCCAGACGTTCCAGACGTCCCAGATGTAGCCGCCACTGGATGAGCGGCGACGCTTTCCGTTAGCCCAAGCCCAAGCCCCAACGCCGCGCTGTCTTGTGCCGCGTCGCCGCGTGCCGTGCTGGCGTTGCTGCGATACACGTAGGTACCCGATTTTTCATCCCGGCCGAATTCGAGCAGCCCGCGTGCCTGGGCTTCTTCCAGCAGGTTGCCGAACGCGCGGAAGCCGTAATAGGTTTCGTTGAAATCGGGCTTGCGGCGCTTGATTGCGTTTTTCAGCACTGAGGCCCAGATCTTGCCGCTGTCGCCGCGTTCCGTGGCGAGCGCATCGAAGGTTTGCACCGCCATTTCGATGGCTTTGCTGCGCCGTGTTTCGAGGTCTTCGCGGCGCAGCTTTTCTTCTTCGGGGGGGCGTTTCGCTGAGGGCTGTGTGGGCCGTGTGCTGTCGCGTTTAGTGCTGACGGTGCGCTGGCTTTCGCGCACGAGGTCGTCGTAAAAAATAAATTCGTCGCAGTTGGCAATCAGTAAATCTGAGGTGGATTGCTGTACGCCAACGCCGATCACTTGCTTGGCGTTTTCGCGCAGTTTCGATACGAGCGGGGAAAAGTCTGAGTCGCCACTGATGATGACGAAGGTGTTCACGTGTGACTTGGTGTAGCAGAGGTCCAGCGCATCGACTACCAGGCGGATATCGGCGGAATTTTTGCCGGACTGGCGCACGTGTGGGATTTCAATCAGTTCGAAGTTGGCTTCGTGCATCGTCGCTTTGAAGCTCTTGTAGCGTTCCCAGTCGCAGTAGGCCTTTTTCACGACGATGCTGCCTTTGAGCAGCAAACGCTCAAGCACTAGCTTGATATCGAATTTGTCGTACTTCGCGTCGCGCACGCCGAGTGCGACGTTTTCGAAGTCGCAAAACAGCGCCATGCTGACGGTTTCCGGGGATGACGCCATAAATTTCTCCAGTTCAATCCAGTTCAGTTCGATGAGGTAGCAGCGAGCGGGGTGTGGCGGGGTGCTTGAGCCAGACCGAGCCAGATCAAGCCAGATTGCAGCCGCTCAAGACGGCTGAAGCGCGCCCATGATAGCGATTCGCGCAGTGCGAGGGCTTTTATGCGGCATACGGCATGCCGCATGCCGCATGACATGCACTACACCCGGTGCGCTGCGGCATCCCAGTTGATATCCGCGCACAGCACCTGCATTCCTTGTCCGGTCTCTACGGCGATCGAAGCCGTAATGCACAGGTGGGCTTCGTTGATCGACAGATACGGTGGCGTCAGGTGCACCTGACCCGGTGTGCGCATGGCTTCGATGAAGTATGGGCGGCGAGCCCAGCTTGCGCCTTCCGAATGCAGCAGTGGCCGGAAGCGCCGGGCTCGCAATGAGGTCCGGCGCAGGGGCAGTACGTTGTCGCCGATTTGCCGTCCGGTGTGGTCCAGCAAGAAGCAGCGTGCGGTGTCGCTTAGTGTCAGCAGCGCTGCGCTCGCGTGCGTCAGGCTGGCACCTGCTGCGCGTTGTTCGCTGGCTTGCTCGAGCGCTGTGACGTAAGGCGCGAGACGTGTGGCTTGAGCCCAGTTGCGTGCGGCAACCCGTTCGCGCAATGCAGCGGACAGGTTGTCCATCAGGCTGGCTGCGGCTTGTGCCTGTAGCGGTTCGGTGCTTGGGGCAGCGAAGTACGTGCCTTGCACAAAATCGACGTTGCATTCGAGTGCGATCAGGGCGTCCCGTTCGTTGGCCAGGCCGCCCATCAGCACGAGTTGTCCCGATTCATGCAACAGCGATACCAAACCTGGCAGCACTCGTTCGATATGCGCATGCTGGCTGGCCTGGGCCAGGATGCAGCGATCCAGCGTGACGATGTCGGGGCGCAGGTTCCATACGCGGTCGATATTCGAATGCTTCGCACCGAAGCCATCCAGGGAAATCAGGAAACCTGATTTACGCAGTGCATCAATGATTTCAGCAAAGCGAGTGGTTTCGCCGCCAGCTTGCTCGGGCACTTCGAGCACCACCCGCTGCGGCATGAGTCCGAGTGCTTTCAGGCCAGCCAGCAGCGCGTCGCCATAACTCGTATCCATCAATGCCGCGGGATGCAGGCTCAGAAAAAGCCATTCGTCACGGCTGTCGAACGCGTGGAAATTGCCCAGATGCAGCGATTCAGCGAGGCGTCCCATTTCCAGCAGATCGCCACGGCGCGCGGCCTGGGTAAAGACTTCGTGCGATGGCACCTGGCGGCCCTGTTCATCGTGCGCCCGCAACGACGCGTGATAGCCAATCGCACGCCGGTGCGAGACCGAGAACACAGGGGCGAAAACGCTGAATACGGTGTAGCCGCCATAGAGCACGGTGCGGCGCAAACCAGCATCACCGGCCATGGGGCGTGGCGGCTGAAAGCCGGGGGGATCGAGGTCGATCATGCTAGGTCGGACGCCTGTTGGTGGGGCTGGGGGGATTCACGGCGCGTTCGCACTCGTGTTGCCACGGTGTTGGCTCGCGCCGGAAGGAGCTGAGCTTACAGGATCGGTATGCAAGAAGCATGCGCGGCCTGGCCAGGCGATATGCGGCTCGGGGGGCGGGATGGCGGCATTGGGGCGCGGTGAGCGAATGGCACTGCCCGGGCATAGTTTAGTGCGCCGTGATAGGCGCTGCACTGTGCTGGGGCAGCGCGTTTTGCTGGTGCATGGCTGGTGCCCGGCTTGGTGCGGCTGGGGCACGGTTGAGGTGCGAGGGGCGTGCTGCCGCCGTTGCCGCCACAATCTGCCGCATCAGGTTTGCTCGGACGGATCGGTTTTCTTCAGCGTTCCGCGTGTTTGCGTCGAGACCTGGGCAAAGATCCACATTGAGCCCGCCGTGATGATGCCAAGGCACAGAAAGGTGGCATGAAATGCGGGCAGCGAATTGGTCGGCGTGACGCGCGCGATGATGCCGGTGAACGTGGCCAGCAACGCTCCCGCGACGCTGACGCCAAGGCTCATCGACAGCATCTGCACCAGCGAAAACAAACTATTGCCGCTGCTCGCGCCGCCAACGCCGAGGTCTTTCAGCGTTAGCGTGTTCATCGCGGTGAACTGGATCGAGTTCACCGCGCCAAAGAAAGCGAACTGCACTAGCCTGAGCCAAAGCGGTTGTCCGGCGCTGGTGAGCGCGAAGCTGGCGATGGCGAGGCCCACCAGCAAGGTGTTGATGATTAGTACGCGGCGATAGCCATAACGTGTGATGAGCCGGGTGACGATGCGCTTGGAGGTAATCGCCGCCGCAGCGACCGGCAGCATCATCAGGCCGGCTTCAAAGGCGTTGTAACCGAGGCTGACTTGCAGCAGCAGCGGGATCAGATAAGGCATGGCACCGCTGCCAATCCGGGCGAACAGGTTGCCCAGCAGGCCAACGCTAAAGGTGTGGATCTTGAACAGTTCGAGCGGAAAGATCGGCTGAGGTGCATGTACTGCATGCAGCCCATATGCGACGAAACACGCGAGCCCGAGAATCAGCAGCACCAGCACTGTGGCGTGGCCCATGCCTAATTCGGTGCGGCCATCCAGTGCAAACGAGAGCGCCACCATGCCCGCGACCAGTAACAAATACCCTTTGCTGTCGAAGCGGGCGGTATCGGGATTGCGGTTATCCGACATGAAGAAATAAGTAGCGATGCAGCCGCCAATTCCCACCGGCACATTGATCAGGAAGATCCAGTGCCATGACGCGATCTTCACCAGCCAGCCTCCCAGGGTGGGTCCGATCAGCGGGCCGATCAGTCCTGGAATGGCGACAAACGAAAGCGCGGGCAGATAACGTTCGGCCGGGAAGGTGCGTAGCACCGCGAGCCGTCCGACTGGCAGCAGCATCGCGCCGCCAACGCCTTGCACGACGCGTGCGAGCACCAGGTAGGTCAGTGTCGGGGCGCTGGCGCAGAGCAGTGAGCCAATCGTGAAGACGAGGATGGCGCTGAAAAACACCCGGCGCGTGCCGAATTTGTCTGCGAGCCAGCCGGAGACGGGAATCATCACCGCCATCGTCAACGAGTAGGCAATCACCACCGATTGCATGCGCAGGGGTAACTCGTTCAGGCTGTCGGCCATCGCGGGCAATGCCGTGTTGACGATAGTGGCATCGAGCGTCTGCATGAAAAAGCCCGTGGCGACCAGCCACAGCATGATGGTGAGAGAGCGGGCGGTGGGCGGCGTGGACATGGACGAAAAGAGGTGGGAAGAGGCATGAGCCAGAAGGGATGCACACCGGTGAGGGGGCGCGTTTGACGGTTTGACGCCCGCGGCGGGCAGCAAGGCACCGGACCCCGGGCGGCAGAATCGCGCCAGTGTGCAGAGCGCGCGGCGAAATTGCAAACCGTGGTTGCAGGGTAGGGGGAAGCACCGTGATGAGCTGCAACTGTCACTGTCCGTTTTCCGGGCGGCACAGTTCGGCTTGAAGTGCCCGCAAGTGTGCATGGGCTAGCCCATGCCTTGGGTCAACAATGAAAGCCCATCAAGCCTTTGACGGAGCAGGTAATGCGTGAGATCCGCACTTATGAGCTGGACCATGGCGAAGCGCCGGTTGCCTGGTGTGCCACGCAACCGTTCGTCGTTACGATTACTGCCGGTGAAGTCTGGCTGACGTTAGCGGGTCAACTGGGCGATCACTGGCTGGCCGCTGGTGAATCGTTGGCGTTGCCGCGTGGCACGCGGGTCTGGGTGAGCGCTGGGCCAAACGGTGCGCAGGTCAAACTGGCCTTGCCTGCTAGCTGGATTGCGCCGTCACTTGCGTGGCGAGGCGGGTGGGGCCGTGTTTTGCGCTGGCTGCCGCTGGCGGTAATGCCAGACCGCGTGTGACCAGGTCCAGGTCTGGCTTGAGGCTTGAAGCGCCCTGGATGCTCGTTGCCCGTGCCCGCGCTAGAGCCAGCCTGCATCCGGCGACTACGCGGCGAATAGCACGTTAAGTTGTCCGTGCCCGCGCTAGCGTCTGCGTTACGCTGGCCGGCCTCTAGCTGCGTAGCTCGATGACGAAGTCGTAGTAATCGTTGCGGCAGTAGGTATCGGTTAACTCGATGGCACGCTGGTCCACGGTGTAGCCGACCCGGGTAATCAGCAACAGCGCATCGTTGGGCGCGATGTTCATCTGCTGGGCGATTTCTGCCGTGGCGTTGACTGCGCGAAAGTGTTGCAGCGCGCGCACGATCGACAGCCCGTGCTGGTCCAGATAGCTATAGAGCGAGTCGCCAATGGTCTTTGGCACGGGAATCAGCGCGGCCGGAAAGGTCGAGTTTTCGACCGCCATCACGATGCCATCGGCCAGCCTCAGACGGCGGAGATGAATCACCTGCGCGCCGGGCGACAGCCCAAGCTGAATGACTTCATCACGATTGGCTGGCCGCACTTCGTGCGAGAGCCACTTCGAGCTCGGCGTAAAACCGCGCCGCCGCAGCATCTGGCTGAAGGATGAAAGGCGCGAGAGCGGGTCTTCGTAGCGTGGCGTGATAAAGCTGCCTGCTCCCTGGGTGCGACGGATTAAACCTTGTTCGACTAGTAGCGCCACGGCGTTGCGTGCGGTGATCCGCGATACGCCCAGGGCTTCCGAGAGCAATCGTTCAGAGGGCAACGCTTCGCCAGCCTGCCAGCGATTGCTGTGAATCGCATGGTTGAGCTTGCGGGCTAGTTGCAGGTACAGCGGGGTATCGTTTTCCGGGTCCGGGCGCAGGTCGCGCCAGCGGTCTTCCGAGGTTGATGTCATGGAACGCTTGCAAGGGGGTTTGGGCGGCAATTCTATGTCATTGGCGCGTCAGGCTTATAGCGGTCTTTTGCGCGCTGATATACAGCGCATGCAGGACGCTAAACCGTGGCAAGCCTCGCGCCCGCTTTTCCGCTTTTTACCGCGTGTCAGATTGCTTGCGGAAGGCGGGCGCGAGGGGCTTGAGGAGCGCTAGCGGCCTCTGCCGCCGTTGCCTCTGCCACCGCCGCCGCCACTGCCGCCATGGCCACCGATGCCACCGATGCCACCGATGCCACCACGACCACCACCCATGCCACCCATGCCACCGTGGCCGCTCGCGGAACCCGCACCGCAACCACACCCACCTTGAGCGCCGGGGCCACCAGGGCCGCCGCCGCTGGGCCCGCCAGGGCTGCTGCCGCCGCCACCGCCTGTGCTACCGCCACCGCCAGTGCCTCCCGTACCACCACTTCTCCCGCCGCCGCTTGCCGCGACGCCGCCACCGCGTCCGCCTCCCACTGCGCCACTGTTCCCGGCTGCACCACCCGCAGCACCGCTGCCGCCACTACCACCGCCGCCGCCATTACCTCCTCCTCCGCCACCCGCGTTACCGCCGCCGCGTGGTCTTGCGGGCTGGCATTTGCCGGGATTGTTATGGCAGGTGTTGTCGATGGCAAAGACCGATGCGGCATCGTCAGCCGCGGTGGCCGACGGCGCGGCTGCGGCGATGACTATCGCCTCGGCTGGCGCAGTGTGTTGCGCCAGCAGGATCACGCTATCTGCGCCATCTGCGTTATCGCCAGGCAAGGCCGCATCGGCCACGAGCATCCATGGGGGAATCGTGCTGTCAGCCGGTGCGGCCTGAGCCACACGTGGGAGCAACAACGGCCCCATGCCTGCTGCGAGCGTTGCCGCGCGCAGAAGCGGCAAGCCGTAGCGTCTAAGTATTCTGGTTTTCATCACCTTTCTCCCGATGAGCCGGCTGATGCCTCGTTGCTGCCGTCTCATATGCAGTTGCGCGCGGGTGGCCCGATGAGCCGCGATTTTGTTGTCGTTATTGGTGTGACGCCAGGCTGGTCGTGTTGCATGACTCGTCGCCGGGAGTTCAAGCGATAACTGTGCCATTGCCCGCTTAAGCCCAGTGGTGTGCGGTGTGAGCTACGCGTGCAGGGGAGCGGTGGGGCGCAAATCGAGGAAAGTGTTTCGTCAATGAAACGTGGCGGCGAGGCGGAGGGGACGGCGGGCCTCGATGCAAGGTGTTGCGCCGCGAGGCGAAGACGAAGGTGCGGCGATGGTGAACGGCACCGGGCGGGATGGTGCTCCGCTCAGGCATACAAAAAAGACCCCGTTCAATCGCGTGGGCGGGCCTCTGCATGCCTGAGCGGCCAACCAGCCACCTGCGATAGAACGGGGTGTGTGCCTTGAGCGAGCTATTTGCGTTTCGCGTTCACGATGGCTTCTGACACGTTGCCGGGTGTTTCAGCGTAGTGCTTGAATTCCATCGAGTACGTTGCCCGCCCTTGGGTCAGTGAGCGCAGTGAGGTTGAGTAACCAAACATCTCCGCTAACGGCACTTCAGCGCGGACCAGCTTGCCGCCGCCACCGGCGATGTCTTCCATGCCCTGGACAATGCCGCGCCGTCCCGACAGGTCGCCCATCACGTTGCCCATGAACTCTTCGGGCGTTTCAACTTCAACGGCCATCATTGGCTCCAGCAGAACGGGCTTCGCGCGGCGCATGCCTTCCTTGAACGCCATTGAGCCGGCCATGCGGAACGCATTTTCGTTCGAATCCACATCGTGGTAAGAGCCAAAGGTCAGCGTGGCCTTCACATCAACGACCGGATAGCCTGCCAGCACACCGGCCTTGAGTGTTTCCTGAATGCCTTTGTCCACGGCTGGAATGAATTCGCGTGGCACCACGCCGCCTTTGATGGCATCGACGAAGGCATACCCGTCGCCAGGTTTTTGCGGCTCCAGCTTTAGCACCACATGGCCGTATTGTCCGCGTCCGCCAGACTGCTTGACGAACTTGCCTTCGACATCCTCAACAGCACTCCGAATGGTTTCGCGGTAAGCCACCTGAGGTTTGCCCACGGTGGCTTCGACGCCAAACTCGCGTTTCATCCGGTCCACCAGGATTTCGAGGTGCAGCTCGCCCATGCCGGAGATGATCGTCTGCCCGGATTCCTCATCGGTTTGCACTCGGAACGAGGGGTCTTCCTGAGCCAGCCGGTTCAGCGCGATGCCCATTTTTTCCTGGTCGACCTTGGTTTTGGGCTCAACCGCCTGGGAGATCACCGGCTCCGGGAAGATCATTTTTTCGAGCACGATCACGTGAGCTGGATCGCATAGCGTGTCGCCTGTGGTCGCTTCTTTCAGGCCGACTGCGGCGGCGATGTCACCGGCCCAGACCTCCTTGATTTCCTTGCGCTCGTTGGCGTGCATCTGCAGGATCCGGCCAAGGCGCTCTTTCTTGTCCTTGACCGGGTTGTAGACGGTATCGCCTGAATGCACGATGCCCGAATACACGCGAAAGAAAATCAGCTGGCCGACATACGGGTCAGTCATGATCTTGAACGCGAGTGCGGAGAACGGTTCGTCGTCGCTGGGATGACGCTCGATTTCGTTGTCGTGCAAGTCATGCCCGAGGATCGCAGGCACATCCACGGGCGATGGCAGATAGTCGATCACGGCATCGAGCATCGCCTGCACGCCCTTGTTCTTGAACGCGCTGCCGCACAGCATCGGCACGATTTCGTTGGCGATGGTGCGCTCGCGCAAGCCCGCCTTGATTTCTTCTTCGCTAATAGGCTGGCCTTGCAGATACTTGTTGAGTAGCGTTTCGTTGGCCTCGGCTGCTGCTTCGACCAGCTTTTCGCGCCAGTGCCTGGCCGTATCGAGCAGCTCCGCTGGAATCTCTTCGTACTGAAACTGGATGCCCTGGCTCTCGTCATCCCAGACGATCGCTTTCATCTTCACCAGATCCACCACGCCCTGGAAATGATCTTCTGCTCCGACCGGAATCTGGATGGGTACCGCGACGCCTTTCAGGCGCTCGCCAATCTGCCGCTGAACCCGGAAAAAATCGGCACCAACGCGATCCATCTTGTTCACGAACGCGATGCGCGGCACCTTGTATTTATTGGCCTGACGCCAGACCGTTTCGGATTGCGGCTGCACGCCACCCACCGAGTCATAGACCATGCACGCGCCATCCAGTACCCGCATTGAACGCTCGACTTCGATGGTGAAGTCGACGTGCCCAGGGGTGTCGATGATGTTGATGCGGTGTTCCGGATAGTTGCCCGCCATGCCTTTCCAGAAAGCAGTGGTGGCCGCGGAGGTGATGGTGATGCCGCGTTCCTGCTCCTGCTCCATCCAGTCCATGGTGGCTGCACCGTCATGCACTTCGCCGATTTTGTGAGTGACGCCGGTGTAGAACAGGATGCGTTCGGTGGTGGTGGTTTTGCCAGCATCAATGTGAGCGCTGATGCCGATATTGCGGTAGCGCTCGATGGGAGTCTTGCGGGGCACGTGTTTCTCCTTGGAATAGCGCAGAAAAGCGCAAACACCTGGCGGCCAGGGCTGTCAGGCGCGGATGGTTGCGGACAGTTGCGCCTGACAGAGGGCAAGGATACGCCGTGGCACGTGCTTTTGCAGGATCGTTACGCGTGGCTTGCCGTGCGGGCGCAAGACGCAAAAAAGCCGTTGAAGCGATATGCATCAACGGCTTTATCTACGGCTTCAGAGCGGCGCGCTTACCAGGCCAAAGTCATCAGGTCAGAGCCATCAGCTCAAAGTCATCAGGCCCAAGCCACCAGACGTGTGGTCTCGCGCATGCGCGTGTTACTGCGGCGAGGGCAAGCCTTGAATTTTCATGCCGGGCTTAATGCCCTTGGCGCTGAACCAGCCCCGGCTCATTTCCAGCGCATACACGCCGTTGTTCTTCGGGCAATGATTGTTGCTGGTTTCAGCCTGCATTTCGGCGATATCGGTGATGGTGCCGTCTGCACGAATGAAGGCGATGGACAGCGGGATCAGCGTGTTCTTCATCCAGAAACAATGCACGGCGTTTTCGTTAAACACGAACAGCATGCCTTCGTTGGGCGCGAGTTGCGTGCGGTACATCAATCCTTGTTCGCGGTCTGGGTCGGTGGCGGCGACGGCCGCATCAATCACGTACATGCCTGCGGTGAGTTTCAGCCGTGGAAAATCGCCCGGTGCCTTGGCACCCGCGGGCATGGTCTGCGCGTTAGGCTGCGCCGCATGAGTGCTGAACGACGCCAACGCTGCGAGCGGCAGCGCGAGCACTAGGGCAAAACGCGCTATCAACGAGCGCAGATGAAATCGCACGGCCAGACTCCTTGGTCAAAAAAATAATTCGCGCATGGTACGTGAGCGCGGCAAAAACAAAAAGGCAGACCGCCTTGTGGACGGTCTGCCTTTTAACGCCAGGAAACGATGCCAGCGATGCTAGCGACACCGGCATAAATGCCAATGTGTGTTTCGCAACAGCGTTTTACATCATGCTTACTCAGCAGCGCCAGAAGCGGCTTCAGCAGCAGCAGCCTTCTTGTGCGTTGCTTTCTTGTGGTGCGTCGACTTCTTGTGCTCAGCCTTGTGTGCCGACGAAGCAGCAGCAGCCGGAGCTGCAGCAGCTGTAGCTTCTGGTGCCGAAGCTTGTGCGAAAGCAGCAGTTGCGAAAAGGCCAGCGACCAGAGCAGCGATCAGTTTGTTCATTTTGTGAATCCTCAGCTTGAGTTAATTAACCAAATGACCCGGTTAGGTAGAGTCATGTCGGTAAACGTGCCATCCACCTTTCGGTTGACAGCTACAGCGCAGAAAACTTTGCTGTGTCTGTCAGCGTCTGGGCTAGTAGCGAAACCGTTGGAGCGGTTCGCCGCTAGACCCTTGAGGCTGAATGCCAGACGGCTTGGGTGGCATCTGCGTCGAATAACGCGTGAGTCAGTAACGCGGTTGACGCGATTTTTTACGATTTCTGGATTTCTTTGCGCCATCGCGGACAAGGCCAATAGCGAGGGCCAGACATCTCGCGTTCAGGTGCAGGAAATACTGTGCAAATACAATCGCCTGCATTTTTTTGAGATTGCGTGCGGGTTGTGCGTGGGTTGTGCCTGACGCGCTGGGGTGTTTCAGATGAGACCATCCCACGGTGCTTGAGGTGGCAACACACGCTGTGCGCCTGGTGCGAGTTCGAGGGAGAAAAGATCGAGTGCACCGATGCCAACACGCACCAGACGCAGCGTTGGAAAACCGAGGGCGGCTGTCATGCGCCGCACCTGCCGGTTTTTGCCTTCACTAATAGAGAGCGTGATCCATGTGGTGGGAATCGCGGCGCGAAAGCGCACTGGAGGATGACGCGGCCAGAGCGCGGTGGTGTCGGCTGGATCGAGCAGGGCGGCCTGGCAGGGGCGGGTGACGTAGTCGCCTAGATCAACACCGCGTGCCAGCGCGGCAAGGTCAGCCGTAGCGGGCACACCTTCAACCTGAGCCCAGTAACGTTTGACCAGTTTGTGCCGCGGCTCGGTGATGCGCGCTTGAAGCGCGCCATCGTCGGTGAGCAGCAGCAGCCCTTCGCTATCTGAGTCGAGCCGGCCAGCCGGATACACGCCAGGGGTTTTAATCCAGTCCGCCAGCGAAGCACGTGTTGCGTGTGGTGAGAACTGGCAGATCGTGCCAAAAGGCTTGTTCAGGGCGATAAGACGCATGCAGAAAACCGGGCCGAAGTCTGGAGGGCTGCCGCCACCACACTGGCGTGGGTGGTGGCACGTGGCGGGATATTAATGCATAATGCGCATCGCTCAAGTCTTATATAAGACCTAAGAGGCAAGGAAGAGGCAGGGATGGCCTGAAAAGGCTTCCAGCGGGTGCTGCCGGATGCTTCGGCAGCGGCGTTTTACAGCGGTCATGGCGGCATAGCCGGTCTGGCCGTGTGGGCTAGAATGGCCGCCTGGTGCGTTCGGGCCTTGCATGCCACCCGCGCCCTGTCATGCCGCTTTGCTTCATCAGTTTTTTTCGCTTTACTCGCACAGCCATCACTGGAGTCCACTCATGCCGTATCAGCACATCAAGGTTCCGACCGGCGGTGACCAGATCACCGTCAACGCAGATTACTCACTTAACGTTTCCGACCAGCCGATCATTCCTTATATCGAAGGCGATGGCACTGGGCTGGACATCACCCCGGTGATGATTAAAGTGGTCGACGCGGCTGTCCAGAAGGCTTACGCGGGCAAGAAGAAGATTCACTGGATGGAAATTTTCGCGGGCGAGAAAGCGACCCGGGTCTACGGCCCGGATGTCTGGCTCCCGGAAGAAACGCTTCAGGTGCTCAAAGAATATGTGGTGTCGATCAAAGGCCCGCTGACCACCCCAGTTGGCGGTGGTATCCGTTCGCTGAACGTCGCACTGCGCCAGGAACTGGATCTCTACGTGTGCTTGCGCCCGGTGCAGTACTTCAAAGGCGTGCCTTCGCCAGTGCGCGAGCCTGAAAAAACCAACATGGTGATCTTCCGCGAGAACTCGGAAGACATCTACGCTGGCATCGAATGGGCGGCTGAATCCGAGCAGGCCAAAAAGGTCATCAAGTTTCTGCGCGAAGAAATGGGCGTGAAGAAGATTCGTTTTCCTGAAACTTCAGGCATCGGGATCAAGCCTGTTTCGCGCGAAGGCACGGAGCGTCTGGTGCGCAAGGCAATCCAGTACGCGATCGACAACGATCGCCGCTCGGTGACGCTGGTGCACAAGGGCAACATCATGAAGTTCACCGAAGGCGCGTTCCGTGACTACGGCTATGCGCTGGCGCAAAAGGAATTTGGCGCGGAACTGATCGATGGTGGCCCATGGATGAAGTTCAAGAATCCGAAAAACGGCAACGAGATCGTCGTCAAGGATGTGATCGCTGATGCATTCCTGCAGCAAATCCTGTTGCGTCCGGCTGAATACGATGTGATCGCCACGCTGAACCTGAACGGCGACTATGTTTCCGACGCGCTGGCGGCTCAGGTGGGCGGTATCGGCATTGCGCCGGGCGCGAACATGTCGGATTCGATTGCGATGTTCGAAGCCACCCACGGCACCGCGCCGAAGTATGCGGGCAAAGACTACGTGAACCCTGGTTCAGAAATTCTCTCGGCTGAAATGATGCTGCGCCACCTCGGCTGGACCGAAGCGGCGGACGTGATTATCAAGTCGATGGAAAAATCCATTTTGCAAAAGCGCGTCACTTATGACTTCGCACGGCTGATGGAAGGCGCGACGCAAGTGTCGTGCTCCGGTTTTGGCCAGGTGCTGATTGAAAATATGTAAGCGCCAGGTTTAACCGGACCTGGATTCGGGCCCGGTTAAATAGAAGCAAATGCAGCAGTAAAAACCCCCGGTGTCCGTAGTGGCATCGGGGGTTTTTTCTTGGTGGGCTCAGTTATGCCGTGACTCAAATCGTCCCTGTCGTTTTATTTGGCCTGAACATTGATTCTGAAACTTTTCTGGCGGTGGCCTGATGCATCAGGCATTATGCGATTGGCATCAATTATTTAAATAAGCATCAGCATGATTATCTGTATTAATCAGAGTTTCGCTCAGGCAGAACGATAAATTATCTGCCTGAGGCACGGTTAAATATCATCGCGGCACAGATATCCTGAGAGGCGAAGTAAAAATGACGAGTAATGTCAAAAAAATTCAGGGCGGAACGCCTGAGTTACCCAGAAAAACCCTGCCTGGCACGAATTTTCGTCCAGAAAAAGATTCCTCTGTACCGCAACACGGTGAGTCGATTTTACCGAAAATGATTAAAGCGGACACCTTGGATGATATTCAGAATCTGGCGCGGCGTAGTGATTTGCCTCCACCTCCACCTTCGCCCAAGCCTGCTGGCATGGGCGAAAGTTTTACCTGGGGTGAGCTGGATGTTTGTGAAACGCCGGGCCTTGAGATCAGTGTTACAAAATTCAATATCGTCGATCTGAGTAAAAAACTGAATATGCAAGATAGCCTGGGCAATACGCCATTCGGTTATATCTTGTCTCCCGCATCCAATAAGCTAAATTATTTAGAAAGCTTTTTCCCGATACTCGGTGAAAACTGTCTTTACCGGCTGCATTGTGATCCGTCGCTTGATGCTGGTTTGCTGGGCCGGGCTTGCGAACGTGCTGAAAGTCTTGGAGTAATATTGCGTTTCGTCAGCCAAAAATCGATTGTGGAGCAAAAAGATGTAAATGGCGCAGTGATTAAGGCGGAGCAGATCTGGTTTGATAAAAGGCAGGGTAGCAAAACGCCATTTGAATGCGCGTTAAGATGTTTTGTCGATATTCCAAAGGGTTCTGTTGGACGGCAGTTAAGTGGCGATATGGCTGATTTTATGGCGAGCATTGAGCCAAAAACATTAAATCAATTTTTTGTTGAAAATGTGGATCTGGTGCAATCATTTCTGGGGAAAATAATTGCAGAAATGAATAGCGATATAGATGGTGATGGCTGTTTGCAGATGTTTGCCCTGGTTTTTAATCATCAAAATGCCGTTGAAATTCAGTCTTTTGAAAATCGTTTTTTTCTTTGTCAGCCTAATGGCCTTGCTATGCTAAAGCTTGCCGCGGCATTGAGAGTGATGCATGCGATTTTGGGCAATTTCGAAAAAAACAATCTTACTGAAAAAATAAGGAATCTAAATAAATGCGTGGCGGATAAACTGCAGCTAGACGAGGCGGTGCGCGAACTGGGAAATTTTAAATCAGAAGTTCAGAGTATTTTGGAGAAAATGGTTGCGCGGAATGGGTCTTGCTTGATGGAAAAAGAAATAAACGACATAAGACTTGCGATGTGCTCATTACCGGTGAAAGAACTTCATTTGCCATCGACCATGGTGCAATATAATAAGGCAGTAAAATTTGCGGATAAGGTATATGCCACAAATCTCGAGGGGTTTGATTCTGCGCTGAAGGATGTTGTTATGAGCAGAAGCCCATTAGCTAAAATAATTAAATCTCATATGCAGGTCGAGTTGGAAAAATTTACCGCAAAGATGAAATCGTTTTCCTACGCTGACGAAGCAAAAGAAACGAACTCGCTGGAAGTCATGGAATATAAAGAATTCATATCTGATTCCGAGAAGAAAATAGATGAAATTTTCAATAATGATTTGCCGGAAACCAAACTCGATTCAAAGCAAAAAACCGTGATCAGAGGTATTTTAAAAAAATACGCGGTGCGGATTCGGGATGAGGTTGCAAGAAATGATCCGGAACGTGTTTGTAATAGAAAACAAAGTTATCTGAATTCTATTTTTAGGGTGCATCCGGATGAGAGAGGTAATCTCATACAAAAAGTGACAGGACAAGATCATCCTGTTTTTAAAAAATTTTCCAGCGAAATAGCGAGCTATGAAAAAAGGCTCTCGCTAGATTTACGTGACAAGCAGAATGAAATAGATCGTGAAAAAAACAAGATTGATGCCGAATTTAGATTTAATGAAGAATCTGATCATTTAAAAAAGGCGCAGGAAATTATTTTCGCTAATTTACGGGCGTGGCGCAGGGCAGGATTGAGTGAATTTGAAAAAAATTATGTTTTAGGTTTGCTGTGGATGATGGAAAACAGCATAAAGGAAGTCAATACTAACCTCGACAAGCTGCCTTCGGCTGATATGGGCACGAGCCGGGAGAAGTACAGCATTTCAGAATTAAATAAAAAACTGCGGAAAATGTAATATTTCGTGCCGGGGTGAGTGCTCGCCTGAGTTGCTTATGTAATCCGCATCAGTGTAACCAGGCTGTGGCGGCGAAATCATGCAACTGAAACAACCAGAGGCCTGCTGGCCAGCTTGCTTATCAAGCAAACTGGTCCGATTTACGGGCGGATTGGCGTTGGAACTTTTTCTCCGGCGATGTTACGTACCTCGCACGAAACATCAGACACGCTGCGCCAGCCAGATGGTGAATCGTGAATTAACCGGTCTATCTAGCCGGGTATTGATACAGGATAGTTTTTAATTAGCAGAATTTTATTTATTAATTTGAATGGCTAATTTTGCCGGGGGTAGTGTGATAACTGTTAAAAATCAAAAAAATATTCGTGATTATGGAGGTGGGTTGAAAAATACCAGTATCACGATTTCCGGCGATAGCCCGCTTGAGATTGTGTCAGCATCGCCAAAAAGGAATGAAAACAATTACCCGCAATTTAACGAGAAAGTCGATTTAAGGCAGCGCCGGATTAGTAGCGTTGCAACTGAAGAAATAACTGAAGGCGAAGTAGTGGATAAAGCAGTGGATTTTATCCCGGTTGTACCGGCGGAGCAAAAAGTTTCACGCGATGTAATGGATCAAAAATTGATCGAGCAATTTATTATTTTAGGCGATAGCGCTGAGTTTGACGCTCAGGCGCTTGCCTTGCTTGATTTTTTTTCTATCAGAAAAAAAGAAGATGCGGTGCAGTTTTTTAATAAAAATGAGATGTTAAAATCAATATTGGTAAAAGCAATCGCAAAAAATATAAAAAAGCAGGAATTCGCCTCTCGGCTCGACTGGATTTTTATTGACCGGAAGTCAAAATATGAATATTGCCAGATTATTCTGGAAATCGAGCTGCCAGAAGGAAGGGTGCTGAAATCTTATTTTAATCAGGCGTACAGTAATATGCTGTCGATCTGTGATTCCATTATGGTCGTGAGAGATAAGCTTCTGCTGGAGAAAAAAAATAAGCTGGGAAGTTATGGAGCTGCAGCCCAAAATTTTATTAATCACTTAAGGCATTTGGGTGCGATTGAAAGGCACTATGGAGCGAATCCGTATTATTATAATCCGGAGCTGTGGCGTGAAATTGATATAAAAGAAAAAATAATAGATCGTGAATTTCGTGAATCTCAGTGGGAAAATGAAAATTCATTGATCGCAAAGGGCGAAAAAATTCAGGAATTGGAGAGAATTCATACGCATGGCGAAAAAGATATTATTCGGGATGCATTTAAAAAAATTATCGATTTTAAGGGGGGGTTGCCGCGCAAAGGGCTTGTGCCGCTGATATTGGTGGCCGAGGAATATTCCAGGCTGACAAGCGATTCTGAGCTAAGAAAAGCTAAATATTTTAATGTCGAAAATCCATGCGAATTTCTGGATCAGTTAATTGATCTGTATAACGATGAAAAAACGAATAAGTCAAACTGGCGCAAGTCGCTGGTTAACTTGTTTTAAACCAGGCCGAAGCCGCCCCGGCCAGTCGCCCTGGCCATCTGGCGGATCCCCCGTTCCGTACCCGTACCCTCCACGGCCTGCCCACCGCGCTGCTCAAGCTGCTCAAGCCGCAACCGCCGCACCCAGATACAAATGCGCCAGTTGCGGGTCTTGTGCGATTTGATCCGCAGGCCCGTCCAGCCGCATCCGGCCACCCTCCAGGACATACGCGTAATCGGCCACTTCCAGGGCCAGCCGCACGTTTTGTTCGACCAGCAGGATCGACATCCCCGCTTCAGCCAGATCCAGAATGATCTGGAATATCTGCGTGATGACTTTCGGCGCGAGCCCCAGCGATGGCTCATCGAGCATCAGTAAATCGGGCTCTGCCATTAGCGCGCGGCCAATCGCCAGCATTTGCTGCTGTCCGCCAGAAAGACGGTTGGCCGATGAGTGCCGGCGCTCAAGCAGGATCGGAAACAGCCCATACACCTGCTCTCGCAGCGCTGTCGCGCTTTTCGGGCCTCGGCCCAGGTGTGCGGCGATCAGGTTTTCTTCCACCGTGAGGCGCTGGAAGATTTGCCGCCCTTCCGGGCAGTGCGCCAGGCCGCCGCGAATCACCTGGTCGGGCCGGGCCCGTGTGATGTCGCGCGCGCCAAAGCTGACCTGACCACCCTTGACCTTCACCATCCCGGAGATCGCGTTTAGCAGCGTGGATTTGCCCGCACCATTCGGGCCGACCAGCACGACGATCTCGCCTTTTTGCACCTTCAGGCTGACGTCAGACAAGACCTGCTTAGTGCCGTAACCGGCGGACAGATTTTCGACGTTGAGCAAGCTGGCGGATGCTTTCGAGTTCATTTTCGGTTCCAAGGTAGGCGTGCTGCACGTCCTGGCTGGCCTGGACTTCATCGGGCGTGCCGTCGAACAGCAGAGCCCCGTTTTGCAGCACATACACGTGATCAGAAATCGACATCACGAGATCCATGTCGTGTTCGATGACGATGACCGAGAGGTCGGGACGCCGCAGTGCTTTGAGCCGGTCGCGCAATTCAGCGCTTTCGGCTTCGTTGAGTCCGGCGGCGGGCTCGTCCAGCAGCAGCACGCGCGGCCGCCGGGCCAGCGCCCGGACGATTTCGAGCATGCGCTGGCGGCCATAAGAGAGCGAAGCCGCTTCGTCGAACGCCACGTGCTGCAGGCCGAACTGTTCCAGCAGCTCCATGCAGTACGCGAGACGCTCCTCGCGCCGCCGCCGCGCATCGGCAGGCCACACCAGATCGCGCCACACATGGCGCGCTTCAGAGGGAAACAGGCAGACCTCGATATTTTCGATCACCTGCATCCGGTCGAACAGCCGGATGTTCTGGAAGGTGCGGGCGATGCCAGCCAGGCTGATCTGATACTTCTGCAACTGGTGAATGGGCTGGCCATCGAGAAAAATTTCGCCGGAGGTCAGCTCATACGAACCCGTTGCCAGATTGACCAGGGTCGATTTGCCTGCCCCGTTCGGGCCGATGATCGCGTGAATCTTGCCGGCTTCGAAGGTCATCGAAACCTGGTTGATCGCGGTGACCGCGCCGTAACGTTTGGTGAGATCCCTGAATTCGAGTGTCATCGTGGCAGCACCGATTTGAGTAGTCGATCAATTCCGTAGCGCCGTGACACCAGCCCTTGCGGCCGCAAGATCACCAGCACCACCATGAACAAGCCCAGCAGCAGCATCCGGTATTCAGCGAAACCACGCAGCACTTCGGGCAGCAGCACCAGGATCAGCGTGCCGACGATCACGCCAAGCACGTTGCCGACACCGCCAATCACGATCATCAGCACGATCAGCACGGATTCGTTCAGCGAGAAGCTGTCGGGGCTCACGTAGCGCTGCGAGGTGGCGAACAGCACGCCTGTCAGGCTGCCGATGGCCGCGCTGATGGCGAAGGCCCAGAGCTTGACGGAAGTGGTGTTGATGCCGATGCTGCGCGCCGCATCCTGGTCTTCGCGGATCGCGGCCCAGGCTTTGCCGAGAATCGAATGCTCCAGCCGGTACACAACGTAGATCACCAGCAGCGTGATGCCGAGCAGCAACCAGAAAAAAGCCTGGGGGGTATTCGGCGACCAGCCGAACAGGCTGGCGTGGTCGATCTGCGAAATGCCCTGGGGGCCATTGGTCAGGCTGTCGAGGTTATTCAGGATGATGCGGATGATTTCGCCGAAACCCAGCGTGACAATCGCCAGATAATCGCCGCGCAACCGTAGCACCGGGATGCCGAGCAGCACCCCCGCGAGCGCCCCTAGCACAATGGCGGCTGGCAGGATCAGCAGAAACGGCAAATGCAGTCCGAGTTGCGGGCTGGCCAGCAACGCGCAGGTGTAGGCCCCAACTGCGTAAAACCCGACGAAGCCGAGATCGAGCAGACCAACGTAGCCAATCATGATGTTCAGGCCCACGCCCAGCATCACGTAGATCAGCACACTGTTGGCGACGCGGGCATAGTGCCCGCTGGCGAATGCAACCGAGGCGCAGGCAGCGAGCGCGGCCAGCAGCAGCACACTGCCGATGATCCGTTCGCGCGCGGTGACCGGGCCGCTTTGGCTGGCTGACAAGGTGTGTGCCTGCATCAGTAGTCCCTCTTGTAGACCATGGTTTCTTCGGAAATTTTTTCGCCCAGCAAACCGGTGGGGCGCACCAGCAAGACGACGATGAGCGTCATGAAGGCGAAGATGTCGCGGTACTCGGTGCCGAGCACGCCATGACTGACGATGGGCAACAAGCTGGTGCCGAAGACCTCAAGAAAGCCCAGCAGGAGCCCGCCCAGCATCGCGCCCGGAATGCTACCGATGCCGCCCAGGATCGCTGCGGTAAAGGCTTTGAGACCGACGGTGGCACCCATGGTGGGCGACACGATGCCGTAGTAGTTGCCGTACAGCATGCCCGCGACGCCGCCAAGCGCCGGGCCGATCAGGAATACCAGGCTGATCGCGCGATCCACGCGGATGCCGAGCAGCATCGAGGTGCGCGAGTTTTCCGACACGGCGCGCACGATGATGCCCAGCCGGGTCTTGTTGACGAAGAGGTACAGCGCCCCCAGCAAGGCGAAGGCGAACAGCGTGATGTAGATCTGCGTGGAGGTGAGCGACGCGCCGGCGATGTTGAACTGGTGCGCGGGGATGAGTTGCGGAAAGGCGATGGGTTGCGGGCCGCAGACCACCTGCACCGCGGCCTGAAACGCCAGCGACAACCCCAGCGCGCTAAGCAGCGGGGCCAGCCGTGACGAATGGCGCAGTGGCTTGTAGGCCAGCCGCTCGACCATCACGCCCACCAGGCCCACCACGGTGAAGGCCGCGAGCAGACCGAGCCCGGCTAGCACCGGCATGGCAATGCCGGTTTGCGGCAGCCACAGCACCAGGCCGACGCAGACATACGCGCCAAGCATGAAGAATTCGCCGTGCACAAAGTTAATCAGGCGCAAGACGCCGTACACCATCGTGTAGCCCAGCGCGATCAGCGCATACAGGGAACCAATAGTCAGCGCGTTAAACAGTTGCTGGGTGAGAAATGCTGTCATGGCAGGAGATCCTGATGTTTCGGCATGGGCTGGCGTGGTTGTGCTGCCCGTGCTGACAAACCGGTGGAAGATGCCGCTGGTGCCGTGGCGCTAATCGCTAATCTTGTCCCGAGGTTATTTTTCATCCCCAGGCCCGTGCTACTATTCACGTCGATGAATTTATCTCTAAATCTATCACGTTCATGAAAAATTCAAAAATAATTTCACAGAAAAAGAAGCCAGCGGAGGCTGACAAGGGGGAGCTCCACCTCAACCTCAATCTCGACGCGGCGACCGATGGTGTGCGTGGCATTGGCGAAGACATTCGTGGCTTGCGCAAGTCGCGCCGCATGACGATTAACCAGCTCGCCAGTGCGCTGGACCGCTCGGTGGGCTATGTCAGCCAGATCGAGCGGGGCTTGTCTACTCCAACTCTGAAAGACGTGTACGCGATTAGCGCGACGCTGAATGTCACTGTGGGCTGGTTTCTGCGGAATAACGAACCGGGTCTGGCACCGGCGGATGAACGTGGTTTAGTGGTGCGTCAGAGCAATCGCCGCCGCATGAGCCAGGACGGCATCCTGACTGAGGCGCTGTCGCCACAGCTGGGCGAGAAACTTGAATTCATGCAGTCGACCTTCGATCCTGGCGTCGTAACGGAGGAAAAATCCGTGCAGGGCACCGGGCTTGAATGCGGCATGGTGCTGAGCGGTCAGCTTGAGCTCTGGATCGACGACCATTACTTCGTCCTCAATGCCGGTGACAGTTATTCGTTCCGGCGCAGCCAGCGGTATCACTCACGCAATCCATCGCAAACCGAGCGGGTGGTGATTATCTGGGTGTTTGCCCAGTAAGCCTCCTGGTCTTGCCTGGCACCAGGCGTGCGGCTGCAATACCGCATATTTCACATCCCATGCCCCACATCCCGTATGGCCCGGCAGCACGAAGCCCCCGCACAACACGGGGGCTTCGTGCGAGTGCGCTGGCTTATTTGCTGACCAGCTTGAAGTTCTTGCCCTCCACCTGGAACATGAAGAGGCCGCCACCCTTGAGCGCGCCAGCTGGGTCAAAGGCGACCTTGCCCAGCAAGCTGTCGAAGTTGCTCAACCGCATCGCGGCGAGGATGCCCGCACGGTCTAGCGATTTCGCGCTCTTCATCGCATTCACCACCGTCTGGCCAGAGACCCAGCCATAGACCGCTTGCGGGCCAGGCGCGGCACCAAACTTCGCCTGATATTTCGCGGCGAAGTCACGCAGTTCCGGGGACGCGTCGTAAGGCAGCGCCTGGAATGTCACATAGGCATTGGCGGCGGCACCGCTCGACAACTCGTAGAACTGCGGTGTGTAAGCGCCATCCGGTGCCATGAAGGTGGCCTTCATGCCTGCGCTGCGCATTTGCTTCACGAACAGCGCGAGCTGCGGCATCGTGCCGCCGAAGTACACCACGTCGGGCGCTTGCTGCTTGAGCGTGGCCAGCACGGAGCTGAAATCGACGTCAGTCGGGTTCACGCTGGAGGTGCTGGCAATCGCGCCGCCCAGGCTTTTGAACCTGGCCGTGAAGGCCTGCGAGACGCCTTGGCCAAACGCCTGCTTGTCGTTGACCACGGCTGCCTTGCGCGCATTCAGCGTGCCGTAGGCGTAGCTGGCGGAGAGCTCGCCTTGCACTGAATCATTCGGCGCGCCCTGGAACACGTGTTTAAAGCCAAGCTGCGTGACTTTCGGGTTGGTCGAAATGGTGAGTTGCGGCATGCCACAGCCGTTATAGATATCCATCGTCGGAATCGTCACGCCGCTATTCATGTGAGCCACGGCGGTCACGACGCCGCGTTCGTCACAGAATTTTTGCGCGATCAGTGTGCCTTCGCGCGGGTCGGCTTTGTCGTCCAGCCGTTGCAGCGCGATTTTTCTGCCGCCAACCCCGCCTGCGGCATTCGCCTGGTCGATATACAGCTGCAGCCCGTTGAGCCATGAACTGCCGAAGTAAGCCTGTGCGCCCGAGAGCGGGGCCGAGGCACCGATGGTTAACGGCTCGACAGCCAGGGTGCTGGCGGAAAACGTGGCCAGGGCGGCAAACACGGCAGCGGATAGCGATTTCTTCATGTCAGTCTCCAGTTCCAGTGGTCACACACGACGTGCTGGCACGGCGCGTGTGACGGTTCGTGTGGTGAGGTGTCGTGTTTTTGCTTGCCTTAGAGCGCGGCTTGAGATGCTCTAGATGTGCAACTGCCTGAGCTCCGGCCATACGCCTGGGGCGGCGCATGGCCCAACTGCGGCCTAGTCCAGAAACCGGCCGAAAGTCAGCGTGAAATCAGCCACGATGAATTCAGCGCCAAGTACCTTGAGCACCGGCAATTCGTGCAACGGATCTTGCGGATTGCCGCCTAACGAGACGGTGGCGCTGCCAACCACCCGTTGATGCACCGTGGCGTCTTGCAGCTCATTGACGATCACCCGGTCCATGTCGAAGCCTTCACCGTTCACAGCAGGAAACCGCTTTACCTGATAGCGCGGCTGCAGCGGTGGTTTGTCGAACGACACGTTGGCGTCAGGACGAAAATCTGCATCGATCAGAATTTCGCCACGGCGCACGACCCGGCCCCGCACGCGTCCTTCATGTTCGGACCAATCCACCTTCGACATCTTTTTCGGGTAACCCCAGATTTCACGCCCGGCCGCCATTGAATCATCATTTGTCACAAATTCGTATAAAACATGACCGCCGCGCTGGCCGCCGCATTCAACCGGCACCACGATTCCGCCTTCCCGGTATGCGCCTAACGGGCCGCCATCTGGCACATCCATCACGAACACTTCCATCACATCTGACACCGCCGTGAGATGCCGCGGCAACATCCGCGCCAACGCTGCGCTGTCGGTGCGGCAGAACACGCTCAGCTTGCGGTAGTTGCGGTAGTAGTAGGGCGGCTTGGGGAACAGCGGGGCGGCGTCAGGCAACGAATAAACAGCGGCAGTCATGGCGAGTCTCCGGGAGGAAGAGAAAAAAATCTGGTGTGAAATTTTTTATCAATATATCATCATCGTGAATATTTTTAATATATTTTCATGGTCGGGAGTTCCCTGGCATGGCCTCCGGCAGCAGGCCCCTGCGCCTGCTTCTGGCTGCGGCGCTGGTGGTGGCCTTGCGCCTTGCGCCTTGCTCCCGGCGCTGGCCGGCCCCTCACTTTGGAGAATCACGTGTCGAAGCATCTGGTGCAAAACGGCAATAACGCCCCGATCCACGCGCCTTTGATCCCGGACCCGTTTGTCCCGTATCACTGCCCGCGCCAGCGTTCGCTGAACGCGGTGTGCCGCGTCGACCGGGCCACGCTTGAGCGTTATCTCGCCCCCACGCCGTTTACGCCGCTCGATGACCGCGTGCTGGTGTATGTCGCTGATTTCATGAATTGCAACAAGGTGCCGTTCATGGATGCGGGCATCGTCGTGCCGGTGCGTTACGGCGACGGCCAGGGCGGCTACTTTCTGTTCGAGTACGAAGACGACGATGCGGCGATTGCCGCTGGGCGCGACCTGTGGGGCTATCCGAAGAAATTCGGCGTGATTGAGCTGCTGGAAGACGGCGAGCGGGTGCGCGGCACGGTGGTGCGCAAAGGCGTGACGCTGATCGAGATCGAGTGTGATCTGGCCTCTGACGCAACCACGGCGGCTGCGGCGAACCTGCCACCGCCGCTGGTCACCACGCCGCATCTGAACCTGCACGTTCAGCCCGCGCCGGATGGCAGCATCCTGAACAAGCGCGTGATTGCACGCGACACCTCAGCGGATTTTCAACTGACGTCAGCGCGTCACGGTGCGGCACGGGTTCAGCTAGCGGGGATTGCGACCGATCCGCTGCACGAATTTCAGCCGTTGGAAGTGCTGGGCGCGACATATGTGATTGGCGATTTTTTCGCTACTGAGCAAAACGGCTGGGGCCGCACGCTCGAAGTGCTGCGCTAGCTGCAGCACCGTCGCAGCGCAGCGCTGCGCTTGCTGGCAGGTGCAAACCTGACGGCGGTGGTGTGGGGGCGGCTGATTTTTCAGCCGGCCCGGAAAATTCACTCAGAAGATGGCAGGCACATCCATGAAGGTAGATCGTAAAGAGTCCGCATTGATTACGGGTGCTGCATCCGGCATTGGCCGCGCCACTGCGCTGGTGCTAGCCCGGCGTGGTGCGGATGTCGCGCTGGTGGATCTCGACCCGGCGCGGTTGCAGGCGGTGGCGGATGAGGCCGCGGCGTTCGGCGGCAAGGTGCTCGCGTTGCGCGCCAGCGTCGCGCACTCGGCCGATTTGCAAGCGGCTGTGCAGCGTGCCGCGCAGGCTTTCGGCGGGCTGCATACCGTCGTAGCGGCCGCTGGCATTGCGCGCAAGGGCCGGGTGACCGAGATCAGCGAGGACGAATGGGATCAGGTGATTGAGGTGAATCTGCGTGGCGTGTTTCTACTGGCGCGCCATGCGCTGCCGCACATGATCGCCAGCGGCGGTGGCAGTTTTGTCGCCGTGAGCTCGGACGCGGGCTTGCGTGGCTCGATTGGCTATGCCGCGTATAGCGCGTCCAAGCATGCGGTGATCGGCCTTGTACGCTGCCTCGCGCTTGACCATGCGCGCGAAGGCATTCGCAGTAATGCGGTGTGTCCGGGGTTTGTCGAAACGCCGATGGCCGATGAGCTGTTCGCGGAAAACCCGCGTTACGACCGGGCGTTTTACGAAAATCGCATGCCGCTGGGCCGCCTGGCTCGCGCCGATGAGGTGGCTAATGTGATCGCGCATTTGTCGTCGCCAGAGGCCAGCTATACCAACGGCATGTTTTATACGGTCGATGGCGGCACGACAGCAGGCACGTTCGGTTGATGGGCTGGCAAGGGTTGATGCCAAGGGCTGACGACAAGGGTTGGCAAGCGCAGACAAGCGTTGAAACGGCTGACAGGAAAGCAGATAAGGCGCGGCTAGATGAGCCGCGTTTTTCGTCTCTGGCGCGATCCTCTCCGCCAGCACGGGCGCAGAAAAAAGAAAAATTCGCCTCGCGCCATGGGGTGTTTTTCCGGATGCTTTTCCGCAAAATTAATTGCATTAAAATCGCTCGGATTGCAATGCAATGCAATGACTGACGGAACCCCCATTCCTTAAATTGCCATGACTGCCTCCGATCCCGCCGCTGATTCCGCCTCCCCTTCCACGCCAGCGCGCTCTTCGCTATTTGTCGGTTCGACCGAAAAAGCTTTTCAGGTGCTGCATGCATTTGATGGCCCGAGCCCGCATATGACGCTGATCGACATTGCCCGCGCCTCAGGGCTGGATCGCAGTGCAACCCAGCGTCTGGTGCATACGCTTGAAGCGCTGGGCTATCTGTATCGCGTGCCAGACACCCGCAGCTACGGCTTGACGCCCAAGGTGCTGCAGTTTTCCTATAACTACGTGCGCGCCAACGAACTGATCGGCAAGGCTTCGCCCTATCTGCTCGACATCAGCCGACGCCTGGGCGAGACCACCAACCTGCTTGAGCTGGATGGTCACGAGATCGTGTTTGTCGCGCGTTTTCCGGGGCGGCATCTGGTGAATATCGACATCGTGGTGGGCGCGCGTTTGCCCGCGATGTTCACCGCAGCGGGCATAGCGATTCTGTCGCGGCTGGCCCCCGCGCGAGTCGAAGAAATCCTCGCGCAAACCCGGCTTGAGCCGCTGACGCATTACACCGAAACCGATTCTGAGAAGCTGTTGGAGCGCGTGCGCAAAGTGGCACGGCGTGGTTATGCGGTGGTCGAAAATGAAACCGTGCTGGGCGATATTTCGGTGGCCGCGCCGGTGACCGATCACGGTGGCATGGGGGTGGCGGCGATCAATATTTCGGTGCCGACTTCGCGCTGGTCGCGCGAGCGGGTGGAGGCCGAACTGGCGCAGCACGTGCAGGTTGCGGCGACGTCGATTTCGAAGTCGCGTCTGGCGGGGTATACGCGCTAAAGGCGTGTGTCTGGTTCTTTAGCGCTTGCTTTTAGCTTTGCGCGGGGCGGGAGCGCTGGTACATGCGCAGGCGGTGTGAGCGCCCAACTGCTCACACAGCTCACACAGCCCAACACCTGCTACTTGCCCTGTCCCGGGGCCGTCTGGCTGCCGCCCTTAGCCCCGAGCGCCCTCAATGGCTGCGTTCAAACACGGCAAGCTGCTTGCCCAGCTCAGCCCGCAGCTTCGCTACCAGGCTGGCCTCGGCTGGCACCAGCGGTGCCAGCATCGCTGGGGCATCCACGCCAATCAGGTCGAGCACCGCTTTCATGGGCCCTGGATTGGTCTCCGAGAACGCGAGGTTCATCAACGGAATCAGCGAGCGATGCAGCGTCAGCGCGGCGCGCGTGTGGCCTTCCGCTGACAGTTGATAAATCTTCCGCCAGGCCGTGGGCAGCAGCGTCGCGGTCACCACAATGCCGCCGCGTGCGCCTGCTGCCATGTGCAGCGGAAATAACGTGTCTTCGCCGCTAAGCACCGCGAACGAATCATCGACCCCCGCCACCGTGCGCAGGAAATGCCACATGTCGGTATTGCACGCCTTCATGCCGATGATCCGTTCATGGCGTGATAGCTCATGCAGCACTTCAGGTGCAATCGCAATCCGGGTGCGGTACGGAATTTCATAGATCAGGATGGGCAATGGTGATTCATCGGCATAACGCAGGTAGTAATCACGAATGCCTTGCTGGGTCGGGTTGGTGTAGTAGGGCGTTAGCACCAGCAAGCCATCGGCCCCTGCGGCGGCGAATTCTCGGCCCGCTTGCAGTGCGTCGTGGTAGCCCGGATCCAGCACGCCAGCGATCACCGGAACGGTGCCCGCCGCCTGCAAGGCCGTGACTTCGGCCATGCGAATCCGTTCGGCACGCGCCAGCGCGCCATATTCACCAGTGCCACCAAGCGGCAGCAGACCATCCACGCCTTGTTTGAGCAGATAGCCGGTGAGGGCGCGAGCGGCCTCCACGTGCAACGTGCCATCCGCATGGACTGGCGTCGGAATGGCGGGCATCACGCCGCGTAACTGTTGGGATGCAAGCATAAGAACTCTCTGTAATGGCTGTGATGATGCGTTCAGGAAGCGAGGCTGCGGCGGCGTAGACGGTCTGCCACCCAGATCAGCGCCGCGATAAACAGGAACAGGCAGGTTGATACGGCGGCGATGACGGGCGAAATCTGCATAGTCAGCTCGTCCCAGAACTGCTTGGGCAAGGTGGTGCTCAGGCCGCCTGAGGTGAAGAGCGCGATTGTCAGCTCGTCGAATGAAGTGGCGAAGGCGAACAGGAACGACGACATCAGCCCCGCGCCGAGAATCGGGAAGGTCACACGGCGCAGCGTGGCCCACGGCCGCGCGCCCATGCTGTACGCCGCCAGATCGAGCCGGGTGTCGTAGTTGCGCAGTACCGCCATCATCGTGATGACGACATACGGCACCGCCACCATGGTGTGCGCCAGCACGAGGCCGATGGCTGAACCGACCAGGCCGATTTCAGCGAAGAAATAAAACACGCCGACCGCGATAATCATGCGCGGCACCACGATGGGAGCCAGGACGAAGGCCAGCATTGCTGCTTTGCCGGGCAGATTGCCGCGCACCAGCAAGAAGGCGGCGGGGGTGCCGATCAGCATCGACAAAACACCGGTGCCAATGCCAACCAGCATTGAGCGCGTGATGGCTTGCATCCAGAGCGGTGAATCGATGATTTGCTGATACCACTGCAGCGACACGCCATGCGGTGGCCAGGACAGGCCCGAAGCGGCATCGAATGAAAGCGGAAACATCAGCAGAGCGGGTGCCGTGAGAAACACCAGCAGTGCGAGCACCACGCCGCGCAGCAACGGGTTTTCGCCGTCGTTGCTGCGACCACGGCCACGGACACGGCGTGGCACTAGCGCCAGCAGCAGATCGGTGGCGCGGCCCAGCGTGCTGAGCACCGCGTCACCCAGCTTGCGGCTCCACGCCCCGCGCGCTTGCGGGCCACGTGTGGCACTGCTGTCACCGGCCATCGTCGAGAGTCCGACGAGCCGGTCGTACAGCAGAAACACCAGCAGCACGACCGCCAGCAACAGCACCGAGATCGCCCCCGCAAAGCCCCAGTTCAGCGCTTGCATGACCTGGTCAATGATGAGCTGGGTAATCATCGTTTGATGACGGCCGCCGAGCAGCGTGGGCGTGATGAAAAAGCCAATTGCTGTGACGAACACCATCAGCGCACCAGCGGCGACACCGGGCAGCGAGAGCGGGAAATACACCTTCCAGAACACCGTGCCAGGGCGGGCACCGAGCGTTGCGGCGGCGCGCGGCAGCGTGCGGTCGATGTTCTCCATCACTGAGAGCATGGTGAGCACGGCTAGCGGCATCAGCGCATGCACCATGCCGATGACGACGGCGGAGAAGTTGTACAGCAGGTCAAGCGGCTGGCTGATGATGCCAAGGCTCATCAGCGTGTGGTTGATGACCCCGTTGCGCCCAAGCAGCACGACCCACGCGAAAGTCCGCACCAGAAAGCTGGTCCAGAACGACAGCAGCACCCAGAACAGCAAGCGGTTCTTGCGCTCGCGCGTGAGTGTCGAGATCAGATAGGCCACCGGATAGCCGGTGAGGACGGAGAAGAAGGTGGTCCACAGCGCGATCTTCAGCGTGATCAACAGCACTTCGACATACACCGGAGAGGCGAACAGACGCTGGTATTCCACCAGCGTGAAGTGGCTGCCGTCATGCACGCTGAGCAACAGCAACTGGCCCACCGGATAGATCAGCATCACCAGGAGCAAGATCACGATCGGCGCGGCTTTCATGCTGGGCCGCAACCACGTGTGCCAGCGTGGCGGACGTGAGGCGTGCGTAGGGTTAGGGCGCGGAGCGCTCAGGGCAGGCTGGCTCATGAGTTACTCCGCGATGGCAACAGCGTCAGTGGCGAGCCACGACAGGTTGAGCGTTTGCCCGATGGCGTATTGGCTGCCCAGCTGGTTTGTCGGGAAGGCGGCGACCAGCGGTGCCGCAGCGGCGGTGGACGCTTGCAGATACAGCTTGGTCATGCTGCCGGTGACCATGATGTCCGTGAGCTGCGCCGAGAGCATGCCGCCTGGCGCGGCACTGGTTGTGGCTGTAGCTGTGGTGGCCGTGACGGTCTCGTGTACGCGCAGGTTTTGCGGCCGCAGCATCAGCTTGATGTTGCGGCCGTTGGCGATCTTTGGGTCGTAGGCCATGGCATGGGCTGCTGGGCTGCCTGGCAAGCTGAGCTGCACCTGGTCGCCAGAGCGGTGCGTGACCACCGCATCGAGCAGATTCGATTCGCCGAGAAAATCCGCCACGAACACGCTGTTTGGGCGGAAATACAAATCCGCGGGCGTGCCGAGCTGGGCAATCGAGCCATGGTTCATCAGGCAGATGCGATCCGACATCGTCATGGCTTCTTCCTGATCGTGCGTGACATAGACAATCGTCGTGCCGAGTTCCCGGTGAATCCGCTTGATCTCAAGCTGCATATGGTCACGCAGCTTTTTATCGAGCGCCCCCAGCGGCTCGTCCATCAAGATGATCGAGGGCCGGTAGACCATGCAGCGTGCCAGCGCGATGCGCTGTTGCTGGCCACCTGACAGCTCACGCGGAAAGCGTTTGGCCACGTGTGGCAGATGCACCATCTCCAGCGCCTGCATCACCTTGTCCTGCGTCGCCTTAGCGTCGGTTTTGCGCATTTGCAGCGGGAACGCAATGTTTTCCGCCACCGTCATATGCGGAAACAGCGCGTAGTTCTGGAACACCATGCCGATGTCCCGCTCATAGGGCGCGCCATACGTGACATCCGCGCCATTGATGCGCAGCGTGCCCGCATCCGGTTGCGCCAGCCCGGCGATCAGGCTGAGCAACGTGGTTTTGCCCGAGCCGCTAGGGCCGAGCAGCGTGAGAAATTCGCCCTGGGCGACGTCGAGATCCGTGGGCGCGAGAGCAACGAAGTCGCCATAGCGCTTGCACAGTCCGGAGATTTTGAGGTTCGAGGCAGGCATGGGAAGCGGCACGCGTAAGAGTGAAAACGGAGATCAGGTCAGGATCCAGCGATTGAACCGTTCGAGCCCGGCGCTTTGCTTGTCTTTCCAGAACTGGGCGTCGATATGCAGCCCGGTTTTCATGTTGGCGGGAAAGGTTGGGCAGTTTTTGGCGATCTCGGGCTTGATGTAGTTGAACGCTTCGGGTTGCGTCACGCCAGCCGGGAAATATTCGACCAGTGCAGCCTGGCGCTTGGGATCGGAGGCGAACTTGATGAACTCGCGGCAAGCATTCGCATTCGGCGTGCCTTTGAGAATCGACCAGTTGTCGCAGCCCCAGATGTTCTGGTTCCACACGATGCCGACCGGCGCGCCATTAGCGATTGCCGACTGCGCACGTGACACCCAGGTGCTGATGATGTCCACCTCACCCGAGCCGAGCATTTGCTCGACTTGCGCGCCGGTGGTCCACCACACGTCCACCTGTTTGGCGATCTTGCTCAGGCTGGCGAACGCCCGGTCGAAGTTGCACGGATACACCTGGCCTGGCGCGACGCCATCGGCCATCAATGCTTCTTCGATGGTGTCGAAGGGATATTTGCGCAAGCCGCGGCGGCCTGGAAAATCCTTCAAATTCCACATATCGGCCCACGATTGCGGCGCGCGCCGGCCCTTGAACGCATCCTTGCGATACGCCAGCACGGTCGTATAGACGTTGTTACCGACGCCATACGGCGACATGTATTGCGCGGGAATTTTGGCGATCACTGGGTCTGATTCCAGACCATGCTTTTCCAGATAATCCTTGCCGCCACCGGTCAGTAGCAAGATCGCGGGCTGGCTCAGCTTGGCCATGTCCCATGTGTAGCTACCGGTTTCGACCATGCTTTTGATGAGCGCGGTCGGTTCGGCGTTGGCCTGGACACCCACCACTTCGATGCCGGTTTTTTCCTTGAATGGACGATAAAACACCGCGCCAAACGCCTTGGTGTAAATGCCACCGTCATCACGGATCACGATGCGCTTGGTGGCGGCGCGCGAGGGCGTCCAGACGAAGGGGAACGCGACTGCGGCGACACCGGCCGCAGCGGTTTTGAGGGCGGTGCGGCGGCGTGGCTGCTGAATTGGATCGCGTGCAGGCTGCTTTTTCATATCGGCTCCAGAGGAGGAAAAGGACGCCATCGCCGTGAGACGGAAAAGGGCGGACAGGGTTGAGCTTCGGCCGCCTGGCCTGGCTGGACCAGGCCGGGTTGGGTTCAGGCAGATTCAGGCGCGGCTCAAGCGTGCTTCAAGGCAGGTTCAAGCGGGTTTCAGGCCGCTGATGCCGGCAATGGTTTCGATGATTCAGGTTCAGGCACGAGACGTCCGGGGTTAAAGCGGTTAGCAGGGTCAAGCGCTTGCTTGACGGCACGCATCAATGAGAGCTCAGCGGGAGATTTGTAATGCGCCATTTCGGCGAGGCCGGTTTGGCCCACGCCATGCTCCGCGCTAAAGGTGCCATGCAGCGCATGCGCGACATCGTTGACACAGCGGCGTAAAGCGCCAGCGGTGGCGGCGGAATCGGGGAGCGCGCGCCAGCGCTCGAAGGAGAAGAATGGGATGAAATGCACGTTGCCATCGCCCAAATGAGCGACCACCAGGATCTCAAGCCCAGGCTCAAGCGCATGCACTGCTTGCGTGGCCTGCTCGATAAAGGCGGGCACGGCGGAGAGTGGCACGGCACAGTCGGTGGTCAGGCCAAGGCCGCCTTTCTTGTTGGCTTCGGACACGCTGTGACGGACTTCCCACAACGCGCTGCGCTGGCTTTCGTTGCTCGCCAGCACGGCATCGAGAATCAAACCGGCTTCGGCCGCGTGTTCCAGTGTTTGTTGCAGCAGCGCTGCCATAGCCTCATGGCCGCCAGTATCGGCCAGCTCGACCAGCACATGCCACGGATGCGTCCCGGCTAGCGGATTGCGCCGCTCGGGCACGTGTTCCAGAACCAGTTCGAGTTGTTGCTGGTTAATCATTTCGAATGCGGCGAGACGCGCGCCACACGCAGCCTGAAACAGACCGAGCACGCGTAGCGCCGCAGCCGGATCACAAGGCGCGAACCAGGCCAGCGCATGGTGCGTGGGCAATGGATGCAATTTCAGCGTGGCGGCGGTGATGATGCCCAGCGTGCCTTCGGTGCCGATGAACAGATGCTTCAGATCTAGCCCGGTATTGTCTTTGCGCAGCGCACGCAGGCCATTCCAGATCGTGCCGTCGGGCAGCACCACTTCGACGCCGAGCACGTTGTCACGCGTGTTGCCGTAGCGCAGCACGCCTGTGCCACCCGCGTTGGTTGCCAGCGTGCCGCCGATCTGGCACGAGCCTTCCGCACCGAGGCTCACCGGATACAGCCGCTGCGCCGCTGCTGCCGCGTCCTGCACGGTTTGCAGCACGCAACCGGCTTCGACTTCCATTGAACCGTTGGCCGCGTCGATCTGACGGATGCGGCGCATCCGCGACAAATTCACGATTACTGGGGCCGGGCCACTTTGCGCGGGAATTGCGCCACCACACAGGCTGGTGTTACCACCTTGTGCGAGCACCGGCACGCCATGAGCGGCACACAGACGCACGCTTGCGGCCACTTGCCCGGTGCTGGACGGCAGCACCACGCAGATCGCTGGTGCTTTGTAGCGGCCACGCCAGTCTTCGATAAAGCCTTCCAGATCGGCTTCAGCGGTGATGACCGCAGCCGCGCCGAGTTCAGCTTGCAGGGCGGCGATCAAGGGCGCGACGTGATTCATTTCCAGTTCCTCAGAAGGCATCGGATAAGGCAAGGCACAACATGATGAAGGCGGTCGTTGCAGGCCGTGGGGCATCCTGTATTTAAATCAGGATAGAGTCAAAAAAATTGCATTGAAATGAGTTCAATCGTAATGCAATTAAATTAAGTGTTTTTACTGAGGCGTTGACGGAAGCGCACCGGCGGCTGGCTAAGGCGCAGCGTTTTGTCCAGATTTAGCGGATGTTGCATGGAGTAAAGAAGGGGTTTCGCCGGAAATGAAGCCTGGAGCAAGACGGGGTGTGAGCTATGATCTGCCCGGTTGAGTTCTCTGGTGCCTCGGCACCTTTTTGCTAAATGGCTCTTTTGCAACGCTGGTGCATGGTGCTACTGCTGCCACTGTTTGTCTGCGGCTGGCCGGGCGTATTCGCTGCGGCCTCAGCCCCAGCCTCAGCAAGTGACCCGTTGCACACGGCGCTGGCGGCCAGGGTGATGACGGCAGTGCCGGTGCCGCTCGCCGTTACGCGCGCTGAGAAGCCAGCTTGTGCAGGACTTGACGCGCCAGATCTAGCCCATGCCCCGTGCGCTGGGACTGATTGCCACGCCGCTTGCAGCCACGTGTGCTGCTCCTTGCCGGGCACCTGGCGCAGTGGCTTTGCCATGCTCCGCGACACCTCGTTGCCACCACCGGCGCGCCACACCAGCCGCCTGAACAGCATCACGCATCCCCCTTTGCTTCGTCCTCCGATTGATCAGCGCGCTGCCTGAACCCGAGCGATGGCCCAGGCGACTGGCCCCGGCCATATCGCATCAGCAACAAACCCACATCGAGGACCTTTGACATGCTCCGCAGAACTTTTTTCGCCCAGACGCTGAGCCTCGCGCTCGCCTCGTTCTTCACCCGGCAGACCTTCGCCCAGCACGCGGCGCATTCGGCCCACGCAGCACACCCGATGCCTGAGATGGCCGGGATGCCTGAGATGGGCTCCACCGTAATGGGCCAGCCAACTGGTGCCGGATTAGCCCCCATGGATGCGTTGCCGGTTGGCGCACCGCTTCCCGCATTACGCACGCTGGCTAATACCAGCCGTGAGCCGGGCGTGTTCCGGGCGACCCTGGTGGCGCATCCGGTGCCGCATCAATGGCTTGCCGGAGCACCGACGCTGGTCTGGCAATACGATCCGCAGACCCAGCACCCGGCACCAGGCTCAACGGAACCGGCGATTGGCCCGCTGATCGACGTGCGCGAAGGCGATACGGTCGAAATCCGCTTTATCAACCATCTGCCTCAGCCATCGACCATCCACTGGCACGGCTTGCCGGTGCCGCCCGATCAGGACGGCAATCCTGCCGATCCAGTGGCCCCAGGCGCGAGCCGCCTCTACCGGTTTACGCTGCCGCGCGGCAGTGCGGGCACCTACTGGTATCACCCGCATCCCCACATGATGACCGCCGAGCAGGTGTTTCGCGGGCTGGCGGGGCCGTTCATCGTGCGCGCCGCCGATGATCCCTTGCAGGGCTGGCCTGAACGCCATCTGTTCTTTACCGATCTGAAGCTCGCCCAAGACGGCACGATTGCACCGAACGAGACGCTGGACTGGATGAATGGCCGCGAAGGGCAATTCGTGCTGCTTAATGGCGCGCATCAGCCGCGCATTGAGGTGGTAGAGGACGAACGCTGGCGCGTCTGGAACGGCTGCAACGCTCGCTACCTGAAGCTGACGCTTGGCGCGAACCAGCGTTTTAGCCAGGTTGGCACGGACGGCGGCTTGCTGGCGCAGCCCCGTGATGGCTTGACAGAGCTACTGCTCGCGCCTGGCGAGCGGGCCGAGTTGATCGTGCCGGTGGGTTCTGTGGCGCATCAGGGCAGTTTGAGCGCCGCGGCTTACGACCGCGGCAAGATGGCGCTGTCGCACGGCAGCTTGCCGCCAGATCCGGCCAGGGTGCTGGCGCAGGTGCATTTCGCCGCTCCGGCGGGCTCACCTGCTGCTGCCGGCGTGCGCCGTCCACTTCCGGCGCAACTGCGGCGAGTGCCGGCGCTGGGCACGCCAGTGGCGCAAAAAACGGTGGTATTCACAGAAGCCATGGAGATGGACGCATTGCCGATGCAGCATGACGCACCGGGAGCGACGCCGATGACGGCACATGCAGCGCTGCCACGCGGGATGAAATTCATGATTAACGGCGCGGTATTCGACCCGTCACAGGTCATGCTGACCAGCCGCCGCGACGAGGTAGAGCAATGGTCGCTTGAGAACCGTACCGACATGGATCATCCATTTCATTTGCATGGCACACAGTTTCAGGTGCTGGCCCGCGAATTAAACGGAATTAACACACCGGAACCATTTTTGGCATGGCGCGATACGGTCAATCTTCAATCTGGTGAAACTGTGCGGATAGCGACGCTTCAATCGATGACGGGCGAGCGGATGTTTCATTGCCATATCCTGGAACATGAAGATCTCGGCATGATGGCGACGCTGAAAGTGATTTAATCAATACGCATTATTTAAATCAGGCCACATATGAAAAAACCCGGCTTTAAGCCGGGTTCTGGATCACGGAAACCGAGAAGGCTAAACCGCTTCCTGAATATTCGAGGCCTGCTTGCCTTTGGGGCCTTGCACGATCTCGAAGCTCACTTTCTGGCCTTCCTTGAGGGTTTTGAACCCGTTCATCTGGATTGCCGAGAAATGTGCAAACAAATCTTCACCGCCTTCATCGGGCGTAATGAAACCGAAACCTTTTGCATCGTTAAACCATTTAACCGTACCAGTTGACATTCCTACTTCCCCTGTCTCATGTGACTACCACGAGCCCTCGAAAAGCTTAACGGCTGTGACTCACAGCCGCTTCTTCTTTCACAAGCTCACCATCGGCATTACTTCGATTTACTGCGCATTGAAATAAGTGCCAGCTTGATTGTTGAGTCTCTTTATTCGAGTGTCAAGAAAATTTTGAGATATTCCGGTTGCCGTTGTAAAGAATCCATTTTTAATATTTTTGCTGTTTTTTTGTGCCATATCGAGATATGAACCTCGCCATATGAACCCTCAATCTTGAAAAAGAGCATAAGCGACGCATATGAGCCGGGATACTTCGTGCCGGTGCTAAAGAGACACAGTGCGGTGTTACTAGACGGCTTCAATCGGGCAGGGGTTGTGCCATACTCGTGCAACGCCGCTGGCTAGGACAAATTTCAGACAGATCTTAGGCAGTAGCTCGAAACACATTGGTTAGCACGCAGGACATTGATGGAACACACGCTGGACCGGTGCTGCGACCGGACTAGCGCACGACACAGATACCGGGCGTGCCGCCAGGTCATGGGAGAACAGCCTCCTGAGTCTTGCGGGCGGGTTTTGGCAGGGGCGCGGACCTGTCCGAGTTGTTTAGAATGGACGTATGGCGATTAATCCGGACAAGCAGGGCAGTACAGTGATAGAGCGGCAGACGCGCAAGCTGAAGCCGCCGTCCATGTACAGAGTGGTGTTACTGAACGACGACTTCACGCCGATGGAATTTGTGGTGATGATCGTGCAGGAATATTTCAGCAAAGATCGTGAAACTGCCACGCAGATCATGTTGAAAGTGCATCGGGAAGGTAGAGGTGTTTGTGGGGTCTATACGCGGGACATCGCGTCGACCAAAGTCGAGCAAGTCGTTACCCACGCACGGCAGGCCGGGCATCCGCTGCAGTGTCTGATGGAGGAAGCATGATTGCCCAGGAACTGGAAGTCAGTCTGCATATGGCGTTTATGGAAGCACGCCAGGCGCGGCACGAATTCATCACGGTTGAACATCTTTTGCTGGCGCTGCTGGACAATCCGACCGCCGCTGAAGTGCTACGTGCATGCGCGGCCAACATAGAAGATCTGCGGCAGAATTTGCGCAACTTCATTCATGACAACACACCTACCGTACCAGGCGCGGAAGATGTCGATACCCAGCCTACGCTCGGGTTTCAGCGCGTGATCCAGCGCGCGATCATGCATGTGCAATCCACCTCGAACGGCAAAAAGGAAGTGACCGGCGCGAACGTGCTGGTGGCGATCTTCGGCGAGAAAGATTCGCACGCGGTGTATTACCTGCAGCAGCAGGGTGTGACGCGCCTGGACGTGGTGAATTTCATTTCTCACGGGATCGCCAAGACCAGCAGCACGGACGCCGCGAAAGCGGGCGACGCGGGTGCCGAGTCTGACGAAGCGGCGGCACAAAAAGAAACCCCGCTGGCCCAGTTCACACAAAACCTGAACCAGATGGCGAAAGAGGGCCGCATTGACCCGCTGATTGGCCGTGAGCCGGAAGTCGAGCGTGTGGTGCAGGTGCTGTGCCGCCGGCGCAAAAACAATCCGTTGCTGGTGGGCGAAGCCGGGGTGGGCAAAACCGCAATTGCTGAAGGGTTGGCCTGGCGCATCACGCGCGGCGAAGTGCCCGATATCCTGGCTGATGCGCAGGTGTATTCGCTGGACATGGGTGCATTGCTGGCGGGCACCAAGTACCGGGGCGACTTCGAGCAACGCTTGAAGACCGTGCTCAAAGAGTTGAAAGAGCGGCCCCACGCGATTCTTTTCATCGACGAAATTCACACGCTGATTGGCGCGGGTGCAGCATCGGGCGGCACGCTTGATGCGTCCAACCTGCTTAAGCCCGCGCTGTCGTCCGGCACACTCAAATGCCTGGGGGCGACCACTTTCACCGAATACCGCGGCATTTTTGAAAAAGACGCCGCACTTTCGCGCCGCTTCCAGAAGGTCGATGTAACAGAGCCGACCGTGGAGCAAACCGTGGCGATTCTGCGCGGGCTGAAGTCGCGTTTCGAAGAACACCATGGCGTGAAATATTCGGCCAGCGCGCTTTCCGCTGCGGCGGAACTGTCGGCGCGTTTCATCACCGACCGTCATTTGCCGGACAAGGCGATTGATGTCATCGACGAAGCGGGTGCCGCGCAGCGCATCTTGCCGAAGTCGAAACAGCGCAAGACGATCGGTAAGGGCGAGATCGAGGAAATCATTTCGAAGATGGCGCGCGTGCCGCCGCAAAGCGTGTCACAGGATGATCGCAGCAAGCTGCAGACACTCGACCGCGATCTGAAGAGCGTCGTCTTTGGCCAGGACCCGGCAATTGATGCGCTGGCCGCTGCGATCAAGATGGCGCGCGCAGGCCTCGGCAAGACTGACAAGCCGATTGGTTCGTTCCTGTTTTCAGGCCCGACGGGGGTCGGTAAAACTGAAGTGGCACGGCAACTGGCGTTCACGCTGGGGATCGAGCTGATTCGTTTTGACATGTCTGAATACATGGAACGGCATGCGGTGAGCCGCTTGATTGGCGCGCCGCCGGGCTATGTCGGGTTCGATCAGGGTGGCCTGCTGACCGAAGCCGTGACGAAAAAACCGCATTGCGTGCTGCTTCTTGACGAGGTTGAGAAAGCGCATCCGGATATTTTCAACGTGCTGCTGCAGGTGATGGATCACGGCACGCTGACGGATAACAACGGCCGCAAGGCAGATTTCCGCAACGTCATCATCATCATGACGACCAATGCGGGTGCGGAGTCGATGAACAAAACCACCATCGGCTTTACGACGCGGCGTGAAGCGGGCGACGAAATGGTCGATATCAAGCGGATGTTCACGCCGGAGTTTCGTAACCGGCTGGATGCCACGATCAGCTTCCGTCCGCTGGATGAAGAAATCATCATGCGTGTGGTCGACAAGTTCCTGATTCAGCTTGAAGATCAGCTGCACGAGAAGAAGGTCGATGCGCTCTTTACCGATGCGCTGCGCAAGCATCTGGCGAAGAACGGCTTTGATCCGCTGATGGGCGCCCGCCCGATGCAACGCCTGATTCAGGACACGATCCGCCGCGCGTTAGCTGACGAACTGCTGTTCGGCAAGCTGGTGAATGGTGGCCGTGTCA